>NZ_JBHYTT010000005.1:0-69063 GCF_042749285.1 Streptomyces sp. NPDC059499
GTCCCGTTTCACCGGGGCCCTCCGGGCGCTTCCCTTCGTTCTTGCGTTTCCGACTCTATCAGACTCTTTCGTGTCCGATTCCCGGTCGAAGCGGGTTTCGCTTTCCAGTTCTTCGCTTTCGCGTTTTCCCTTTCCAGCGATTCCAACTTTACCAGACTCTTCTCCGTTCCGTTTCCGGTCCGAATTTGATTCCGGTGGCCTGTGGACTGGCCTTTGCCTTTCGGCTGACTCGACTTTATCAGAAGCAATTGAGCCGAAGCTAATCGGGTCAATGCTCGAAAGAGAAGAAGAATCGATCGACTCTCCAGGGATCTCGTCCCCGGTAAGAGCGAGTATGAACTTTAACCGTCGCACCCGAACCTGTCCAGTCCGTTGCAACCGTTAAAATCTACCTCCCCACGCCGACTGTGTCAACAGTTTTTGTGGGCGAGGAGGACACTAGCAGGTCAGCAGGGGTGTACGCACATCGGCCGTCAGGCCGCAGAGGGCAACTCGGCACTTCGTTCGACGGCTTCAAGATCACCCGTGTCGCCGGCCCTCGCCGCTCGGCCCCCGAGGATGTAGACGTAGGCAAGAAAGACCAGCTCGGCGACGATCCCGATGGTGATCCGAGCCCAGGTGGGAAGCCCGGAGGGGGTCACGAAGCCCTCGATGACCCCGGACACGAACAGGACCAGGGCGAGACCGATGGCCATGCCGATGGCTGCCCGGCCCTGCTGGGCCAGGGCGGAGCGCCTGCTGAGAGGCCCCGGGTCGATCACGGTCCAGCCGAGGCGGAGGCCCGTACCGGCTGCCACGAAGACAGCGGTGAGTTCCAGCAGGCCGTGCGGCAGGACAAGCCCCAGGAACGTGTCGAGGCGGCCGGCCGAGGACATCAGGCCGATGCCGACGGCAAGGTTGAGCACGTTGACGAAGAGGATCCAGATCACCGGTATGCAGAGGAACGCTCCCAGTACCAGGCACATCGCTGCGGCCTGGGCGTTGTTCGTCCAGACCTGGGCCGCGAACGAGGCCGCCGGGTGGCTGGAGTAGTACGTCTCGTACTCCCCGCCGGGGCGGGTCAGGCTGCGCAGGTCCTCGGGGGCGGCGATCGCCGACTGGACCTCGGGGTGGGTGCCTATCCACCAGCCCATGACAGCGGCCAGAAGTACGGAGAGCACCGCCGTGGGGATCCACCAGTGCCGCGAGCGGTAGACCGCTGCGGGAAAACCGGCGGTCAGGAATCGTGCGGCGTCGCGCCACGAGGCACGGCGGGTCCCCGTCACCGTGGACCGGGCGCGGGCCACGAGCTGGGTGAGTCGCGCGGTGAGAAGTGGGTCCGGGGCGCTGGACTGGATCAGGGAAAGGTGGGTCGCCGTTCGCTGGTAGAGGGCGACGAGTTCGTCCGCCTCGGCACCGGTCAGACTGCGCCCTCGGTGCAGGAGGTGGTCCAGGCGGTCCCACTCGGTGCGGTGGGTGGTCACGAAGACGTCGAGATCCATGGTCGGCTGCTGCTCCAGGCATGGTTGCGTACGGGTCCGTACTACTGCGGCGCGCTGCGGGTCAGCTTGGCAGACTGAGGTTCCGAGGGGCAGGGAAGGGCGGCGAAGGGTGGGCGGCGATGAGTGAGCTCGTGACCGGGGATGCGGTCGTTCTGGGGTTGCAGCCGGCGAGGCTACCGAGCCGGGCGTTGGCGATCGCCATCGATCTCGCGGTGGTTCTGACGGTCTTTGTTCTGATATCCATCGGTCTCGCTGTTGCGACCGTGGCGCTCGACGAGGCCGCCACCGCGGCCATCGCCGTCGCCACCTTCCTCCTGGTGCTGGTGGGAGGGCCGATCGCCGTGGAGACGCTCAGCCACGGCCGTTCGCTCGGGAAGCTGGCCTGCGGCCTGCGCGTGGTGCGTGATGACGGCGGACCGATCCGGTTCCGGCACGCGCTCGTGCGGGGTTCGATGGGCGTGGTCGAGATCCTGGGCACGTTCGGTGTCGTGGGATGCATCGCGTCGTTGGTATCGGCGCGGGGACGGCGGCTGGGGGACGTGTTCGCGGGGACCCTCGTCATACGTGAGCGGGTGCCCACCGGGCGGGCGGTTGCCGTGCCGCCGCCACCGCCCTGGCTGGTGGGGCGCTTCGCGCAGCTGGATCTGTCTGCCGTGCCGGACGACCTCTGGCTGGCGATCCGGCAGTACCTCACGCGGATGCACCAGCTCGACCCGGGTGTGGGCGGGTCGATCGCGCAGCGGCTGTCGGACGATCTGGCCGGCCGTACAGGGGTCCCGGTTCCGCCGGGAGTTCCCGCGGCGGCGTATTTGGCGGCGGTCGTGAACGAGCGGCAGGCGCGGGATGTCCGGCGGGTCATGGCTGCTGCCCGAAGAGGGGCTCAGGGAGCCGGACCGGCGCCGGTGCCGACGGGCGCGGTGAGTTCCGGTGGAATCCAGCCCGGATGGCCCCGGCCCGGAGAAGCGGTCCGTCCCGTCGACGGCGCGTGGTCCGCCGCGGCGCCGGCCCCGCCCGGTGCGTCTCCGGCAGAGGCGCCCGGCAGGCCCCTGCCGAACGGTCCCACCCCTGTCGGGACGACCGCTCCCACCCCGCCTGCCGCGACGACCGGGTTCGCCCCGCCTGCCTAGTGGCTCCGCGGGGAGGGCGGGCTTTCCAGGTGCTCGAGCTCGATTCCGGGAGCCGCGAGGACCACGTCCCCGGCGATGTGGACGGTGTGCCGGTCACCGGTGTCGAGGGTGCTGACCTGGTACTCGTCCACGATCAGTGACCCGTTGTCAGTGGCGTGCGCTTCACTCTTCACCAGGGCCCAGGACTGGTCGACAGTACGGGGAGCGAGGACCGGGTCCGTGAAGGTGACCAGGCGGACACGGGTCTCGGGGGAATCGGGGGTGAGGCGCAGGAGTCGTGCCGTGGCGACGAGGAACGCGGGGGACGTGCCGGAGAAGGCGTGGGCGCGGACATTGCCTTCGGTGGCGTGGGTGCCGCTCGGGTCGGTCCGTACCCAGGTGACGCCTTCGAGGGCTGCGCCGCGGATCTGCCAGCTCGCGGCGTGCAGTTGGAGGCGGATGGGGCGGCCGAGCTCGTCCAGGGCCAGGTCGACGGAGCCCAGGTGGTCGCCCGACGGGGCCGTTGTCTGGGAGACATAGCGCCAGCCGGAGGGGCCGGGGGCGCAGTGGAAGTGCTCTTCTCCGAGGGGGGTGTGGTCGTGGAGGTCGTGGAGCGAATACCGGCCGCGGGGCATGGGGTCCTTCTGGTTCCTCGGGCTGTGCGGGGGCGGTACGGGGCAGGCCCCCGGCACGGGGGTGCGGGGGCCTGCGCTCGTACCTGCTGCCGATAGTCCGCCGGCCGGTGGCCGGCGGGCCGCTCAGTAGCGGTAGAGGTCGGACTTGTACGGTCCTTCGACCGGGACGCCGATGTAGTCGGCCTGCTCCTGGCGCAGGGTCGTGAGCCTCACGCCCAGTGCGTCGAGGTGCAGTCGGGCGACCTTCTCGTCCAGGTGCTTGGGCAGCACGTAGACATCGGTCGGGTACGCCTCGGGCTTGGTGAACAGCTCGATCTGGGCCAGGGTCTGGTCCGCGAACGAGTTGGACATGACGAACGAGGGGTGACCGGTGGCGTTGCCGAGGTTCAGCAGGCGGCCCTCGGACAGCACGATCAGGACCTTGCCGTCGGAGAACGTCCAGGTGTGGACCTGCGGCTTGACCTCGTCCTTGACGATGCCGTCGATCTTCGCCAGGCCGGCCATGTCGATCTCGTTGTCGAAGTGGCCGATGTTCCCGACGATGGCCTGGTGCTTCATCCTGGCCATGTCGCCGGCCATGATGATGTCCTTGTTGCCCGTCGTGGTGATGAAGATGTCCGCGGTCTCCACGACGTCGTCGAGGGTGGCGACCTGGTATCCGTCCATCGCCGCCTGCAGGGCGCAGATCGGGTCGATCTCGGTGATGATCACTCGGGCGCCCTGGCCGCGCAGGGACTCCGCGCAGCCCTTGCCCACGTCGCCGTAGCCGCAGACGACGGCGGTCTTGCCGCCGATCAGGACGTCCGTGGCCCGGTTGATGCCGTCGATCAGCGAGTGGCGGCAGCCGTACTTGTTGTCGAACTTCGACTTGGTCACGGCGTCGTTGACGTTGATCGCCGGGAAGAGGAGGGTGCCGTCGCGGTGCATCTCGTACAGCCGGTGCACACCCGTCGTGGTCTCCTCGGTGACACCGCGGATCTCGGACGCCAGCTGGGTCCACTTCTGCGGGGACTCGCCGAGGGTGCGGTTCAGCAGGGTGAGGATGTACGCGTACTCCTCGCTGTCCGCGGTCGACGGGTCCGGGGCAGCGCCCGCCTTCTCGAACTCGACGCCCTTGTGGACGAGAAGGGTGGCGTCACCACCGTCGTCGAGGATCATGTTCGGGCCACCGGTGGGGGTGTTGGGCCAGGTCAGAGCCTGCTCCGTGCACCACCAGTACTCCTCCAGCGTCTCGCCCTTCCAGGCGAAGACGGGCACGCCCGCGGGGGCGTCCGGGGTTCCGTTCGGGCCGACCGCGATGGCGGCGGCCGCGTGGTCCTGGGTGGAGAAGATGTTGCAGGAGGCCCAGCGGACGTCGGCGCCCAGGGCGACGAGCGTCTCGATGAGCACCGCGGTCTGCACCGTCATGTGCAGCGAACCGGTGATGCGGGCACCGGCCAGCGGCTGCGTGGCGGCGTATTCCTTGCGGATCGACATCAGGCCGGGCATCTCGTGCTCGGCGAGGGTGATCTCCTTGCGCCCGAAGGCGGCAAGAGAAAGGTCGGCGACCTTGAAGTCCTGGCGATTGGCGGCCGTCGTCATAACGGGCTGCTCCTCGTGATGGGTCGAGGGTGGGCTGGCTGGCTCTGCGGCGGTACGGGCACACGAATGCCCGGGTGATCCGCAGTGCAGTCCGTCGGAGGCCCTCTCTCCCTCGGCCGGCCCGCGTATGCGAACCGATCGACCGCCATCAGCAGCGACGTCTGGTACTCCGACGAATCTACACCGAACGGCCCAGTGGGCCCCAGCCCGCCCGGGCATCGGGGGTCCCCCACGGGGCCGTTCGGAGCGATCCGGGCCGGTCCTTTACGGGTCAGTGGCCGGAATCGGCCGGGGAGTCCGGGGAGTCCGGGGCAGTCGGGCCATCGGGGCCGGCCGGGTCGACCTGCACCGGGCCTCCGGGGGTCTTGCCCGGGTTGGTGCCGGCCTCTGCGGCTTCCTCGTTGTAGATGTCCGGCTCGAGGTAGATGACCCGGGCGATCGGGACGGCCGCACGGATCCGTGACTCGGCCGAGTTGATGGCGTCCGCGACCTCTGTGGCGGACTCGTCGTGCCGGACCGCGATCTTGGCGGCGACCAGCAGTTCCTCCGGTCCGAGGTGGAGCGTGCGCATGTGGATGATGCGGGTGACGGTGTCCCCGTCGACCACCGCGCTCTTGATCTTCTCGACGTCCTCGACTCCGGCCGCCTCACCGAGCAGCAGCGACTTCGTCTCTGCGGCGAGGACGATCGCGATGACGATCAGCAGGATGCCGATGCAGAGAGTGCCGATGCCGTCCCACACACCGTTGCCGGTGCCCAGGGCCAGGCTGACGCCGACGAGGGCCAGGATCAGGCCGATGAGCGCGCCGAGGTCCTCGAGGAGGACGACGGGCAGCTCGGGGGCCTTGGCACGGCGGACGAACTGGGTCCAGGAGAGCTTGCCGCGGGTCAGGTTGGACTCGACGATCGCCGTGCGGAAGGAGAAGCTCTCGGCGATGATCGCGAAGACCAGCACGCCGACCGGCCAGTACCAGGCCTCGATCGCGTGCGGGTGCTTGATCTTCTCGTAGCCCTCGTAGATCGCGAACATGCCACCGACCGAGAACAGCACGATGGAGACGAGGAACGCGTAGATGTAGCGCTCGCGCCCGTATCCGAAGGGGTGCTGCGGAGTCGCCTCGCGCTGGGCCTTCTTGCCGCCGAGCAGCAGGAGGCCCTGGTTGCCCGAGTCCGCGAGGGAGTGGACGCTCTCCGCGAGCATCGACGACGAGCCACTGAAGAGGAACGCCACGAATTTGGCCACTGCGATCGCGAGGTTGGCGGCGAGTGCCGCCACGATCGCCTTGGTTCCGCCTGACGCGCTCATGGGTGCGTGGTGTCCCTTCCTCGGTGCTGCGGCACGGGCGCCGCGGTACGGCCGGACATTGTTGCAGCCGCTGATGAGGACGGTACGTCAGACCACCACGGTGGCGCGGAAGAGTGTTCCCGTACCGGATACTTCGACCGGTTCGTCCGCCGGGACGAAGACGGATTCGCCCGGTGCGAGGTCCAGTTCACCGATCCGGGGAGCGCCTGCCGTGCAGAGCAGGATCTGCGGGGTGGCCGCTGTCAGGGCGATCGGTGCTCCACCGGACGACAGGGCGTAGCGCGACAGCCGGAACTCGTCGACCGGCGTCTCGTAGAGCTCCTCGCCGGTGGGTGAGGCCTCGGGGCGCAGGATGCCCGGGTCGGTGGCCTCGAAGCGGACGATGCGCAGCAGTTCGGGGACATCGACGTGCTTGGGGGTCAGTCCGCAGCGCAGCACGTTGTCCGAGTTGGCCATGATCTCGACGCCGAGTCCGCCGAGGTAGGCGTGCGGCACGCCCGCGCCGAGGAACAGGGCCTCGCCGGGCTGCAGTTGAACGTAGTTCAGCAGCATGGCGGCGATGACGCCCGGGTCGCCGGGGTAGTGACGGGCAATCTGGGCGTACGGGGCGTGGGCGCCGCCGAGCCGGTCGGCGGCCTCGGCCGCCTCGTTGACCGTGTGCGCCATCTCGTCCGGGTCGGCTGTCAGGATCGCCGTGAGTACCTCGCGCAGGGCCGCTTCCTCGGGGCGGGCGTGGAGCAGGTCCACGTACGGCTTGAGGGAGTCGACGCCGAGGGCCGCTATCGCCTCGGCCGCGTCGGCGGGCCTGCGGAAGCCGCACAGTCCGTCGAACGGCGTGAGCGCGCAGATCAGCTCGGGCTTGTGGTTGGCGTCCTTGTACGTGCGGTGGGGGGCGTCGATCGGGACGCCCCGGCTCTCCTCGTCCGCGTACCCCTGCTGTGCCTGTGCGAGGTCGGGGTGGACCTGGAGGGAGAGCGGCGCTCCTGCCGCGAGCAGCTTCAGCAGGAAGGGGAGGCGGGGGCCGAACGCCGCGACGGCCGCCGGGCCCAGCTCCCGCTCGGGGTCGGCTGCGATGACGTCCGTGAGGGACTGCTCCGTGCCCGAGGGCCGGGTGAGGCGGGAGGGCGCTCCGGGGTGCGCTCCCATCCACATCTCGGCCTGCGGTTCGCCGGTGGGGGCGGTGCCGAGCAGCTCGGGAATGGCCGTGGTGGAGCCCCACGCGTAGGGGCGCACGGTGTTGGAGAGCCGGTCCATGGAAGTTTCGTCCTCGTGTGGTGCGCGGGGCGGAGGTGCGGGAAGAGAAGGGGCGAACAAGCGGTGTTTCAGGCCCGGTTGTCCGCCGCCAGGGAGAGGTAGACGGCCGCGAAGTCGGTGACGGCGAGGAGCTCCGCGAGGGCTTCGAGCTCGCTGCCCTCCTCGGGTTCGAGCTCGCTGATGGCCGTCTCGTGGCTGAGGGCCAGTTCGCGGGCGGCCGGTCCTGCGGTGAGGCCGCCGGTGGGCCGGTCGCGGAGCAGGACGACCCGGGCTCTCATGGCTTCCGGCTCGTCCACCCGGTCCCTGAAGAAGTCGTCGGGGTCGGCTCCCGCGGCGAACGCCCCGGCGAGCAGCCCACCGTGGGAGGGCAGCGCTTCGGGCAGTTCGGCCACGAGGGCCGGGCGGCCGGCGAGTTCGGCCAGTACGGCGGCGAACCGCCGCCCGACGGGGCCCGCGGCGTCGCCCTCCGTCCACAGGAGCGGCAGGCTGTCGGCGAGTTCCGCCGCGAGGGTCTTGGCCGGGTTGCTGTACGTGGCGATGGCCGGGCCGCAACGCTGGGCGGTGCGGTCGAGGCGGTCGGCGACCTTCTGCAACGCGTCGGCGGGCGCGTCGAGCAGGCCCACCCGGTCGAGCAGGGCGAGCAGCGGGGTGAGCAGGGCCCAGAGGGTGCCGGGGCCCGCTGCCGAGGTCTCGGCGTCGTACTCGCCGTGCGGGGCGGTGGCCATCGGTACGACGAGTCCGTGGACGCCGTTGACGGCCTCGCGCAGCGGTGAGCGGACGGGGGCGACGGCGACGACCGTGCAGCCGCGGCGGTAGGCCTGCTCGGCGAGCAGGGCGAGGCCCGGTTCCGAGCCGTCGGCCGTCGCGATCAGCAGCAGGTCCAGGGAGCCGGCCCAGCCGGGCAGCGCCCAGCGCAGGGCTCCTGGGGCGGGTGCGACGCCGGTGGGACGGATCTGGGTGACGGGTGCGGCGGCGCCCGCGAGGCCGCCGATCAGGTCGGCGACCCCCGATGCGGCGGTGCCGGGGCCCGCGACGAGGACGGCGCGCGGCCGGCCTTCGGGGGCCAGTGCGCCGATGCCCGCCTCGGCGGCGTGCCGGGCGGCGGTACGGACGCGGGCACCGGCCTCGGCGGCTCCACGGAGCAGACCGCGCCGGTCGGCTCGGGCCAGGGCTTCCGGGGCGTCGAGCAACGACTCGTCGAGCATGGCGGTGGGCCTCCGATCACCGTGCTGATCAGCGTGCGGACTACGCGGGGCGGCGGGCTTCGTCGACCAGGAGGACCGGGATGCCGTCCCGTACCGGGTAGGCGAGGGCGCAGTCCACGCCGGTGCACACCAGCTCGGGGCTGTCGGCTGCAGACCTGTCGTCGAGCGGGGAGTGACAGGCCGGGCAGGCGAGGATCTCCAGAAGGCCGGCTTCGAGCGGCATGGGGTGGGTCCCTTCGAGCATGCGGTACGGATCAGGCGCGGACCTGGTTCGGTCCACGGAGCTGGAGCGTCGTCAGCCTACCGCCGGGCCGACAGGGGCGCGGCCCGGCGGGGTCTGCCCGGCGGTGCATCCGGCGGCGGGTGCGGGGGAAGCCCTCGGGGCCGCCCGTCCGGCCCGGTCCGGCCGGACCGGGCCTGATCGCCCGTGACCGGCCGGGTCGGGAGCGGGCGCGTCGCGGGTCCTGCCGGGCTCGCGAGCCCCGGAGGAGGCGCCTCTCGTCCTGTTCACGCCTGCCTCGCGAAGCGCCTGGCCCGGGCGGAAGACCCTAGGCGCGGACGAGCGCCAGGACCTCGTCGCGTACCGCCGCCATCGTCTTCTCGTCGCGTGCCTCGACGTTCAGCCTCAGCAGCGGTTCGGTGTTGGAGGCGCGGAGGTTGAACCACCAGTCGGCGTTCGTCGCCGTGAGCCCGTCGAGCTCGTCGAGGGTCACGTCGTCGCGGTCCCCGTAGGCCGCCTTGATCGCGGCCAGCCGGTCCGCCTGGTCGGTGACGGTGGAGTTGATCTCGCCCGAGCCGGCGTAGCGGTCGTACTGGTCGACGAGGCCGGAGAGCGGGCCGTCCTGGCCGCCGAGCGCCGCCAGGACGTGGAGGGCGGCGAGCATGCCCGTATCGGCGTTCCAGAAGTCCCGGAAGTAGTAGTGCGCGGAGTGCTCGCCACCGAAGATCGCGCCGTGCTCGGCCATCTCCGCCTTGATGAAGGAGTGGCCCACCCGGGTGCGGACGGGGGTTCCGCCGTTCTCACGGACGACCTCCGGGACGGACCAGGAGGTGATCAGGTTGTGGATGACGGTGCCCTTGCCGCCGTTGCGGGCGAGCTCGCGGGCCGCGACCAGAGCCGTGATCGCGGACGGGGAGACGCCCTCGCCGCGCTCGTCGACGACGAAGCAGCGGTCCGCGTCGCCGTCGAAGGCGAGGCCGAGGTCGGCGCCCTCGGCGAGGACGCGGGCCTGGAGGTCGACGATGTTCTTCGGGTCCAGCGGGTTGGCTTCGTGGTGGGGGAAGGTGCCGTCCAGCTCGAAGTACATCGGTACGAGGTCGAGCGGGAGGCCCGCGAAGACGGTGGGGACCGTGTGGCCGCCCATGCCGTTGCCCGCGTCCACGACGACCTTGAGCGGGCGGATCCCCGCGAGGTCCACCAGGCCCAGCAGATGCGCGGCGTAGTCGGTGAGGCTGTCGCGCTCGGTGACCGTGCCGGCGGCTGTGGCGGTCGTTGCCGGGGCACCGTGTTCCGACCACTGCTCGACCAGGGTGCGGATCTCGGTCAGGCCGGTGTCCTGGCCCACGGGCGCGGCCCCGGCGCGGCACATCTTGATGCCGTTGTACCGAGCCGGGTTGTGCGAGGCCGTGAACATCGCTCCGGGCAGGTCGAGCGCCCCGGAGGCGTAGTACAGCTGGTCCGTCGAGCAGAGGCCGATCAGGGTCACGTCGGCGCCGCGCCCCGTCGCCCCGCGGGCGAAGGCCGCGGCCAGTCCGGGCGACGAGGGCCGCATGTCGTGACCGATGACGATCGCGTCCGCCTCGGTGACCTGGACGAACGCGGCGCCGAACAGTTCGGCCAGCGCTTCGTCCCACTGGTCGGGCACCACTCCGCGCACGTCGTACGCCTTCACGAGCTGCGACAGATCAGCAACCACGGCCGGTCCTCCTGGGGTCTTTACGGACCGCCCAAACTACCTGGCCGTCCCCCGCCGGCCGTCAGGGGAGCATCCAGCCCAGCACCACCGTGCTCTGGGCCATCACGACGAGGCACATCACCAGCAGCAGGCCGAGGCTCCAGGGCAGGACCTTGCGCAGCAGATCGCCCTCCCGGCCGGCGAGGCCGACGGCCGCGCAGGCGATCGTCAGGTTCTGCGGGGAGATCATCTTGCCGAGCACCCCGCCGGAGCTGTTGGCGGCGGCGAGCAGTTCGGGCGAGAGCCCTGATTCGCGTGCGGCGGACACCTGGAGGGCGCCGAAGAGGGCGTTCGCGGAGGTGTCGGAGCCGGAGACCGCAACGCCGAACCAGCCGAGCACCGGGGAGAGGAAGGCGAGTCCGGCGCCCGCCGCGGCGACGAACTGGCCGATGGTGGCGGCCTGTCCGGAGAGGTTCATGACGTAGGCGAGGGCGAGCACGGAGGTCACGGTGAGGATCGCGTAGCGCAGTTCGTGCACGGTGGCGGCCCACTCCCGTACCGCGTCGCGCGACCGTACGCCGAGCACGACGGCGGTGATCAGGCCGGCGAGCAGGACGAGCGTGCCGCCTGTCGCGACGAGGGGGAGGGTGAAGGCGTTGGCACCCACGGCCTCGCCGTCGGGGTTCGCGACATCGAGGAACGGCCAGTCGAAGACGCGGGTCGCCTCGGCCAGCAGCCGCTTGACGGGCGGGATCTGGGCGACGGAGAACACGGCGACGATCAGGGCGTACGGGGCGTAGGCGCGCAGCACCTCGCGGCGCGGGTCCTCCTGGTCGAGGTCCTCGCTGCGTACGCCGGTCAGCACGGACGCGCGTACGGGTTCGGCGGCGGGCCTGCGGGCGCCGGGAACGGCGATCAGGGCTCCCGCGCCCACCAGCGCGGCCGCGATGTCGGCGAGCTGCGCCGAGACGTAGTTGGACGCGGCGAACTGGGCGACCGCGAACGCCACCCCGCAGACGAGCGCGGGCAGCCACGTCTCCCTCAGGCCGCGCTTCCCGTCCACCAGGAAGACGAGGATGAGCGGTACGACCAGGGCGAGCAGCGGTGTCTGGCGGCCGACGACCGATGCGACGTCGTCCAGCGGCAGTCCGGTGACCTGGGCGAGCGTCACGACGGGCGTACCCATGGCGCCGAAGGCGACGGGCGCGGTGTTGGCGACCAGCGAGACGACGGCCGCCTTCACCGGGTCGAAGCCGAGCGCGACGAGCATCACCGAGCAGATGGCGACGGGGGCGCCGAAGCCGGCCAGCGCCTCCAGGAGCGCGCCGAAGCAGAAGGCGACGACGAGGGCCTGGATGCGGGGGTCGTCGGAGAGCCGGCCGAAGGAGCGCCGCAGGATGTCGAAGTGCAGGGTGCGCACGGTCATCCGGTAGACCCAGAGGGCGTTGACCACGATCCACATGATGGGGAAGAGCCCGAAGAGGACCCCCTGGGCTCCGGCGGAGAGGGTCTGTCCGAGGGGCATGCCGTAGGCGAGCCAGCCGACGAGCACGGCGACCGCGAGGCCGACGAGGCCGGCCCGGTGGGCCTTCACCCGGATGGCGCCGAGCAGGACCAGGACCGTGACCAGCGGCAATGAGGCGACAAGTGCGGACAGGGCTAGCGAATGGGCTACGGGTTCGAGTTGCTGGACAAACACACAGACCTCCCCGGATTCCGTGATGCGGAAGCGATCTCTCGCAGGTGGGGGAATGGTCGTGTCCGCGACAAGTCTCAGTCAATGCCCTGTGCACGAAAAATTGCCCGGGCGGCAAGAAAACTTGAAAGAGGAACCAACTGGAGGAGGGCCGGAACGGTGAGGGCGTCAGCTGTCCGGGGACCGCAGGACCCGCAGATGACCCCGTCGCGCGACCTCCACCGGGTCCGCCGCACGCGGCCCGCGGCCACCGCCGTCGCTACCCCGCTCGTGCGGCCTCGCCGCTTCCCGTACCGCGTTGGCGAGCGCTTCGAGATCGTCACCGCTGGGGCGCGTGGGGGCCGAGGGGTCGGAGAGCCTCACGACCTCCCAGCCGCGGGGCGCGGTCAGCCGCTCACCGTGCTCGGCGCAGAGGTCGTAGCAGTGGGGCTCGGCATAGGTGGCGAGCGGGCCGAGGACCGCGGTCGAGTCGGCATAGACGTACGTCAGTGTCGCGACGGCGGGACGGCCGCACGCGGTTCGCGAACAGCGACGTACAGGGCTCACGATGTTGGACGGTACCGCACTCTTGAGCGGGCTGCGACGACTCTCCCCGAGGTCCCACCACCGTGTCGCCCCGCGAGGTCTCCCCCGACGGCCTCCGCACCGCCGCCCTGACCTGCGCGGCGGCCGGGACGTACCGGCACCTCCGGTTCCCTTCCGGTCGTCGCAGGAGACACAAGCGGTCACCCGACGGAGGGTCAACGGTCGCAGCAGGGGCCTGATCCGGACTCAACCTTGGCCGGAATGCTCACGTGTGGACATTGGGCCCACCTGCGGAGCAGTCGTGATCCATGGATCCTGCGGAGAGTTACGCTGCGTCGGTGATGGACAGTCCCGTACCGCCCCACCCGTCCGAGCCGCGGCCCCGCCGCCGCGACCGTCATGGCCGCGGCATGCGCGGGCCGGTCGCCCCGCCGCAGGTGCCGCTGTCGGTCAGCAGGGGGGAGAGCTTCCGCGATCTCGTCCAGGACTCCGTGGAACGGCTGGAGCGGCGCTGGCCGCAGCTGGCCGATGTCGACTTCCTCGTTCTCGATGTGCCCGGGGACCTGGAGGACACCGTGCCGCTGGGGCGTTCGGTGCCCGCCGTGAAGGGGCAGCCCGCGCAGATCGTCGTGTACCGGCGCCCGGTCGAGATCCGCGCCAAGAACCGTGACGAGCGGGCCATGCTCGTGCACGAGGTCGTGGTGGAACAGGTCGCGGAGCTGCTCGGGCTCTCACCCGAATCGGTGGACCCGCGCTACGGGCAGGAGTGACGCCTGCCCGCGGCGCGGGCCACCTCAGTCGTCCAGGACCGAGAGGTCCTGCTCCGCCGCGGGCACCTCGACCGTGCCGCCGTCGTCCGGCAGCGTCTGGACGGTGAACATCTGGACGCCGTCCTGCGGGATCGTGAGGGTACGGGCGGCATGGACCGGGCCGCCCGATTCCGTCTCGACCGTCAGCGCGTAGCCGCCCTTGAGCCCGGACGGGACCTCCGGGGTCACCTCGAGGGTCGTACCGCCCTTGACCGTGTACGTCTTGACGGTCGATTCGCCGCCTTCGCTGCCCGCGGACGCCGTCACCTTGACCTTGGCGGTCTCGCCGGGTGCGGTCAGGGAGAGCACCGAGCCCTTCGCCCGGTTGTCGGCCACGCTCGCCCGCTCGCCCACCGGGCCCGTCGCCGGAATGTAGGCGATCTCCTGCTCGTCACCGGTGCCCCGCACCACGCGCAGCGCGGCCACGATCGGGGTCGTGGAGCCCTGCGCGGGCGACAGCAGGAGCGATCCGGGCTCCCCCCGCGTGACGTTCTTGAGGTCGACGCCCGCGGTCATCTGCGACTTGATGTGCAGGGTGTCCTTCCCGGCCGGCGCGAACGTCGCGCTCTTCCCCATCAGCTGCACCTTCACATCGGCATCGTCCTCGCCGGGCGCGAAGGCCACCAGCCGTACCGAGGTGGCGTCGGCCGGGATGCCGGGCATCACGAGCGTGCCCGCCGGGTCCTCGGACGCCGCCAGCCAGTCACTGCCCGCCGCGTCGTCCGCGGCCTTGACGACGGCGCCGACACGGCCCTCCCGGGTGGTGACGTGGACCGTCACGTCCTCGACGGCCTCGGTGGTCAGGGTCGAGATCAGCATCGGGACACTCGACCTCGCCGGAACCGTGATGCCCTCGCCCACATCGGTCTTGAGCGCGCCCTCGGGGCCGTACAGCTCGATGTCGGCGACGGCGGCGGTGTCGTCGGGGTTGGTCAGATGGACGTAGTCCTGCCGCGTCGCCGCGGTGCTCGCGCCCGGGAACCAGAAGTCCGTGTCCGGCCCGGAGCAACTGACGCCGAGAAGACCGCGGGACCCGCCGGCGAGGTTCGTGGTGGTCTGCTGGGCGGCCCAGCCGGGTGCCAGCTTGCCGGTGGCGGTGCCGATCAGTGCGGGAGCGTCGGAATCGGACGTCTCGGCGGTGGCCGGCTTGCCGGACGCCTTGAGCGTGATGACGGGCTTGTCGGCCGCGGCCTTCTCCTTGGCCTCGTCCTTCTCGCTGTCCTCGTCCTTGTCCTTCTCGCCCTCCTCGTCCTTCTCCGCGTCGGACTTCTCCGCGTCGGACGGCACGTCCTCGTCCACCGGGAGCGCAACGGACGGCTTCAGCTCGGCGGTGCCGGCCTCGCCGTCGCTCTCCCCCGCCGGGGTGAAGGACGTGTACGTCGTGTCCGACAGGTCGGAGCCGCCGGGCGCGGGGCAGAGCAGGCTGGAGCGTTCGACGGGGAGCCTCGCGGCCGCCCCGGCCTCCGGCGTGCCCGCGTCGCCCGGCGCGGTGAGCGCGGCGAAACCGGTGACGGCGGCGAGGGCGACGGTGCCCGCGATGAGGGACAGGGGGGTGGACTTCACTCGGACTCGCCTCGCGATGCGTTGCCGGACGGCCAGGGGCCCTCGCCCGGAGCGGTGTTCTCGTCATGTGCGTCGTACGGGGCGGCTTCGCCCGTGCCCGGTGCCTGGGGCTGCTGCTGTGCATAGCCGTACGGGTCGTAGGCGCCCTGCTGGTACGGGTCCGGCTGGTACTGGCCGGTCCCGTAGGGGTCGGCCGCCGGGTACTGCTCGCCGTACTGGCCGGTGCCGTACCCGCCGTTGTCCTGCCCGCCCTGGTACTGCTCGCCCTGGTACTGCTGGGGCTGGTACTGCTCGCCCTGGTACTGGCTGTAGTCCGCGCCCTGGTACTGCTGCGCGTCCCACCCCCCGTAGTTCTGCTGCGGGACCGCCGCGTACGTGCCGGTCGCGTCCTGCTCCTCCGGGACCGCCGCGTACGGATCGGCGCTCTGCTGCGCCGGGATGTACTCCCCGGGCGCTCCGGCAGGCTCCTGGACGACAGGAGCGGCTGCGGCGTCCTGGCCGTACGGAACCTCGTACGGGGTCTCCGCGCCGTCCTCCCCCGCCGCCGCGGCCTCGGCCTCGGCCGCCGCCCGGAGCCGGCGCGCCCTGCGTCCGTCTCCGGTGAGTGCCTCGGCCCCGGCGGTCACGGCCTCCTCGGGCAGGTCGTCGTCGATCTCCCGGCGGCGTCCGGGCAGTGCCAGGACCAGCAGGACGACGGCGAGCGCCACCTGCGCCCAGATCCAGGCGGTGTGTGTGACGGGGCTGTCGTACGTGAGGTCCAGCCTGCCGCCCTCGGACGGGAGCTCGAAGCCCTGCGCCCAGCCGTCCACGGTTTTGGGGGTCAGCGCACGGCCGTCCAGCGTGGCCTGCCAGCCCGGGTCCGCCGCGTCGGCGATCCGCAGCACCCGTCCGGAGCCGCCCTCAGGAATCCTGGAGTGGGCTTCGACGGCGAGCGAGCCGACCTGCAGCTGCGCGGCTTCCTCCCCGCTCGCCCCGGACGGCGGGACGATCATGACGCGGGCGACCGGGCGGTCGACGCGCCACAGGGCACTGCCGTCCAGCTGGCTGAGCCTCTTCAAGCCCGGAGTGGAGTCGAGCACGCGGCTCATCTGCCGCGGCGCCCCGTCCCGCACGAGGACGTAACGGATCGCGAAGCCGCTCAGCTGACCGCCCTGGTCGGCACCGGAGCCCGCGACCAGGTTGGCGACGACCTTGTCGAGGTGGGCGTTGCTGCCGCCCGCCTCGGTGAGCTCGGCGTCGCCGAGGCGGGCGCCCGAGCCCCGGACCAGGCTGTAGGACACGGCGGCCGGTGACGTACCGCCGAGGACCAGGGTGCGCGGCTGGTCGCTGTTGTTCGTGCTCTCCTCCGCGACGAACTCGGGCACCTGCACCGGATCCCGGCGCTCCAGCGGTCCGGCCGCGCCGCCGATCATCCACCCGGCCGCGGCCAGCACGGGCGCGATCCCGGCGGCCAGGGCGATCAGGGCGGCGACCGGCTGACGCCAGCCGAAGCTGAGCGCGGTCACGCGCACGCGGGCGCCGTCGGCGCCGAGCAGCGCGGCGGCGATCAGCGCGGTCCCGTAGACGAGGGTGGCCGGGCCCGCCCAGGTGGACCCGTTGGAGAGTCCGGCGAAGAGCAGCCCGACGAGCGCGGCAGCCCACGCGGCGCGGATCGCGAACTGCCTCTCCCCGCGCAGCAGGGCCGCCAGCGCCGCCAGCACGATGCCGAGCAGCAGAACGCCGCCCGCGGCCTTGGGGCCACCGGGGCTGATGCCGAGCAGGTCGAGCGCGGACGCCGTTCCCGTACCGATGTCGAGGCCGGCCTCCCTGAGGAAGCCGGACGGGCCGGAGAGCAGGGACAGCGACCAGGGCGCGAGGACCAGCAGCGGAGTGCCGACGGTGGCCAGGAAGCGCAGTCCGTACGCGGTGATGTCGCCCCGGCGCAGGACGAGCACCCCGATACCGAGGGTCACGGCGAGCGGCCAGACGATCGGGGTGAAGGCCATCGCGAAGGTGATCAGCAGCGTGTACGCCCAGGTGGCACGCCAGCTGCCGCGCGCCGTTCCTCCGTCGCCGCGCAGCCCGTACGCGGCAACGGCCGCGCGGGCGATCAGCGGGAGCAGGACGGCCAGTACGGCGGTGCCTAGGCGGCCGGTGGCCAGCGCTCCGGTGGCGGCGGGCAGGAAGGCGTACGCGATGCTCGCCCAGGCCCGCAGCAGCCGGGACTCGATCAGCGGCCGGGAGGCGAAGTAGGCGGTGAGTCCGGCGAGCGGTACCGAGCAGACCAGCAGCAGGGTCAGCGCGAAGCCGGTGGAGCCGAGGAACAGGGCCGACAGTGCGGCGATCACGGCGAGGTAGGGCGGTGCGGTCTGGGTACCGCCCGTACCGACCGGGTGCCAGCCGTCCGCGTAACGCCCCCACAGGTCGGAGACGTCCGCGGGTGCGGGCAGCAGGGCGCCGCCCACGAGTGCGCCGCCGGCCAGGAGGCTGCGGCAGGCGATGAGCGAGACGAGGAGGAGCAGCGCGAAGAGCACGGGGCCGGGCTTGCGGCCGATCCTCTTGAGCCGCGCGAACTGCTCGATCTCCAGGAAGTCGGCGTCGTCACCGCCGGGCCCGGACTCGACGGCTCCGTGCCGTGAGCCGCCGGAGTCGGAGTCGGTGCGGTTGCCGAAGTTGCCCGCGACCTGTTCGACGGTCGCGCGGACGGTGGCGCCGGGCGGCGGGAAGAGCGCACGCAGTTCGGCGGGGTCCACGGCCCCCTTGCCGCGTGCGCGGCGTGCCGAGAAGATCCGCCCGGGGCGCAGCAGGGTGCCGAAGAGTCCGGCGACCTCGTCGAGCGCCTGCCCGGGGACTTTTCCGACGAGGTAGGCGAGGGTGCGGAGCAGGGTGCCGAGAACGAGACGGAGCAGGGCCCAGGGCAGCTGCTTGCCGCGGGCGTTGACGAGCATCGCGTAGACGGCGCCCGCCTTGTCGACGCGGTGCGGGCTGGAGACGGAGCGTCCGGCGCAGTCGATGGGGCGGCGTTCCCTGGCGGATGCCTCGGCGTGCCGAAGGATGGCGTCGGGTGCGACGAGTACCCGGTGGCCGGCCATGTGGGCCCGCCAGCACAGGTCGAGGTCGTCACGCATCAGCGGAAGTCTGCGGTCGAAGCCGCCGAGCTCCTCCCAGACGTCACGGCGGATGAGCATGCCCGCGGAGGAGACGGAGAGCACGGTTCGGACCTGGTCGTGCTGGCCCTGGTCCTGCTCGCGCCGGTCGAGTCCGGTCCAGCGGCGTCCGCTGTTCGCGATGGAGACGCCGACCTCGAGCAGCTGCTTGCGGTCGTACCAGCCGCGCAGCTTGGGTCCGACGATCGCGGCGTGCCTGTCGTTGTCGACGACGCGCAGCATCTCGGCGAGCGCGTCCGGCTCGGGTGCGCTGTCGTCGTGCAGCAGCCACAGCCACTGGACGGGTTCGCCGTGCGGGAGCTCCGGCAGGTCGTACGCGTCGTCGCGCCAGGTCCGGCTGACCGGGTCCCAGCCGCTGGGGCGCTTGAGGTACGGAAGGTCGTCGGGGGTGAGGACGCCGGCCGTGCGGCTCGCCTCGTCGACGGCCGTGCCGAAGTTCGTACGGCGCGCGAGGTGCAGGACGCGTTCGCCGCCCAGGGCCTCGGTGACCAGCCGGGCGGAGTCGTCGGCGCTGCCGGTGTCGGCGGCGACGACGTTCTGTACGGGGCGTTCCTGCCCGAGCAGCCCGGCGAGCACATCGGGCAGCCAGCGTGCGCCGTCGTGGGAGACGAGCACGGCGGTGACGACGTGCCGGGGGAACTCTGGGGCGGCGGCGACCGCGTTCGGCGCCGCCGAGGTGCTGTGCACGGACATCGAGGTACGGGCCCTCCGGCCGGGTCCGGAGGGGGATCCCCCCGGGGGCTGCATCGGTGTACACGCGCGCCCCGGCGGGGCGTTGGCGCGTCTCTCGGACGGGGCCCCACACTAACGGTACGGGTGTGCGCCCCGTGCCGAGCGGTTCGACGGCGGTGACCGGAGGCGTCCGGACATGCCGGTGGCCCGTGGTTCCCGCCCTGTGCGCAGGGTGGGAACCACGGGCCACCGGCATGCGTGGTCCGCGGTGGTGCAGCTCAGATGGCGGCCTTCTTGAGGCGTCGCCGCTCACGCTCGGAGAGGCCGCCCCAGATACCGAACCGTTCGTCGTTGTTGAGGGCGTACTCAAGGCATTCGGAACGGACTTCGCAGGCGAGACAGACCTTCTTCGCCTCGCGGGTGGATCCGCCCTTCTCGGGAAAGAAGGACTCGGGGTCTGTCTGGGCGCACAGTGCGCGCTCCTGCCAGCCGAGTTCCTCGTCCGCGTCCTCGACCAGCAGTTGCTGGAACAGCTCGGTCATGTGCGCCCCTCGTCTGTCTCTTGCGTCCCCGTGATGCAGCCGTTACTGAAGCGGCCGAACGACACGAGTGAAATTACAAGTGTGTAGCTCCGGGCCAGTCAAGCGAAGATCTGCTATTGGCCCTGGTATTCACTCTGCGGAACCAAGCCTATGCGGAAAGTGTTCAAATCACCAAAAACCTGACATATGCCATCGGCCTGGCTCCGCGCCGCTTCTCACCGAGTGAGACGACCGGGGTTGCCCCGATGTTGCGATTCGATCACCGAAGGGATCAAGATCACAGTCGGGTCACGGATCCTCAACCGCGTTTACTCATGCGGTTGATGCGCCACCTTGCCTCTCCCGCAACTGCCAAAACCTTTCTCCACCCACTACAACCGGATGGGGTGAAACATTGCCGCCAATTCGGGCATTGGGTTGACAGAAGGACGAGCAAGCCGGTCTCCTTGACTGCATGCCAGCGACCACAGCCGCGTACCCGACCCACGTCCGTGGGTTCCGTACGGCTGTCCAGGCCCGCTGTTGCTGTTCCAGCTGTCACAGCTGTTGAAGCCCTGAGCTCCAGCTCTGATCCAGCTCTCCTTCCCCGCTTTCGGGTCTCCGCGACTCCCCCCGCACATGCACCCCCATGCCGAGGACCACCGCACCCATGAACAGCAGCGACAGCGACCTCTCGATCGCCGGCGACATCCTCGAGGTCCAGCACCTCCTCCAGCCGGCCCGCACCCACCCCTCCACCGTGGCCGAGTTCGTCGGCCTGGCCCGTTCCCTCGCCGCGGACCGGTCCCGCTGGGCGCACCTCGTCCGGTACGACACCACCACCCGCTGGTACCACCGGCTGCAGAGCGTTCCCCCGGCCACCGGCTCCGCCACGGCGGGGGAGACCCCGCCCGGCTACGAGGTGTGGCTGCTGAGCTGGGTTCCCGGCCAGGGCAGCGGGCTCCACGACCACGGCCTGTCCTCGGGTGTACTCACCGTCCTCGAAGGCGAACTGACCGAGCGCACGGAGGGCGGGACGCGGACGCTCGGCGCCGGCGCACAGCGCGTCTTCGCGCCCGGCTACGTCCACGAGGTCGTCAACGACTCGCTCGAACCGGCCGTCAGCCTGCACATCTACTACCCGGGTCTGACCGACATGCCGATGCACACCGCGCAGTGCGCCCCGGCCGCCCTGGACGCCGTACCCGCCTGACGGCGACGTCACGACCACCCCCACGGGGACCGCGTCCCGCCTGACAGACTGGTCCTCATGCGCATTGTGGTTCTGGCCGGCGGTATCGGTGGTGCTCGTTTCCTGCGTGGCCTCAAACAGGCCGCCCCTGACGCGGACATCACGGTGATCGGCAACACCGGCGACGACATCCATCTGTTCGGGCTGAAGGTCTGCCCCGACCTGGACACCGTGATGTACACCCTCGGCGGTGGCATCAACGAGGAGCAGGGCTGGGGGCGTACGGACGAGAGTTTCCAGGTCAAGGAAGAACTCGCGGCGTACGGCGTGGGACCCGAGTGGTTCGGGCTCGGCGACCGTGACTTCGCGACCCACATCGTCCGTACGCAGATGCTCGGCGCGGGCTATCCGCTGAGCGCGGTCACCGAGGCGCTCTGTGCGCGCTGGAAGCCGGGGGTCCGGCTGATCCCGATGTCCGACGACCGCGTCGAGACACACGTGGCCGTCGACGTCGACGGCGAGAGCAGAGCCATCCACTTCCAGGAGTACTGGGTGAAGCTGCGCGCCTCCGTGACGGCGCAGGCGATCGTGCCGGTCGGCGCCGAGCAGGCCAAGCCCGCGCCGGGAGTGCTCGAAGCGATCGCCGAGGCCGACGTCATCGTCTTCCCGCCGTCCAATCCCGTCGTCTCGGTGGGCACCATCCTGGCCGTGCCCGGGATCCGGGAAGCGATCGCCGAGGCCGGGGTGCCGGTCGTCGGCCTCTCCCCCATCGTCGGTGGCGCACCCGTGCGCGGCATGGCCGACAAGGTGCTGGCCGCGGTGGGCGTCGAAGCGACGGCCTCGGCCGTCGCACAGCACTACGGCTCGGGGCTGCTCGACGGATGGCTCGTCGACACCGTGGACGCCGGGTCCGTGGCCGGGGTCGAGGCGGCCGGAATCCGCTGCCGCGCCGTGCCGCTGATGATGACGGACGTGGACGCGACCGCGGAGATGGCGCGGCAGGCTCTGACACTCGCCGAGGAGGTACGGGCGTGAACCGCGGACCCGACGGGGCACCCTCGTACCGGGTGTGGGCGCTGCCGGGGATGCCCGAGGTGAGGGCGGGCGACGACATCGCCAAGCTGATCGCCACCACGGACCCGGGGCTCGTGGACGGGGACGTCCTGCTCGTCACATCGAAGATCGTCTCCAAGGCGGAGGGCCGGATCGTCGAGGCGGCCGACCGCGAGGCGGCGATCGACGCCGAGACCGTCCGCGTGGTCGCCCGGCGCGGAACGCTGCGGATCGTGGAGAACCGGCAGGGCCTCGTCATGGCCGCGGCCGGGGTCGACGCGTCCAACACCCCCACCGGCACCGTTCTGCTGCTCCCCGAGGACCCGGACGCCTCCGCACGGGCGATCCGGGACGGACTGCGCGACACGCTCGGGGTCGAGGTCGGAGTCGTCGTCACGGACACCTTCGGGCGCCCCTGGCGCAACGGCCTGACGGACGTCGCGATCGGGGCCGCCGGGGTCAGGGTGCTGGACGACCTCCGGGGCGGCACGGACGCGTACGGCAATCCGCTGAGCGCGACCGTGGTCGCCACGGCCGACGAGCTGGCCTCGGCCGGTGACCTGGTGAAGGGCAAGGCGTCGGGGCTGCCGGTCGCGGTGGTGCGCGGGCTGGCCCATGTCACGGCCACGGCGGACACCGGGGGCGGTGCCCGGGCCATGGTGCGGGTCGCCGCCGACGACATGTTCCGGCTGGGAACGTCCGAAGCGGTACGCGAGGCGCTGCATCTGCGGCGCACGGTGCGGGAGTTCACGGACGAGCCGGTGGACCCGGGAGCCGTACGGCGTGCGGTCGCGGCGGCGGTGACGGCTCCGGCCCCGCATCACACGACGCCGTGGCGGTTCGTCCTGCTGGAGTCGGCGGAGTCACGGACCCGGCTGCTCGACGCGATGCGCGACGCGTGGATCGCGGACCTGCGCCGGGACGGCCGGAGCGAGGAGTCGATCGCCAAGCGGGTGCGGCGGGGCGACGTCCTGCGCAACGCGCCGTATCTGGCGGTGCCGTGCCTGGTGATGGACGGCTCGCACACCTACGGGGACGAGCGCAGGGACGCCGCGGAGCGCGAGATGTTCGTGGTCGCGGCCGGCGCGGGCGTCCAGAACTTCCTGGTGGCGCTGGCCGGTGAGCGGCTCGGCTCGGCGTGGGTGTCCTCGACGATGTTCTGCCGGGACGTGGTGCGCGAGGTGCTGGACCTTCCGGACTCGTGGGATCCGCTGGGCGCGGTGGCCGTGGGGCACGCGGCGGGTGCGCCACGTGAGCGGGGCCCGCGCGACGTCGAGGAGTTCGTCGCGGTGAGGTGAGGCGGACAGGGGGTCTCCCTGCCCGTCACGGGCCCTTCACGGCTCTCACGGCTCTCACGGCTCTCACAGGCGGGCGATGTCGCCCGGTGTCATGCGAGGGGCCCGGCGGGCCGGGGTGCGGCCCGACAGCATGATCAGGCGCGTCGCCCGGTGCCGCTGGCCCTCGTACGGGGCCAGGAGGGCCAGCATCTCCTCGTCGTCGGCGTTCCTGTTGCCCGCCAGGGCGTGGCCGACGATGCCCGGGAGGTGGAGGTCGCCGACCGTGACCGCGTCGGCGGCGCCGTTCGAGCGCTGCAGGGTCTCCGCCGCGGTCCAGGGGCCGATGCCCGGGATCAGCTCCAGACGGGCCATGGCCTCGGGGAGCTCCATGGCGGCGGCTTCCTGCATCCTGCGTGCCACCCGGACGGCACGCAGGATCGTCGAGGAGCGCTTGGCGTCGACGCCCGCACGGTGCCATTCCCAGGACGGGATCAGGGACCAGGTCCTGGCGTCGGGCATGACGTACAGGCCGTGGGCGCCGAACAGCCCGTCCTGGGGGCCGGGCGCCGGGGTGCCGTAGCGGCGGACCAGCAGGCGCCAGGCGCGGTAGGCCTCGTCGGTGGTGACCTTCTGTTCGAGGATCGACGGAATCAGGGACTCCATCACCAGACCGGTGCGCAGCAGGCGCAGACCGGGCCGGCTGTGGTGGGTCGCGGCGACCAGCCGGTGGCGCGGGCGGAAGGCGTCCGGGTCGTCCCCCTCGCCGAGCAGCGCCGGCAGCCTGTCCAGGAGCCACTGCGCGCCGGGGCCCCAGGCCGCCGCCTCGATCCGGCCGTCCCGGGCGGCCGTGACCCGGAGGGTGCCGGGACCGGCGGGTGTGCGAGTGGCCCGCCAGAACGAGCCGTCGGGCAGGGCCCGGTACGTGGGGTCCACGGGGCCCCGCCGCAGGGGGCTCAGGACGAGCCGCAGATCGAGCGGACCCGGCGGGGTCCAGGTCCGGTCCAGGGTCGGGACGGACGTGACCGCCGCCGCCGGCAGCTGATGGGGCACGGCGGTGGTGCGGGGTACGAAGCGTCCTGCCACGGATGAGGTCCTCGGTCGTCGGTTGCCTTCGAGGGTACGGCCGACGGAACGGAACCTACTCGTCGGAGGAGAAACGCACCGAGGCGTCCGGAAGGACGGCACCGCACCAGACGCGGACCCCGTCGCGCAGTTCGTTGTCGGCTCCGACCTGTGCGCCGTCCCCGATCACCGCGCCGGCGAGCACCGTACGGCTGCCGATCCTGGCGCCCGCCCCGACCAGCGAGTCGGTGATCACGGCCCCCGGTTCGACGACCGCGTCCGCCAGGACGGTGGAACCCGAGATCCTCGCGCCCGCGCCGATCAGCGCGCCCTCGCCGATGACCGTACCGCCGGTGAGTTTGGCGTCGGCGGCCACGGATGCGGTGGGCAGCACCAGGCGGTCCCCGCAGCGGCCCGGCACCGCCGGGGACGGTGCGCGGCCCAGGACCAGGTCGGCCGAGCCGCGGACGAACGCCTGCGGGGTGCCGAGGTCGAGCCAGTAGGTGGAGTCGACCATGCCCTGGAGATGGGCACCGGAGGCGAGGAGTCCGGGGAAGGTCTCGCGTTCCACCGAGACCGGCCGGCCGGCCGGGATGGTGTCGATGACCGACCTGCGGAAGATGTACGCCCCCGCGTTGATCTGGTCGGTGACTATCTCCTCGGGCGTCTGCGGCTTCTCGAGGAAGGCCGTCACCCTGCCCGAGGCGTCCGTCGGTACGAGACCGAAGGCACGCGGGTCCTCCACTCTCGTGAGGTGCAGGGAGACGTCCGCTCCCGACGTGGCGTGCGACGTGACCAGGGCCCGGATGTCGAGACCGGTGAGGATGTCCCCGTTGAAGATGAGGACGGGCTCGTCCGGGCCGGAGGCCAGCCGCGACGCCACGTTGCGGATGGCTCCGCCCGTACCGAGCGGCTCGTGCTCGGTGACGTACTCGATGGAGAGGCCGAGCGACGAACCGTCACCGAAGTACGGTTCGAACACCTCCGCCAGGTAGGACGTCGCGAGCACGATGTGCTCCACCCCGGCCGCCCGTGCACGCGCCAGCTGGTGCGTGAGGAACGGGACCCCCGCCGCCGGAACCATCGGCTTCGGGGTGTGCACCGTGAGCGGACGCAGCCGGGTGCCCTTGCCTCCTACCAGGAGGATCGCTTCTCTTGCCTCTGTCACAGCACCGTCTCTGCTTCCTGCTGGGGCCGGGCCTCGTATCGGCTGGCCAGTGTATGCAGACCGTTCGGAGCTCTCCCGGTCAGCGGCCCTGCAGGTTGGCCGAACTGGTCCGGGCCGTGCCGAGCTTCTTGTAGAGACGGCTCCCGGGGCATTCGGTTGCGAAACCGTCGCGGTGACCGGAGATGACGTTGAGCTTGGCCTTCGCACCCTTCTTGTACTTGCCGCTGCCGCCCGAGACGAGCGTGACCTTGGCCTTGGGGTTGCGGCCGAACAGACCGAGCTTCCATGCGGTGAGCTTGGCGATCGCGGTCACGGAGGCGGCGGGCGGATTCTTCGAGCTGTACGTTCCGAGTACCGCGATGCCCATGCTGTTGGAGTTGAAACCGAGGGTGTGGGCCCCCAGGACAGCCTTCGTCACGCCTCCCGCGCGTCCTTCGTAGATGTTTCCGCACTTGTCGACGGCGAAGTTGTAGCCGAAGTCGCGCCAGCCACTGCTCTTGACGTGGTAGCGGTAGATACTGCGCAGGACCGAGGGCGCCTGGGCACAGGTGTAGTTGTTGCCCGTGGCGCTGTGGTGGATGAAGGCGGCCTTGACGGTCGTGGTGTACGCGAAGTTGCGCTCCCGCAGGCTCTCGTCGGCGCCCCAGCCCTTGCGCGTGACGATGCGCGGGCGTGGTCCCACGAACGGCTTGGCGCCCGCGGCCACGACGGCCTGTTCCTCGGACTCGGCCTTGCTGAGGGCGGGGATCTCGGTGGCGCCGAGCGGGGCGAGGTCGGCGTTCACGGCGGAACTCTCGGCCGCCGCCAGGGTGAGGGCGCCGGCACCGGGAAGCGCACCGGGCTGGGGGGACGTGACGGGCGTGGCGGTGCCGGTGCCAGGGGTGCCGGCGGCGGGCTGCTGCGGGTCGTCGCCCGGGTCGACGAGTTCCACCCGCAGCCCCTCGGGGAGCGGTGCCGACCGGTCGGCCCGGTTCTGCGCGGCCTCGGCACGTACGCGTACTTCGACGCCGTCCGAGTCGCCGACCCAGAGCGGGGCCGTGGAACCGCGGACCGTGGCGGACTCGCGCTCGGCGCTCCCGGTGTCGGCACCGTGGTCGGAGTTGTGTGTCTCGAGGTCCTGCCAGCCGGACCAGCGCGCGGTGGCGGTCGAGCGGGTACGGACCTGCACGGTTCCGTGGAGTTCGGTGTCGGCGTCGTCCCAGACCACGCCGACGAGCGAGAAGCGGTGGGCTTTGCGCTGACCCAGACCCTGGGCGGATTCGGGGGACAGCGACCTGGAGTCGGTGGGTTCACCGGTGGCCCGCGAGGACTCGCCGGTGAGCGGTCGCAGGGGCAGGGACTGCGTCGAACCCGAGGGTTCGGCAGCGGTAGCCCCGGCCGCCTGGGCGACCGGGGCAGAAGCGGGTGCGGCAGGCGCGGGCGCGGCGAGCGGCAGGGTGAGTGCCGCCGCGCAGGTGACGCCGATGGAGGTTGCAAGAAGTGCATGCATACAGGAAATCCTGGGCAGAACCGACATCTCCGGCTACTGGAGGGGCGCCGCCCCCACTTGACGGACCGTCTGCCGATCCGGTGTATGCGGCACCCGTCGCGCCCCGCCCCGTCCGTACCGGCCGCGTACCCTTGCGCGGATGAACGCCAGTGATCGCACCCCCGCCGACCTGCTGCGATCCGCGCTCGCCGCGGACCCGGCCCGCCCCCTGGTCACCTTCTACGACGACGCAACCGGAGAGCGCGTCGAACTGTCGGTGGCCACCTTCGCCAATTGGGTGGCCAAGACCGCCAATCTGCTGCAGGGAGATCTGGCCGCCGAACCGGGCGACCGGCTGGCGCTGCTGCTCCCCGCCCACTGGCAGTCCGCGGTCTGGCTGCTCGCGTGCTCGTCGGTGGGCGTCGTCGCCGATGTCCAGGGCGACCCCGCCGCCGCCGATCTCGTCGTCAGCGGACCGGACACGCTGGACCGTGCGCGCGCCTGCCGCGGCGAGCGGATCGCGCTGGCGCTGCGCCCTCTCGGCGGCCGTTTCCCTCAGCCGCCCGAGGGCTTCGCGGACTACGCGGTGGAGGTGCCGGGCCAGGGCGACCGCTTCTCCCCGTACGCACCCGTCGACCCCGCCGCGCCCGCCCTGGCCGTGGACGGCGTCGAACTGACGGCGGACCGGCTCGTCGCACGGGCCCGCGAGGACGCGGCGGAACTGGGCCTCACGCCGGGGTCGCGCCTGCTGACGGGACGTTCGTACGACACCTGGGGAGGACTCTCCGCCGGTCTCTTCGCCCCGCTGGCCGCCGGGGGCTCCGTGGTCCTGTGCCGCCACCTCGGCCTGCTGGACGCGGATGGACTGGCCAAGCGCGTCGAGAGCGAGCGGGTCAGCGGCACCGCGGTATGACAAGCGCTCCGTGGGCCACCCGTCCGGCCCACGGCGGGCCGAGCCCCCGGGACTGAGCACCGGCTGCGGTACATGATCGGGCGGTACAGACCACTCCGTCTGAATGCACAACCAAGCGTGAGGTTCAGCCGTCTACTCCTGCGACCGGCGGCTCATCGCGCCGCCGAACGTGAAGGATGGACACAGACGTGACCGACAGCTCCGGACCCCCTGCCGACCCGGATCGCCCGGACCGCCCGGACTCCTCGGCCGAGGACGGGCCGAAGGGCGGGCCGCGGGAAGGGTCGCAGGACGGTTCCGGGGCAACCCCGCAGGACGGCTCACCCGCCCCGGGCGGCGACGCCGGGAACGACAGCGGCGACGGCGGCGGTGACGAGGGGATCCAGACCTGGGCGGACCGGCCCAAGGGCGGAGTTCCCGGGCACCGGCGGCACTGGCTCCGCTGGACCGCTCTCGCCGCCTCGTTCCTCGTGCTGGTCGCCGCCGGGGTCGGCTGGTGGCTGTACAAGAAGCTCGACGGCAACATCACGACCGACACGAGCGCCGCCGCCGAGCTCAAGGCGTACGAGAAGGAGCGCCCCACCGCGATCGCGATGGACGCGCAGAACATCCTGCTCATCGGCTCGGACACCCGGTCGGGCGACAACGGCAAGTACGGCCGGGACGACGGCGGCAGTCAGCGCTCGGACACCACGATCCTCCTGCACCTCGCGGCCGACCGTAAGAGCGCCACCGCGGTGTCCATCCCGCGTGACCTGATGGTCGACATCCCGAGCTGTCACCCCGCGGGCGGCAAAGCCACCAGGAAGCAGTTCGCCCAGTTCAACTGGGCCTTCGAACTGGGCGGCACCGCCTGCACGATCCGCACCGTCGAGAACATGACGGGCATTCGCGTCGACCACCACATGGTCATCGACTTCAGCGGCTTCAAGGACATGGTCGACGCCGTGGACGGTGTCGAGGTCTGCCTCAAGGAGCCGGTCAAGGACGACGACGCCCATCTCGAGCTCCCCGCGGGTCGCCAGAAGCTCGACGGCGAGCAGGCACTGGGGTACGTACGGGCCCGCAAGTCGATCGGCGACGGCAGCGACACCGAGCGGATGGACCGCCAGCAGAAGTTCCTCGGGGCCCTCGTGAACAAGATGCAGAGCAACGGCGTCCTGCTCAACCCGACGAGGCTGTACCCGGTGCTGGACGCGGCGACGAAGTCGCTCACCACCGACCCGGGGCTGGACTCGCTCAGGGACCTGTACGACCTGGTGCGCGGGATGCGGAACGTACCCACGGAGAAGGTGCAGTTCCTGACCGTGCCCCGGCAGCCCTACCGCGCGGACCGGAACCGGGACGAGCTCGTCCAGCCGGACGCCGACCGGCTGTTCGAGCAGTTGCGCAAGGACGAGCCCGTCGCCGTGGTCCCCGCCGACGAGAACAATGCGGGGAATTCACAGCCGACTCACAGTTCCGAGAAGAACCCCACCGACGAGAAGCCCGGCGATACGGACGGGAGTCCGACGCCCGCCCCCACCTATTCGGGGTCGAATGCCGCGGACGACCCGTGCGACCAGTAAAGCAATGGCCAAGCAATGGGCGGCAATCGGAGTGGAATAGGCAGAATGCCCGGTTATAAGAGGGGTGGAATATGTCACGCACGCCGCCCATGGCCGAATCGGCCGGATAGTGTGACGCGATCCGGTGCCGTCGGCCCCAAGGCCGCGCACTGCTGGAGCGACAGACCGAGCGCCCTGCCGGGGGAGGCGCCTCGCGTGGCACCGACGGAGGATTCAGGAAACCGTGGACGCGCATAGCCGTGGGCGGGCGGACGAAATCGACGCCGCCGACCAGTGGGTACTCAACCTGCAGACCGGCAATTACGAATTGCGACTGAACCACTCCGGAACAGAGTCGTCCGGCACGTCCCGTACGCCGGACCCCTATGCCTCCGACGACGCCCTCCGCGAGGTGCCCGGGCAGCGGAACCGCCGCCCCGCACGGAGCGGGCACACCCAGGAGCAGCCGTCGGTGCCGGCCGGGCGCCGCAAGCGCACGCCCCCGAAGGCACGGCGGAAGAAGGCCCTGCTGTGGACCGGCGGCGTGATGGCCTTCGTGATCGTGGCCGGATCGGCGGGGGCGTACGCCCTGTACCAGAAGTTCAACGGCAACCTCGACACCGTCGACGTCGGTGACGCGGGCAGCAAGAGCGTCGCCGCCGAGGGGCCGCTCAACATACTGATCATCGGCACCGACAAACGCACCGGCAGCGGCAACGAGGGCTACGGCGACAAGGGCAGCACCGGCCACGCCGACACCAACATCCTCTTCCACGTCTCCGCGGACCGCACCAACGCCACGGCGATGAGCATCCCCCGGGACCTGATGACGGACATCCCGGAGTGCACCACCAAGCAGCCGGACGGTTCGGAGAAGGTCGTACCCGGCTCGCGGAACGTCCGGTTCAACGTCAGCCTCGGCCAGGAAGGGCGCGACCCGGGCTGCACGATGCGCACGGTCAAGAAGATCACCGGCCTCTCCGTCGACCACTTCATGATGGTCGACTTCAATGCGGTCAAGGAGCTGTCCACGGCCGTCGGCGGGGTCAAGGTATGCCTGGCCGAGGCGGTCAAGGACCCCGACTCGCACCTCGACCTGCCGGCCGGTGAGTCCACCGTCGAGGGCGAGCAGGCACTGGCCTTCGTCCGCACCAGGCACAGTTTCGGCAACCAGAGCGACCTCGACCGGATCAAGGTGCAGCAGCAGTTCATCGGCTCGATGATCCGGCAGATGAAGTCCGACGACACGCTGACGAGCCCCAGCAAGCTCTTCGGCCTCGCGGACGCGGCGACCAAGGCGCTCACCGTCGACTCCGGCATCGGGTCGATCAAGAAGCTGACGTCGCTCGCGCGGGAACTCGGCAGGATCGACACCAGGAACATCACCTTCGTCACGCTGCCGGTGATCGACAACCCTGCCGAGCCGACGCCCGTCACCGTGGTCGTGGAACCACGGAAGTCGGAGCAGCTCTTCGCGATGATGCGCTCCGACACCTCCCTGACCGAGGTGAAGCAGAAGGAGACGGCGGCCAGGAGCACGCAGGAAGCGGTGCTCAAGGGCGCCAAGGCCGATCCGGCCGACATTCGCGTCGACGTCCTCAACGGCGGCAGCATCGCCGGTGCGGCGGACGCGACGGTCACCTGGCTGCAGGCCGAGCAGGGCGTGCCGGAGGCCACGAACAAGGCGAACGCCCCGGCGAAGGCCGACACGACGACACTGGCGTACGCGCCCGACCAGGCGGACCAGGCCCGCGCCCTCGCGGCGATCATGGGGCTGCCCGCCACGGCGCTCAAGCAGGGAGCAGCCGACGCCGAAGGAATTCAGGCGATGGTGTTGACCCTGGGAGCCGACTTCAAGGGCGCGGGGGTGCCCGTCACCGGCCCGGCCGAGGCACCGGAAGACATTCAGAAGGCAAGCGCCGACAAGGCAGAGTGCGCGAAGTGACGACTGGTCGTCGCGCCACAGCGAAAGTCTGAGCAGCAGGGGGGTCCTGGTGGGACGGAGCAGCACGCCTGGGGAGGGGACGCGGTCGCGCGTCCGGCACGAGGGCCCGGTCGACGGTGTCCTCGGCAGCGGCGACATGGAGGACGGCGGAGCAAGGGACGGTCGCGGTCGGCGAGAACGGTCCGCCCCGCCGGAGGGCGGGCACCGCCAAGGCGGGCCGAACCGACGTTCCAGACGGTCCGCCAAACGCGGAAAACGGCGCGTACTGCGCTGGGTCGCGTCCGTTCTCGCCCTGCTGATACTCGGCACCGGCGGAGCTGGATACCTCTATTACAAGCACCTCAACGGCAACATCAAGAAAGAGGACCTGACCCTCGGCGACAAGGACATGGCCGACCACAAGGCCAACGCCGCCGGGCAGACCCCGCTGAACATCCTGATCATCGGGTCCGACGCCCGTGACTCCAAGGCCAACCAGAAGCTCGGCGGCGCCAAGGAGACCTTCGGGGGCACACCGCTCGCCGACGTACAGATGCTGCTGCACCTCTCCGCGGACCGCAGCAACATCTCGGTCGTCAGCATGCCGCGCGACACCATGCTGAAGATGCCCAAGTGCACCGACCCGAAAACCGACAAGGTGTACCCGGCCAGCACGAGGCCCGTCCAGACGAACGAGAGCCTCGGCCGCGGCGGGCCCGGGTGCACGGTGGCCGCCTGGTACGAGCTCACCGGGATCACCATCGACCACTTCATGATGATCGACTTCGCGGGCGTGGTCTCGATGGCCGACGCGATCGGCGGCGTCCCGGTCTGTGTCGACGCCAACATCCACTCGCACGGGGACGGCAGGGGCTCCGGGCTGAAGCTGGAGGAAGGCACCACGTCCATCAAGGGCGAGCAGGCCCTGCAGTGGCTGCGCACCCGCTACGGCTTCGAGGACAACACGGACCTCGGCCGCGCCAAGGCCCAGCACCAGTACCTGAACTCGATGGTGCGCGAGCTGCGCAAGGGCACCAAGCTCACCGACCCCGGAAAGCTGATGGGGCTCGCCGAGGCGGCCACCACCGCGCTGACGGTCGACAAGGGCCTGGACACGGTCAAGAAGCTGTACGACCTGGCGGAGGAGCTCAAGAAGGCCCCGACCGACCGCATCACCATGACGACCATGCCGAACGTCTACGGGACGGGCAATCTGGCCGGCCGGGTGTTCCCCAAGACCGGCGAGGCCGAGCAGGTGTTCCGGATGGTCCGTGAGGACATCCCGCTGGACGGCAAGGCGTCCAAGCGCAAGACACCTGTCACCAAGGACGTCGCCGCGCCCGCCGCGGAGATCCCCGTCAGCGTGCGCAATGCGACCAGCACGGACGGTCTCGGTCCGGCACAGGGCCGTGCGACCGCGGTCAAGGACCTGCTCACGGACGCGGGCTTCGCCAAGGCCTCGGTCGACTCCCAGAACGTCACGGCGGCCGGCCGGACCGGCGTCCTCTACCCCAGCGCGGACATGGAGGGTGACGCCCAGGCGGTCGCCAAGGCCCTCGGTATCCCGGTGTCCCAGGTGCAGAAGTCGACCGACGTCTCGGGCATCGTGCTGGCCGTGGGTGCCGACTGGCGCGAGGACGGGGCGTACCCGGCCAAGGCCGTCGACGAGAAGACACCGGAGTCGGCGGGCGCTCTCAACGGTGCGAACGAGGAGGCGTGCATGCACGTCAACCCGAACTACACCTTCTGACAGCCGTACGCAGGAAGGGCCCCGCCGGAGACGGCGGGGCCCTTCCTCGCGTACTGCTGTCAGACCGCCTGTTCCCGCACCGCCGGTCGGCGGCTCGCGATGACCCTCTTCGCGAGCGACCGCGGGCTGGTCAGGAAGCCGTATCCCCACGACATGTGCATGGTGGCCAGCGCCACCGGGATCTGCGCCCGCGCCTTGAGCGGCAGGCCCTTGCCCGCGGGCAGCGACCCGGCGACGATCGCCGCGACGTACCCGGCCGGCACGACGAACGCCCACGGGGTGACGGCCGCGCCGACGACGATGCCGGCCGCGATCGCACAGACGGCGGTCGGCGGGGCCAGGTAGCGCAGGTTGATCGAGCCTGCGTGGTACCGGGCCACGACGTGGCGCCAGCGGCCGTACTCCTTGTACTGCTTGGAGAGGGCGCGGATGCTGGGCCGCGGGCGGTACTGCACCTTCAGCTCCGGCGAGAACCAGATCTGGCCGCCGGCCTCGCGGATGCGGAAGTTCAGCTCCCAGTCCTGGGCGCGGATGAACTCCACGTTGTAGCCGTCGGCCCGCTCCAGCGCCTCGCGGCGGAAGACTCCCAGGTACACGGTCTCGGCGGGGCCCGCCTGGCCGCCGGTGTGGAAGGCCGCGTTGCCGACGCCGATCTTCGACGTCATCGCGGCGGCGACGGCGTCCTCCCAGGCGTTCTCACCCTCGGCGTGCATGATGCCGCCGACGTTCTGCGCGCCGGTCTCCTCCAGGAGGCGGACCGCGGTCGCAATGTAGTTCGGGGAGAGCATGCCGTGACCGTCGACCCGTACCACGATCGGGTGACGTGAGGCCTTGATCGCGGCGTTCAGCGCGGCGGGGGTGCGGCCGGTCGGGTTCGGCACGGTGTGGACCCGGGAGTCCTCCCGTACCAGCTCAGCGGCGATCTCGTCCGTACGGTCGGTCGAGGGACCGAGGGCGATCACCACCTCCATCTCACCGGCGTACTCCTGCTCCAGGATGTGCCGGACCGAGTTCCTGAGATGGCGTTCCTCATTGAGCACCGGCATGATCACTGAGACGGCGGGGTACTGCGCGGCAGACATGTGGTCCTCAGGGGTCCTCGGGGGTGCCGGGGGTTCGGGGGGCTCTCGCACCCCGGGATGCGGCGTGATTCGGCCGCCACGTTACCGCGAATGGGGGACACCGGCGCGCGCCGCCGGGTCTCCTCCCGGTCTGCAGATCGTATGGGCCTACCGTGCGAAAGTCCTACTCGCACCGCGGAGGTGTCCCCCGTGCCCACGCCGCACCGATCGCCCCGTCCACCGCACCCCCGCACCGCTCCCGCACAGCGCAGAACCGCTCGGAAGCCCGGAGCGGGCACCGGGCACCGGCCTCGGACCGGCAGCCGGAAGAGGCCGCCCCGCTGGGGCATGCGGGTGGCCACCGGGCTGTCCGTGCTGGTACTCGGCGCCGGCGGGATCGGCCATGCCGTGGTGAGCAGCCTGGAGACGGGGATCGACCGGGTCGACCCGTTCAAGGACATGAAGAACCGACCCCAGGGCAGCCACGGCATGAACTTCCTGCTGGTCGGCACCGACGGCCGGGAGAAGATCACCAAGGCGGAGAGGAGCAAGTACAGGCTGGGGGGCGCGCCCTGTCACTGCACCGACACCCTCATGCTCGTCCACCTCTCGGCCGACAAGCGGCGCGCGAGCGTCGTCAGTCTGCCCCGCGACAGTTACGCCGAGATCCCGGCCCACACCGACCGGACCACCGGCAAGAAGCACTCCGCCCACCCGGTGAAGCTCAACGCCGCCTACGCGGAGGGCGGCCCGCAGCTGACCGTGCGCACCGTCGAGGGCATGACCGGCGTCAAGATCGACCACTACATGGAGGTCGACTTCACCAGCTTCATGGAGACGGTCGACACCCTGGGCGGGGTGCAGATCTGCACCGCCAAGCCGCTCAAGGACCCCTACACGGGCCTCAACCTGGCCCCGGGCACCCACAAGCTGGACGGCGGCAAGGCCCTGCAGTACGTACGGTCCCGGCACATCGACGGGGCCGCCGACCTGGGCCGGATGCAACGCCAGCAGAAGTTCATGGCCGCGCTGGTCAAGCAGACCACCAGCAGCGGTGTGCTGACGAACCCGGTGAAGTTCCAGCAGGTCGCCTCGTCGATGCTCCGATCCGTCCGCGCCGACAAGGGGTTCGGCACGGAGCTGATGCTGGAGCTCGGCAAGGCGATGCGTGGCTTCACCCCGGCCTCGTCGGAGTTCGCCTCCGTACCGATCAAGAACGGTGGGTACCCCGTCAAGGGCATCGGCTCCACGGTGAAGTGGGACACCAAGAAGTCGAAGAAGCTGTTCCGGGCGCTGCGCGAGGACAAGCCGCTCGCCCCCCACCTGCCGAAGCAGCCCAGGGCGACGCTCGTCGGCGTGGCCCCGGAGCAGATCCGGGTGCAGGTCTACAACGGGACGCCGAAGGACGGGCTCGGCCAGAAGGTCGACGCGGCGCTGCGCGACACCGGTTTCAACACCACCCGCTCCCCGCTGAACGGCGGCCCGCGCGACCTCAGGCGGACCGTGGTCAGCTACGACCCCCGTTGGGACCGGTCGGCGAAGGCCCTGGCGACGGCACTGCCCGGGTGCGAGCTGAAGGCCGTGAAGGGGCAGGGCGGGACGATGAAGGTGAAGGCGGGATCCGACTTCACGAAGGTCCAGCGGGTCAAGGCCGAGGACCCGCAGCGGGGCGAGTTCGGCACGGTGACGGGCGACCAGGTGGTCTGCCCGTAACCCTCCTCCGGGTCAGGGGTGCCGGTCCGCGACCGGCACCCCTGCTCCGTGTGCGGCCTCAGTCGTCGATGCCCTCGGCGGCGCGCTGCTCCCTCAGCTCCTTGATCGCACGGCGCCGGGCGAGGCGGTGCGTACGCCGGATCTGGGCCTCCTGGTAGCGCCGCTTGTCGCGCTCCGTCTCCGGGACCACCTCGGGTACACGGCGCGGCTTGCCGTCCTCGTCGACCGCCGCGAACACCAGATAGGCGCTCCCGACCTGCTGGGCCGGGGTCGACTCGTTCCACCGCTCGGCCAGGACGCGGACTCCGACCTCCATCGAGGAGCGGCCGGTCCAGTTCACCTGCGCGCGGACGTGAACAAGGTCACCGACGCGGACCGGCTCGAGGAAGACCATCTCGTCCATCGAAGCCGTCACGGCCGGGCCACCGGAGTGCCGGCCGGCAACCGCACCCGCGGCGTCGTCGACCAGTTTCATGATCACACCGCCGTGCACCGTACCCAGGAGATTGGTGTCGCTGCCGGTCATGATGTGGCTGAGGGTGGTCCGGGAGGCCGCGGTCGGCTTGGCCGGAATATCGCCCTCCGGTGGCTGGGCCTGATCTGTCATGCCCTCCACCTTATGCGGGGGCTTGCCCCCGGTTGCATTGCATCAGCTTCGCAACAGCCCTGGTCCGATTTCCGGTACACCCTGTAATACGTGCGGGCCGGGACGGCACACTGTTCCGCATGAACGATTGGCCCGAAGGACGGAACGGCGGACCCGGCGAGCGCTATGGGCAGGGCAGCGCGAACCCGCAGCCCGAGAGCGCCCGCGCCATGCCGCACGTCCGGCGGCGTCCCGCTCCGCCGCAGGGCGCGCCGCAGGCCCCGCCCCGGATCCCGCCGCAGGGACAGGGGTACGCCGACGACGGTTTCGACAGCGGCTACAACACCGGCCAGGTCTACGGCGGCGGCAACGGCGGCGGACAGGGCGGCGGTGGCGGGTACGGCAGCGGCGGCGGTGACCGCGGCTACGTACAGGGCCGCCCCATGCCCAACTGGGGCCGGCGCATCAAGGTCGGCGCACTGACCCTGGTGGTCGCGCTGCTCGCCGTCTCCGTCGGCACGTACTTCTGGGCCGACGGCAAGCTCAAGCGCGAGGTCGACCTCTCCAAGGTCATCGAGCGCCCCTCCGAGGGCGACGGGACGAACTACCTCATCGTCGGCTCCGACAGCCGCGAGGGCATGACGGCCGAGGACAAGAAGAAGCTGCACACCGGCTCCGCCGAGGGCAAGCGCACCGACTCGATGATGATCCTGCACGACGGCTCCAACGGCCCGACGCTGATCTCCCTGCCCCGCGACTCGAACGTCGAGATCCCGACCTTCGTCGGCTCCGAGTCCGGCAAGACCTTCAAGGGCACGGGCCGCACCACGAAGCTGAACGCCGCGTACGCGGAGGACGGCCCGGAGCTGCTGGTCCGCACGGTCGAGTTCAACACCGGGCTGCGCATCGACCACTACGTCGAGATCGGCTTCGGCGGCTTCGCCAAGATCGTGGACGCGATCGGCGGCGTGGAGCTGGACATCCCGAAGGCCTTCAAGGACAAGAAGTCCGGCGCCGACTTCCAGGCCGGCAAGCAGACCCTGAACGGCGAGCAGTCACTCGCCTTCGTCCGCACCCGGTACGCGTTCGCGGGCAGCGACCTGGACCGTACGAAGAACCAGCAGAAGTTCCTCGCGGCGCTGGCCTCCCAGACGGCGACGCCTTCCACGATCCTCAACCCGTTCAAGCTGTACCCGACGATGGGCGCCGGCCTGGACACGCTGATCGTCGACAAGGACATGTCGCTCTGGTCGCTGGGCCAGATGTTCTTCGCGATGAAGGGCGTCACGGGCGGCGAGGGCACGTCGATGAACATCCCGATCTCGGGCAGCGTCAACGGCAACCTGGTCTGGGACAAGGCCAAGGTCAAGCAGCTCGTCGAGCAGCTGAAGAACGACGAGAAGGTCACGGTCAAGGGCAACTGACCGCAGGCACGCGAAAGGTCCGGACGGTTCTCCGTCCGGACCTTTTCGTGTGCGGTGCGCCGCCGGTAGCGGTTACGGCAGGTTGCGCGCCATGACGATGCGCTGGACCTGGTTCGTGCCCTCGTAGATCTGCGTGATCTTCGCGTCGCGCATCATCCGCTCCACCGGGTAGTCCCGCGTGTAGCCGTAGCCGCCGAGCAGCTGGACGGCGTCCGTGGTGACCTCCATGGCGACGTCGGAGGCGAAGCACTTGGCCGCGGCACCGAAGAAGGTGAGGTCGCCGTCGAGGCGCTCGGACTTGGCCGCCGCCGCGTAGGTGAGCTGGCGGGCCGCCTCCAGCTTCATCGCCATGTCGGCGAGCATGAACTGGATGCCCTGGAAGTCGCCGATCGGCTTGCCGAACTGCTTGCGCTCCTGGACGTAGCCCTTGGCGTAGTCGAGGGCGCCCTGCGCGATGCCGAGCGCCTGGGCCGCGATGGTGATGCGGGTGTGGTCCAGGGTCTTCATCGCCGTGGCGAAGCCGGTGCCCTCCTCGCCGATCATGCGGTCGGCGGGGATACGGACGTTGTCGAGGTAGACCTCGCGCGTCGGGGAGCCCTTGATGCCGAGCTTCTTCTCCGGGGCGCCGAAGGAGACACCCTCGTCCGACTTCTCGACGACGAACGCCGAGATGCCCTTGGAGCGCTTGGTCGGGTCGGTGACGGCCATGACCGTGTAGAAGTCGGAGACGCCCGCGTTGGTGATCCAGCGCTTCACACCGTTGAGGATCCAGAAGTCGCCGTCGCGGACGGCCTTGGTCTTCATGCCCGCCGCGTCGGAGCCGGCGTCCGGCTCGGACAGGGCGTACGAGAACATCGCGTCGCCCTTGGCGAGCGGACCCAGGTACTTCTTCTTGAGGTCCTCGGAGCCGGAGAGGATCACCGGGAGCGAGCCGAGCTTGTTCACGGCCGGGATGAGGGAGGAGGACGCGCAGGCGCGGGCCACCTCCTCGATCACGATGACCGTGGCGAGCGCGTCGGCGCCCGCGCCGCCGTACTCCTCCGGGACGTGAACCGCGTGGAGGTCGGAGGCGACCAGGGCGTCCAGGGCCTCCTGCGGGAAGCGGGCCTCCTCGTCCACCTCGGCGGCGAACGGAGCGATCTTCGCCTCGGCGAGGGAACGGATCGTCTCGCGGAGCATGTCGTGCTCCTCGGCCGGACGGTAGAGGTCGAAGTCGGTCGAACCCGCCAAGACGTTCACTCCCCAAGGATGCTAACTACTGTTAAGTAACCCAATTTTAGTGGCCGGGGCTCGACCTGGCATACGGGCGGGGCACGTGAGCTTGCCGACAGCCGCAAAACGAGGTTTCGGCAGGCCCGGTTATGCTCGGCTCCGCACGTCTGTCCGCATCGTTCAGGAGCACCCCATGGCCCTCAGGATCACTGTGATCGGCACCGGTTATCTCGGCGCCACCCATGCCGCGGCCATGGCTGAGCTGGGCTTCGAAGTCCTCGGACTCGATGTCGTGCCGGAGAAGATCGAGATGCTCTCGGCCGGCCGGGTGCCGATGTACGAGCCCGGGCTCGAGGAGATCCTGCAGAAGCACGTCGCGGGCATCGAGGGCTCCACCGGCCGGCTCCGGTTCACCACCTCCTGGGAGGAGGTCGGCGCCTTCGGTGACGTGCACTTCGTCTGCGTGAACACCCCGCAGAAGCACGGCGAGTACGCGTGCGACATGAGTTACGTGGACAGCGCCTTCGAGTCCCTGGCCCCGCAGCTGACGCGGCCCGCGCTGGTGGTCGGGAAGTCCACCGTCCCGGTGGGTTCCGCCGCCCGGCTGGCCGCACGGCTGGCCGAGCTGTCGCCGGTGGGCACGGATGCGGAGCTGGCCTGGAACCCGGAGTTCCTGCGCGAGGGCTTCGCCGTGAACGACACCCTGCACCCGGACCGGATCGTCGTCGGGGTGGAGAGCGAGCGGGCCGAGAAGCTGCTGCGCGAGGTGTACGCGGGGCCGGTCGGAGAGGGCTCGCCGTTCGTGGTGACGGACTTCCCCACCGCCGAACTGGTGAAGACCTCGGCGAACTCGTTCCTGGCGACCAAGATCTCCTTCATCAACGCGATGGCGGAGGTCTGCGAGGCCGCCGACGGCGATGTGGTGAAGCTGGCCGAGGCGATCGGCCACGACGAGCGGATCGGGAAGAAGTTCCTGCGGGCCGGGATCGGGTTCGGCGGCGGCTGTCTGCCGAAGGACATCCGGGCGTTCATGGCGCGCGCGGGTGAGCTGGGCGCGGACCAGGCGCTGACGTTCCTGCGCGAGGTCGACTCCATCAACATGCGCCGTCGCGGGCACATGGTGGAGCTCGCCCGCGAGGCGGTGGGCGGGGACTCGTTCCTCGGGCAGCGCGTCGCCGTGCTGGGCGCGACGTTCAAGCCGGACTCGGACGACGTACGGGACTCGCCGGCCCTGAACGTGGCCGGGCAGATCCATCTGCAGGGCGGCCAGGTCACGGTCTTCGACCCGAAGGGCATGGACAACGCCCGGCGGCTCTTCCCCACCCTCGCCTACGCGGACACCGCGCTGGACGCGGTGCGCGGCGCGGATGTGGTGCTGCACCTGACGGAGTGGCGCGAGTTCCGCGAGCTGGACCCGGCGGCACTGGGCGAGGTCGCGGGGCGCCGGATCATCCTGGACGGCCGCAATGCGCTGGACCCGGCGGTGTGGCGTGAGGCGGGGTGGACGTACCGCGCCATGGGCCGGCCGAAGGCCTAGCCGCTGACGGGCCCGCCGCACCGGACCCGCCGGACGGGCCCGATGCGGCCCGCCCGGCGTCCGGTGGTACTAGACCGCAGGGCCGTCCAGCTCGTCGATCGTGGCGTGGGAGGGTCCGCGCCGTGCGCCGAGGTCGCGGGAGACCGCTTCCGCGTCGCGCAGGACACGTACGGCGTTCTGCCAGGTCAGCTTGGCGAGGTCGGCGTCCGACCAGCCCCGGGTGAGCAGCTCGGCGATCAGGTTCGGGTAGCCGGAGACGTCCTGAAGGCCCTCGGGCAGGAACGCCGTGCCGTCGTAGTCGCCGCCGATGCCGATGTGGTCGACCCCGGCGATCTCACGCATGTGGTCGAGGTGGTCGGCGATCGTCGACACGGTGGCCACCGGGCGCGGGTGGACCGCCTCGAAGTCCGCGTGGATCCGCATCGCCGCCGCGGTCGTGTCCAGGTGGTGCAGGCCGTGCTCCCGCATGTTGCGGTCGGCGGCGAGCGTCCAGGCGACGGCTGCGGGCAGGACGAACTTCGGCACGAAGGTCGCCATGGCCACTCCGCCGTTGGCCGCGAGCATCCGCAGCACGTCGTCGGGGATGTTGCGCGGGTGGTCGCAGACGGCCCGGGCCGAGGAGTGCGAGAAGATCACCGGCGCGACGGAGGTGGCGAGCGCGTCGCGCATCGTGGTCGCCGCCACGTGCGAGAGGTCGACGAGCATGCCGATGCGGTTCATTTCCCGTACGACCTCGCGGCCGAACTCCGACAGGCCGCCGACCTGCGCGGAGTCGGTCGCCGAGTCCGCCCAGTCGGTGTTGTCGTTGTGCGTCAGCGTCATGTAGCGGACGCCGAGGGTGTGCAGGGCGCGCAGGGTGCCCAGGGAGTTGTTGATGGAGTGGCCGCCCTCGGCGCCCATCAGGGACGCGATACGGCCTTCGGCGCGGGCCTTCTCCATGTCGTCGGCGGTCAGGGCGCGCCGCAGGTCCGCCGGGTGGCGTTCCAGCAGTTCGGCGACCACGTCGATCTGCTCCAGCGTGGCGCTGACCGCGTCGTCACCGGTCAGGAGGGTGGAGACGTAGACGGACCAGAACTGGGCGCCGACGCCGCCGGCCCGCAGGCGCGGGATGTCGGTGTGCAGGGCGCCGGTCTGGTCGGTGGCGATGTCGCGGGCGTCCAGGTCGTAGCCGACCTGCTCGCGCAGGGCCCAGGGGAGGTCGTTGTGGCCGTCGACGACGGGGTTCTCGGCGAGGAGCAGCCGGGCGCGGTCCAGGTTGTCCATGGGGCGCCTACTTCCCGAAGCCGAAGGAGTCCGAGCCCTCGACCTTGGCCCGGAGGCGCTTGCCCTTCTCCGTCGCCTGGTCGTTCAGCTCCTGCTGGAAGTCCTTCATCCGCGCCAGCAGCTCGCCGTCGTGGGCGGCGAGGATCCGGGCCGCGAGCAGCCCCGCGTTGCGTGCGCCGCCGACCGAGACGGTGGCGACGGGGACTCCGGCCGGCATCTGCACGATGGAGAGCAGGCTGTCCATGCCGTCCAGGTACTTCAGCGGGACGGGAACCCCGATGACGGGCAGCGGGGTCACGGAGGCGAGCATGCCGGGCAGGTGGGCCGCTCCCCCGGCGCCCGCGATGATCGCCTTCAGGCCGCGGTCCGCCGCCTGCTCGCCGTACGCGACCATCTCGCGCGGCATGCGGTGGGCGGAGACGACGTCGACCTCGTAGGGGATCTCGAACTCGTCGAGTGCCTTCGCGGCCGCTTCCATGACGGGCCAGTCGGAGTCCGAGCCCATGACGATGCCGATGACAGGGGCGGTACCGGGGGAAGTCATTCGGTGATTGTTCCTCGCAGGTAGTCGGCCGCGTGCCGGGCGCGCTCCCGCACGTCCGCCAGGTCGTCGCCGTAGGTGTTGACGTGGCCGACCTTGCGGCCGGGCTTCACGTCCTTGCCGTACATGTGGATCTTGAGCTGCGGGTCGCGGGCCATGCAGTGCAGGTACGCCTGGTACATGTCCGGGTAGTCGCCGCCCAGGACGTTGCACATGACCGTCCAGGTGGCGCGCGGGCGCGGGTCGCCGAGCGGGAGGTCGAGGACGGCCCGCACGTGGTTGGCGAACTGGGAGGTGATCGCGCCGTCCTGGGTCCAGTGCCCGGAGTTGTGCGGGCGCATCGCCAGTTCGTTCACGAGGATCTGACCGTCGCGGGTCTCGAACAGCTCGACCGCGAGGTGGCCGACCACACCGAGCTCGGAGGCGATCCGCAGCGCGAGCTGCTGGGCCTCACCGGCCAGCCGCTCGTCCAGCTCGGGGGCCGGGGCGATGACCGTGTCGCAGACGCCGTCGACCTGGATGGACTCGACGACCGGGTAGGCGACGGCCTGCCCGTGCGGCGAGCGGACGATGTTGGCCGCCAGCTCCCGTACGAAGTCGACCTTCTCCTCGGCCAGGACGGGGACACCGGCGCGGAACGGCTCGGCGGCGTCCGCCTCGGAGCGGACCACCCACACGCCCTTGCCGTCGTAGCCGCCGCGGACCGTCTTGAGGATGACGGGGAAGCCCCCGGTCTCCTCGGCGAACGCCGCGGCGTCCGCCGGGTCGCTCACGAGACGGTGGCGGGGGCAGGGCGCACCGATCTCCGTGAGCTTCGCGCGCATCACCCCCTTGTCCTGGGCGTGCACCAGCGCGTCCGGGCCCGGGCGGACGGGAATGCCGTCCGCCTCCAGGGCACGCAGATGCTCGGTCGGCACGTGCTCGTGATCGAAGGTGATCACGTCGCAGCCGCGCGCGAAGGCGCGCAGCGTCTCCAGGTCGCGATAGTCGCCGATGACGACTTCGCTCACCACCTGGGCTGCCGAATCCTGAGGTGTGTCACTGAGGAGCTTGAACTTGAGGCCGAGGGGGATACCCGCCTCGTGGGTCATACGGGCGAGCTGACCGCCGCCGACCATGCCGACTACCGGGAACGTCACGCGTCCAGGGTATCCGGCGCGCCGGGGCTTCCCCCACCCTCTCCTGCCGAGGGCCCCCGTCACAGCCTCGCCACACCTCACCGACAGCACACAGGCGTCACACGGGAGGGCTGGTTAGCATGGCCGGGTTGACGAAACCGAACGGATGGGGCTGAGCGATCATCATGAGCGAACGGGGCGCACTGCGGGCCCGGCTTGATCTGCTTGCCCGGGAGGTCGCCAAGTTCGGCGCGGTCGGCGCTCTGGGCCTGGTGGTCAACATCGCGGTCTTCAACCTGGTCCGGCACACCACGGACCTCCAGGTGGTCCGGGCCAGTGTCCTGGCAACGTTCGTCGCCATCCTCTTCAACTACGTCGGCTTCCGTTACTGGACGTACCGGGACCGCGACAAGTCCGGCCGGACCCGGGAGCTGATGCTCTTCCTGCTGTTCAGCGCCGCGGGGGCGGTGATCGAGAACGGTGTGCTGTACGCCGCGACGTACGGCTTCGGGTGGAACGGTCCGGTGCAGAGCAACGTCTTCAAGATCGTCGGGATCGGCGTCGCCACCCTGTTCCGCTTCTGGTCGTACCGCACCTGGGTGTTCAAGGCGCTGCCCGCCGAGGAGGCCGTGCCGAACGCGGAACGATTTCTGGAGCAGCGACGAGCCGCCGGCGAAGTAGCGCCCGATCCCGTACACCCCTGAGGCGCTCAGCGCACCGGGCGTTCCCGTTCCTTGCGGTCCGGTGCGATCCGGCTGAGGAAGAGGGCGAAGACCGGGGGCTGCTGCTGGAGCAGTTCGAGCCGGCCGCCGTCGGCTTCCGCGAGGTCACGGGCGACGGCGAGGCCGATCCCGGTGGAGTTGCGGCCGCTGATGGTCCGCTCGAAGATCCGCGCCCCGAGGTCGGCGGGGACGCCCGGGCCCTCGTCCGTCACCTCGATGACGACCTGGTTTCCGGTGACACGGGTGCGCAGCGCCACCGTGCCGCCGCCGTGCATCAGTGAGTTCTCGATCAGTGCGGCGAGCACCTGGGCGACCGCACCGGGAGTGCCGACCGCCTTCAGTCCGTGCTTGCCCGAGCAGACGACAGCCCGGCCCGCGCTGCGGTAGGCCGGGCGCCACTCCTCGAGCTGCTGCTTGACGACCTCGTCGAGGTCGAAGGAGACCGCGGAGCCCGTGCGCGCGTCCCGGGCGTTGGTCAGCAGACGTTCCACCACGTCCGTGAGCCGCTCGACCTGGGTGAGCGCGATGCTCGCCTCCTCCTTCACCGTGTCCGGGTCGTCGGTGACGGAGATCTCCTCGATCCGCATCGAGAGCGCGGTCAGCGGGGTGCGCAGCTGGTGCGAGGCGTCCGCGGCGAGGCGTCGTTCCGCGGTCAGCATCCGGGCGATCCGCTCGGCGGAGGCGTCCAGGACGTCGGCGACCCGGTCGAGCTCCGTCACCCCGTACCGCTTGTGCCGGGGACGCGGGTCGCCGGAACCGAGGCGTTCGGCGGTCTCGGCGAGGTCGGTGAGCGGCGAGGTCAGCCGGTTGGCCTGGCGTACGGCGAGGAGCACGGCCGAGATGATCGCGAGGAGCGCCACCGCGCCGATGATGAGCAGGGTCCGGCCGACCTCACGGGTGACGGCGGAGCGGGACTCCTCGACGGTGACCTTCTCGCCCTGCTCGCCCGTCTCCGTACTGCGGATGACGCTGCCCTCGGGGCGCTCGCCGACCTCGATGGGGGGCCGCCCCGGGATCTCGACCCGTGCGTAACGGCTGGGGTCGACCTGCTCGGACAGTACGGCCGGGGTGATGCGCTCCTCACCGAGCAGCCGGCTCTCGACGACGCTGATCAGTCGGAGCGCCTCGGAGTCGACGCTCTCCTGGGCGCTGTTGCTGATGGTGCGGGTCTCGACGATGACGAGGGAGACGCCGAAGACGGCAATCACCACGAGCACCACGGCGAGCGTGGAGTTGATCAGTCGACGGCGCATGAGTGTTTCTGTACGTCAGCTCTTCTCGAAGCGGAAGCCGACGCCCCGGACGGTCGCGATGTAACGGGGATTGGCGGCATCGTCACCGAGCTTCTTGCGGAGCCAGGAGATGTGCATGTCGAGGGTCTTCGTGGAGGACCACCAGGTGGTGTCCCAGACCTCGCGCATCAGCTGGTCGCGGGTGACGACCCGGCCGGCGTCCCGGACGAGGACCCGGAGCAGGTCGAACTCCTTGGCCGTGAGCTGGAGTTCCTCCTCGCCCATCCAGGCCCGGTGCGACTCGACGTCGATCCTGACCCCGTGGGTGGCGGGCTGCGGGGCGGTCTCGGTGGCGCCGCGCCGCAGCAGGGCGCGGACCCGGGCGAGGAGCTCGGCGAGACGGAACGGCTTGGTGACGTAGTCGTCGGCCCCGGCGTCCAGGCCGACCACGGTGTCCACCTCGTCGGCCCGCGCGGTCAGCACCAGGATCGGCACGGCGTGGCCGTCGGCGCGCAGCCGCCGCGCGACCTCCAGCCCGTCCATCCCGGGGAGTCCCAGGTCGAGCACGACCAGGTCGACGCCGCCCTGGAGTCCGGCGTCGAGTGCGGTCGGGCCGTCCTCGCGGACCTCGACCTCGTAACCCTCTCGACGCAGGGCACGGGCCAGGGGCTCCGAGATGGATGCGTCGTCCTCGGCGAGCAGTACACGGGTCATGCAGTGATGGTAGTCCGCACAGGGCGCCCGAGGTGAGGTGCTGATGGAGACCTGCGGGACAGGGCCACGAATCGGTCATCCCCCTTTGAATATGCGACTCTGGTTCCACCGCAACCTGTGATCCATGTCTCAAGTCCTTTCATATCCCCGTGTGTCGTGTCGTATGGTGGCTCGACGCCTGTTGCACTACAGAAGGACCTTTGGGCAGCGTTTCGCGCCAAGGGTCACTTTTATGTGCGGGCCGGTTCATACCGGCCCTGATCAGTGAATGACCTGTGAGCCGGGCCCGGAGTGCGAATACGCGCACCGGGTGTGGATCCCGGTGCGGTCGGTCCCCCGATTCCGCCCCGACTCCCTGTGGAGCCGGCGGCCGGATCGAATCCCCCTGAGGCGTCGGGGGTGGGGCGAGGCCGTACCGGTGCCGGCTACCCCCCACCGGGCGCGTCACTCTCGCGAGGCGCGCGTCCCGACCAGCAAGGATCGACCATGGCGTCCAGCCTGACGAAGGACTCGGCCAGTACTTCTGGTTCGGAGAAGACCTTCTTCGGCCACCCCCGCGGCCTGGCCACTCTCTTCATGACCGAGATGTGGGAGCGCTTCAGCTATTACGGCATGCGCGCCCTCCTCCCGCTCTACCTGATCGCTCCCAACGGGCTCGACATGGACCCGGGTACGGCCACCGCGATCTACTCGGTCTACCTGTCGTTGGTGTACCTGCTCGCCATGCCCGGCGGCTGGTTCGGCGACCGGGTCTGGGGCCCGCGCAAGACCGTCGCCATCGCCGGCGGCACGATCATGCTCGGCCACCTGACCCTGGCACTGCCCTCCGAGGGCACGTTCTTCGCCGGTCTCGGCCTGGTGGCGATCGGCTCCGGCCTGCTGAAGTCCAACATCTCGACGATGGTCGGCCACCTCTACGACGGCCCGGACGACCCGCGCCGCGACGGTGGCTTCACCATCTTCTACATGGGCATCAACCTGGGTGCCTTCGCGGCACCGCTCGTCATCGGCACCATCGGCGAGAGCGTCAACTGGCACCTGGGCTTCGCCATCGCGGCGCTCGGCATGGGTCTGGGTGTCGCCCAGTTCCTGCTCGGCACGCGCCACCTGAACGAGCGCAGCCTGACCGTCCCGAAGCCGCTGAACGCGGTCGAGCGCGCCTCGACCCTGCGCAAGGCCATGATCTGGATGGGCGTCGCTGCCGTCTTCTACATCGGCACGGTCGTCACCGGCGTCTACACGCTGAACTGGCTGCTGGTCCCGATCACGATCGCGGGTCTCGTCATTCCGGTGCTGGTCCTGACGCGCATCAAGCGCGACAAGGAGCTCAGCGACACCGAGCAGAAGAAGATGTCCGGCTACATCTGGTTCTTCGTGGCCGCCGCCATCTTCTGGATGATCTACGACCAGGGCGGTTCGACCCTGGCGATCTTCGCCGACTCCTCGGCCGAGAACTCGGTCCTCGGCTGGAACTTCCCGGTCTCCTGGTACCAGTCGGTCAACCCGGTCCTGATCATGGCGCTGGCCCCGGTCTTCGCCGCCTTCTGGATGGCGCTGAACCGGCGGGGCAAGGAGCCCAGCACGATCGTGAAGTTCAGCTCCGGCCTGGTGCTGGTCGGCGCTTCGTTCTTCCTGTTCCTGCTGCCCCTGACCATCGCGGGTGACGGTCACAAGGCCGCGGCGATGTGGCTGGTCGCGATCTACTTCGTGCAGACCGTCGCCGAGCTGACGCTCTCCCCGGTCGGCCTCTCGGTCACCACGAAGATGGCTCCGGCCAAGTACGCCAGCCAGATGATGGGTGTCTGGTTCCTGGCGGTCACCGCCGGCGACTGCACCACCGGCCTGCTGTCCATCGCGGGTGTCGAGCTCAACGGCACCGGGGTGGTGGCGCTCCAGGCCGCCCTCGCGGTGGCCGCGGGTATCGCGATCTTCATGTACCGCGGCAAGGTCAAGACGCTCATGGGCGACGTCCGCTGACACGGACTCCCCCATGGCCGAGGGCCGTCGCACCGATCCGGTGCGGCGGCCCTCCGTCGTACCGCCCGGAAGCAGGGACGCGCCCGCAGGATTCGAGGTCGCGCCCGGCCGGGAAACGGCGGCGGCAACCGCCGGAAACGGTGCCGGTACCCGCCGGGAACCGGTGTCGGGTACCCGGCGGGAAACGACAAAGAGCGCGCCCGGCGGGCGCGCTCCTCTTCGGCGGGGCGGAGGGAAAGGGGCTATGCGGGCGCCGCCAGCTCCGCCCACACCGTCTTGCCCGGTTCGTCCGGCGTACGCATGACGCCCCAGTCCAGACAGAGCCGCTGGACGATGAACATGCCGTGTCCGCCGGGCCGCCCCGCTCGGTGCGGGGTGCGCGGCGACGGCTGTCCCGCGCCCCGGTCGACGACCTCCACCCGCAGCACTTTGGAGGAGCAGGCGATACGGAGCTCCTCAGGACCGTCCGCGTGCAGGCAGGCGTTCGTGACGAGCTCGGAGACGACGAGCAGGACGTCCTCGGCGGCGGCACGGCGATCGGCGCCGGACGCCGGGAGCCAGCCCCAGTCGTGCAGGGCCTGCCGGGCGAAGTCCCGGGCCATCGGCACAATGCCACTGGCCTGCCTCAGCGAGAGGGTCCGCCACTGCCGGTCCGCGGGTACGGCAGAGGCATCGCCCTCGCCGTCCGGCTCGCGACCGAGGCCGCCCGGCGGATGCTGCCGGGTGGTGCTCATCAGCGCTTCACCTCACCGATTCACCGTGTTGCCATCGAACAGATACTGATCAGATACAGAGTGTGCCGGGTCCGTGACCCCATCGGGGTGTCTCCTGCCCTGCCGAATCGTGACAACACCCACTTCGGCTGTGCCAACAGCGTGACGGGAGTGACACCCGGGGCCCACGGGGCTGCAAAAGCGCATAAAACCCGGTCAGGCGCCCAGAGCCTCTTCGAGTGAGGCGTGGACGGTGAAGACCGCCTCGGCCCCCGTGATCTCGAAGACGCGAGCGACCACGGGCAGCATGCCGGCCAGGTGGACCCCGCCCCCGGCCGCTTCGGCCTTCAGGCGGGCACCGAGCAGCACGTTGAGTCCTGTGGAGTCACAGAACTCGAGCCTCGAGCAGTCGACCACCAGGCGCGTACGCCCTTGTTCGACCGCGCTCTCCAGAGGTTCACGCAGCAGATCTGCGGTGTGGTGATCGAGCTCACCCACCGGCGTCACAACCTCGCTGCGGCCGTCCGTCCGGACGTCGACCTGAAGCCGACCCCGGTTCGCACTGCCGACCGTCCCGCGGTCCATGCCGTCCCTCTTCGCCGTCCGTCACTGTCCGCGTCACCAGGAGCGCGGTTGTCTGCGCGGCTGCCGCCGACGTGCGTAAAACATTACGCGTTTCCCTCGCCACACGGTAGTCGAAGACCTCAACAAACCGGACATAAAGGCGTATTTGGCGCTTGTAACTCGTGGTGGGAACCGGGTAAGGGTAGGAGGGACAGCAAAACCCGGAATCCGATCGGCTTTGGAGGCGCCGCTTCACCGCAGGAACACGTATGGGCATCGGCAGCCATATGCCGAGAACGATGGAGGAGAACCATGTCACCCCGGCTCGACGTATCGCGTACCCACAACGCCACGTCGACATGTCCTCAGGGACCGACCGATTCCGACTCCCCCGCCGCGACCGCCGTACCCGGCCCGCGCGCAAGCAGCACCTCCCCCCACGACGACAACGACCTTCTGAGCGAGGGCCACGGGGAACTCCCCGAGATCCCGCCCTTCGCCGAAGTCGGCGCCCTGGACGCCAGAGCGCTGTCGAAGACACTCTTCGCACGGCTCGAATCCCTCGAAGAGGGAACCCACGAGTACGCGTACGTCCGCAACACCCTCGTCGAACTCAACCTCGCACTGGTCAAGTTCGCGGCTTCCCGGTTCCGCTCGCGCAGCGAACCCATGGAGGACATCGTCCAGGTCGGCACCATCGGCCTGATCAAGGCGATCGACCGCTTCGAACTCAGCCGCGGCGTCGAGTTCCCGACCTTCGCGATGCCCACCATCGTCGGTGAGATCAAGCGCTTCTTCCGTGACACCAGCTGGTCCGTGCGCGTACCGCGCCGCCTGCAGGAACTGCGCCTCGACCTCGCCAAGGCGGGCGACGAACTGTCCCAGAAGCTGGACCGCGCGCCCACCGTGGCGGAGCTGGCCGAACGCCTCGGCATCACCGGCGACGAGGTCGTCGAGGGCATGGCCGCGAGCAACGCGTACACCGCGAGCTCGCTGGACGCCAAGCCCGAGGACGACGACAACGAGGGCGCGCTCGCGGACCGCATCGGCTACGAGGACCACGGGCTCGAAGGCATCGAGTACGTCGAGTCCCTGAAGCCGCTCATCGCTTCGCTCCCGACGCGCGACCGCACGATCCTCTCGCTGCGGTTCGTCGCCAACATGACGCAGTCGGAGATCGGCGAGGAGCTCGGCATCTCGCAGATGCACGTGTCCCGGCTGCTCTCACGGACTCTGGTCAAGCTCAGGAAGGGCCTGACCCTGGAGGAATGATCCGGTGGTCCACGGACCCCCGGCATGTCATCGCGGAAGGACCTGTCCCGGCAACGGGCAGGTCCTTCCGCATTGTTGACGAAGTGCCACGGACTGGGCCACATTGGACACTTGGGTTCTGGGGGGAACACATGGCTGATGGGGAGAGCGGTCCGGCGGCCCACGCCGCGGCCGAAGCGGCGATGCGCGCCCGGATCGGCCGCGAATGCCTCTACGTACCGTCGTGCAGGCTGGGCCTCTACGTGGCGCTCCGCCACTGGTGCGAGCCCGGCGGCAGGGTCCTGATGTCTCCCGTCAACGACGACGTCATCCTCTTCGTCGTCCTCGCCGCGGGCCTGCGCCCCGTCCAGGCTCCGCTGTCCGCCGCGGACGGTTCCATCGACGTGGACGCCGTGCCCGACTCCGTGTGGAACGGACTCTCGGCGGTCCTCACCACCAATCTGTACGGAAACCCCGACCCCGCCCCGGCACTGCGCGCGCGCTGCGACCGGCTCGGCATCCCGCTGATCGAGGACGCCGCGCACGCCATCGGCAGCGAGACGGACGGAAAGCCGGTAGGCACCTTCGGTGACGCCGCCGTCTTCAGTCTGTCCAAGCACGTCGGCGCCAAGGCGGGGGGCTTCCTCGCCGTCGCCGACCCGGGGCTGCGCGCCCCGCTGGAGCAGGCCCGCGACGCGCTCCTCGATCCTGCCGCGCTCACCGCGGAACTCGCCTACGCGGTACGGCCGTACGCGGAGGCGGCGGTACGCGGGCTGCGGCTCGCCCCCGCGGCCTGGTGGGCTCTGCGGCTCCTCGGGCTCCAGGAGCGCGAGGAGATCCGGATGCCGCTGCGGCCCGCCGAGCTCGAACAGGCCCTCGGCACCGCTCCCTCCCTGACCGGCTTCCACTCCTGGGTCCGGGTCGACATGCACGACTACCGGGTCGCCCCGGGCCGGTTACGGCTGCGGCGCATCGAACGCCTCCTCTCCGGGCTCGACGAGAAGCTCACCGCACACCTGGCCGGCACGGAACGCCTCCTCGGCACCCGCTGGGCGGCGCCGCACCCTGCGGGCACCCCCGTACAGCCGCTGTTCCGGGTGCCGTTGCTGGTGGCCGACCGGGACGCGGCCGTCGCCGCCCTCGCCCGGCACCGGATCACCGTCGGCTACCTCTACGACCCGCCGCTCGACACCTACGCCGGGGCGTCGTTCACCGACCCGTCCGTCCACCCCGCCAACGCCGCCCGGTTCGCCCGGCACGCCCTGCCCGTCGACCCCCTGCGCGCCGGCCGGGTCATCGATGTCCTCACCGCGGCAGGCATCGCGCCCGCGAGAGAGCTGCCCGGTGGCTGACACCACCAGAGTCGGCCCGCCGCCGGCCGGAGGCGCCGAGGCGGCGGACCCGCCCGTACCGGCGGAACAGGACGGCGCGAGCGGCGACTCGATGTTCCGCAACGCCTACGCCCTGATGCTCTCCACCGGGGTCTCCGCCGCCCTCGGCCTCGGCTTCTGGCTGGTCGCCGCCCGCTACTACACCGAGGAGGCGGTCGGCCAGGGATCCGCCGCCATCGCCGCGATGCGGCTCCTCGCCTCGGTCACCGCGACGACGATGATCGGGGCCGTGGTGCGGTACGTGCCCCGGGCCGGACGCGCCACCGCGTCCCTGGTCGCCCGCACCTATCTGGCCAGCTCCGTCGTCGTCACCCTGGCCTGCGTGGTCTTCCTGCTCACCCTGGACCTGTGGGGGGACTCGTACGCCCCGCTGGGCACGCTCTCGGCCGGGCTCGTGTTCACCGGGTCGTGTGTCGCCTGGGCGATCCTCACGCTCCAGGACGGGGTGCTGACCGGGCTGCGCAAGGCCTTCTGGGTGCCCGTCGGCAATGCCGTGTTCTCCGTCGGCAAGCTGCTGATGCTCGCCGCCTTCGCCACCGCCCTGCCCGTACTCGGCGTGTTCGTCTCCTGGGCCGCGGCCATCGCCCTGTCCGTACTGCCGCTCGGCTGGCTGATCTTTCGCAGACTGATCCCGCACCAGGCCGGAGCCGACCGGGACCGCGAGCCGCCCCGGCTCGGCGAGATCGGCAGGTTCCTGGCCGGGGACTCGGTCGGCGCCCTCTTCAGCCTCGCCATGATCAATCTGCTGCCCGTGATGGTCGCGGTCCGCTTCGACGCCGCGCACAACGGCTTCTTCTACATCGCGTACACCGTCGGCGGCACCATGGAGTTCATGGCCATCAACATGGCCTCCTCGCTCACCGCCCACGCCTCCCACAGCCCCGGCCATCTGGCCGAGGGCGTACGCGGGGCGCTGCGCCGGATGGCGCTGCTGCTGGTTCCCGTCGTCCTCGTGCTGGTCGTGTTCGCCCCGCAGATCCTCGCCCCGTTCGGCCACGACTACGCCGACCACGGCACGCTCGTCCTGCGGCTGCTGGCCGCCGCCGCACTGCCCCGGGTCCTGGTCGAGCTGTACATCGGCGTGCTGCGGGTACAGGGCCGTACCGGTGCGCTGGCCGTCCTCCAGGGCGCCATGTGCGCGGCGGTGCTGGGCAGTGCGGCCCTGCTGCTGGGTCCGCTGGGGATCGCGGGGGCGGGCTGGGCGATGCTCCTGAGCATGACGGCGGTGGCGGCGGCCTCCGCCCTGGGGCTGCGCGCCGCGCTGACGGGACGGCCCGTCCTCGGGCTCGGGAGGCGGCCGAGGGCGGCGAAGGACGAGGAATTCGGCACAAGTTGGGCCCGCACGGCGCATCGGCGCACCCGGGAACGGCGGGCCGAGGAGTACGGCGCGGACTGGACCGCGGACACGGTGTATCTGCGCGGCGCCCACGACGCGGTGACGCCCGCCTTCGGTATCCCCGTCCTCGTGCGCGACGGCTCGCCGTCGGCCACGGACCGGACGGACGGCGAGTCCTGGCTGACCGGCGCGCTGTGGCTGCTGCTGGGGCTCGCCGCCGGGCTGTTCTGGGTGCCTCTGACGCGGGTCGCGCAGACCGGCCACCACCGGCTGACCGGCACCGAGCTGATCCATGCGCTGCCTCCGGTCACCGTGACCGCGGGGGTGCTCATGATCGTCGTCTGCAGCGGGGCGGTCGCGCTCCAGCGTTTCCGGCCGGCGCTGATCGGGTCGGCGCTGCTGGTGACCGTGGCGGCCCTGCACTCCGCACCGCCGCTCCTCGGTGTCCGGCCACCGGCCGCCTCGCAGGAACCGCACGGGACGCTCGCCCGCTTCCTGGCCGAGGTCGCCGGACTGGACTCACCGGCCGCCGTGCTCATGGGGCTGCCGCTCGCGTTGCAGGTGCTCTGCCTGGGGCTCGCGGCCGTGCTGCTGCGGTCCGCGGGCGTGCCCCGGCGGGCCGTCGCCGCTCTGGTGTGGGCGCTCGCGGTGGCCGGATGGGCGGCCCAGGACGCCTTCGCCGCTGCCGGACTGCCCGTGTTCTGCGGGCTGTTCGCGGCAACGGCGGTGGCCCGCACCGTCCGCGGCAGGATCAGCGGCCGGGGACCGGCTGCTTGAAGTAGTCGTCCTGGCCGGCCGTGCGGTAACCCTCCAGCCCCGGGCCGTCGTTGACGGTGAGGTCGCAGCCCTCGCCCGGCACCGCACGGTTCCAGTGCACCAGGGCCCTGGCCCCCTTCATCGTCCGTACGACCTCGGGAATCTCCTCGTACCACTCGCGTTGGCGGTCCGCGTCGGCCGGATCCGGGACGGTGGCGAACTCGGCGAGCATGACCGGTTTCTCCGCGCTGATGTGCGTACGGAGCCAGTCGTACGTCGGCCGCTGGCTGCGGTCGAAGTCCTTCCAGTCCGTGGTGTCGTGGCAGGTGAAGTAGTTGTACTGGTCCATGCCGATCCAGTCGACGTAGTCGTCCCCCGGATAGAGCTGTTCGAAGAGCTTCCCCGACTGCAGGAAGCCGGAGACCGTCCACACCCACACCACGTTGTCCACACCCAGCTCCTCGAACCGGTCGTGGAGGTGGCGGTAGGCGGCGACGTACTCCGCCGGAGTGCCCGCGTCGCCGACCCGGGCGTCGACCTCCTGGTCGAAGGAGAAGAACACCCGCTTCCCGTACGCCTTGATGCGACGGGCCTGGGGGTCGATGATCTCGCGGTCGTACGCCCCCGAGGCGACCTTCGCCCAGCCGAGCTGGTCCTCGGTGTAGTTCGCGTGGTGGGGCTCGCGCCACACCGTGGACTCCCAGGCCAGCATCAGCATCCGGTCCCGGCCGAGGATCTGCTCGTCGGGGGTGAGGAGCTGTCCGTCGAGGTCGGTGTTCGACATGTCGTGGTACGTGTACAGGAGGTCGAGCTTCCGGCCGATCTTCTTCTCGAACGCGTACACCGCGTCCTTGAGCGACCCGTTCTCCGCGTACGGAACGTAGGCGCCCCACCAGGCTCCGCACGGCGGTACGAGAGTGGCGGACGGGGCGCACGTTCCACCGGTCACCTCACCGGTGGCGGCATCGGCGGGCAGGTCGTTCGCGGACGGTACGGGAGGGTCGTCGTCACCGGGCGAGGGCGTACCGAACCAGGCGACGAGGCCGGTCAGCAGCGCAGCCACGGAGACCAGGGCGAGCGCCACATAGGTTCGGGGCCTGCGCAGCCGCGACAGCGAGACCGGCGCCGGCACCGGGCGTCCGGTCATCGGCGCCTCACGGGTTTGGCCCGGCCCCTCTCCGCGGCGCCGCGGGTGGCGGCGGGCAGCGGAAGACCGGGGCACGCGGCCGCGACCGTGGTGAACGCGGCGAGCGACACCAGGAACGCGGTCGCCGAGAACGCCTCGGCCAGGAACAGCGACGTGGCCGTGAGGACGGCGAGCGAGAGGCCGAAGGGCGCGGCCAGCGCCAGCGCTTCGAGGCGGGCCCCCGGACGGAGCATCCCCGGCTGCGGGTACAGCAGGGCGGAACCCGGCCCGACACAGACGAAGAGGAGCACCGGTATCCAGCGCAGGGGCGAGCCTCCCGGCAGTGCGGTCGCGGCGAGCGCCACCCATCCGGAGAGCGCCACAGCGGCTCTGATCAGGGTCTGTGGCCTCGGTGCTGTCGGTTGCCGGTTCTCGGACACGGTGGCGGCCTTCCTCGTCTAGGGCCCGGTGTACTGCAGGACGACGCCGTGCTCGGTGCGCTCGACCACACGGAAGAGCGGCGACGCGGTGAGGTCCCTGGTCAGCCGGGCGAAGCCGCCGGGCGGCAGCAGCCCCTCACCGGCGGTGTAGATGTCCTGGGTGTGCGTGAGGACGACGAAGGCGTCGGCGCCGGGCGGCATCCGGGTCGAGAGGTAGCCGGCGGGGTCCTTGAGCATCGCCACGTTCTCGGGGAGTTCCTGCTCGGCGAAGAACCAGTGCTCCAGGTGGTCGTAGCGGTGCAGTGCCCGCGGGAAGGAGCCGGTGGTGGCCAGGATCAGGGCCCCGTCGGGGGCCCGGTCGATGGCGCGGGTGACGAGCGCCGTCTCGTCGGGCGGTGTGTAGTTCATCCGCTCCTTGCCGTAGTACGACGGCATGAAGCCCACCAGCAGGGCGACCAGCGACAGGGGCAGCGCGACCGCGCAGATCCTCCGTACGGCCGGTCTCACCCGGTGCACCCCGCTGCCCCCGGCCGCGGGCACGAGCGCCGCGGCTGCGAAGAACGCGGCGCCGGGCAGCGCGAACAGGTAGACCCGGAAGAGCATTTCGCCGCCGTAGTCGTTGACGACGAAGAGCGGAACGGGGGCGAGGGAGGTCAGCAGCAGCGGCAGCGCGCTGTGCACCAGGCGGCGGCGCAGCAGCAGGGCCGTCCCCGCCAGGGCGGCCACGGTCAGCACCATCAGGATGTTGGCCCGCCCGGCCAGTTCCGGCCCGGCCCCGGTGAGCTGACCCGCGTACCCGGCACGGGAGTTCTGGGTCAGCTCGCCCAGCGAGTCGCGCAGGGTGCCCAGCGTCTCGGTGAACAGGGGGCGGCCCATCGTGAGGTCCCAGGCCAGCATGAGCAGACCGGCCACGACGAGCAGCCCGGGGTTGCGGTAGCGGCGGGTGAGGTTGAGGGCGAGCAGGGTGACGCAGAGCATCACCGGGGTCAGCTGGTGCACCGCGTTGACGGCGGCGATCACCGGCACCAGGACCACCACGCAGATCGCGCGCTGCCGGGTGCCGGTGGGCGGCGGGACGACGGCGGCGGCCGGGTCGAGGTAGGCGCGGGAGCGCAGCCTTCCGGCGGAGCCGGGACGCACGAAGTGCCGTACGACGACGGCGAACACGGCGAGGTGGAGCAGGAAGGCGAGCCCCTGGGGGGCGAGGTAGTCCTGGCCCACCCAGTTGGCGAGCTGGAAGATCCAGACGGCCGTCCAGATCAGCCGCCAGTCCTCGCTGAAGGTGCGGTAGATCAGGATCAGGACCGGCATCATCAGCAGACCGAGGACGATGGGTGCCCAGTTGAGGTAGGTGGCGGCGCTGTCGACGCCGAAGGCGCGGACGAGCCCGCCGTTCAGGGTGAAGAATCCCGGCCACTGGTCGTAGGCCGACATGTTGCCGGACAGGCCCTCGTTCGGGCGCAGTTCCCCGTTGGCCAGCAGATGGTTGATGACGGCGTCGTGCTTGGACGCCCAGGGGTAGCGCTCGGAGTCGTACAGCACGGCGGGGACGCCCTTGAGGGCCATCAGCAGACCGGCGCAGTAGAGGCCGGGCCACCAGGGCGCCGTACCCGCGCGGCGCAGGCTGACCAGGAAGCCCGCGGTCAGGGCGAGCAGGGAGAGGTAGTAGGTGACCGGCAGCCGGTCCAGCAGGCCGTACTCGCCCATCGAGCGGAATCCGATGTGCGGCAGGGCCTGGATCCACAGTCCGGCTGCCAGGAGCAACGGCAGCCAGGTGAGCAGCGGCTGAGGTCTCAGCGCGCCCGGGACTCCGCTGCGGGACGGTTCACGGGACGGAGTGCCGGACGGCCCGGACAGGGGCTGCGCGGAGCCGCTGCTCCCCGCGGTGTCCCCTGCGACCGGCGCAGGAACAGGCTGCTGCACAGTGCGACTCCCCCCACGGAAGTGGTCACGGCCGTCACGCCGCTGTCCCCTTAAGCGAAGTATAGGAATGTGCTTCGCCTTTGTACGGCTCTCGATCGATCCGGCGCCCCGTCACCCGGCTCGCCCCACGCCGCTCGCCCCACCTCGCTCGCCCCACGCCGTTCGCCTCACCCCGCGAACACCGGCCCCCGTACCGCCGCCCGGGCCCGCCGGTACCACCGCCAGCCGACGGTGGGCAGCGAGTCGGGGAACGGCGCCACCGGAGCGCCACCGCCGGCCATCCACTCCTCGATGTCCCGCACCGTGTGCCCCCGCCGGAGGATCAGCCGTGCGATCCGGTACGGCTCGTCCCGCGCGGAGCTCAGCGCGTGCCGGACGGCCACGGCACTCTCGTACCCGGCGGCACGGGCGGCGCGGCGCACAGCCGCGCTGTTGTACCCGTGCGGATAGGCGAGATGGGTCACCTCATGGCCCAGCACGTCCTCCAACGCCTTCTTGGAGTCGGTGAGCTCGCACTTCAGAGCCGCACCGGTCAGCGTGTCCAGCTGGGAGTGGGTGACCGTGTGCCCGCCCACCTCCATGCCGTACTGCTCGAGCAGCGGCGCCTGTTCCAGGCTCATCATCGGGCCGGGCGGCAGCAGACTGCGGCCGCCGGGCGCCAGCGCGCCGGTGGTGAGGTACGCGGTGGCGGGCATCGAACGCCCGGCGAGCGCCTCGGCGGTGGGTCCGGGCAGATCCGCGAAACCGTCGTCGAAGGTGAGGACGACGGGGCGGTCCGGCAGCGGGCCGCGCCCCGCGAGGTGGTCGACGAGTGCGCTGATCGGGACGGCGGTGCGCCCGCCGGCGGCGATCGCGTCCAGCTGGGCCGCGAACGCGCGCGGCCCGACCGTGAACTCGGCGATCCACTGCGGGGGGTCGTCCATCACCGCGTGGTAGAGCAGCACGGGTATCCGGGACGCCCCGGAGCTGCCGGATCTGTGAGCGCTCATCTCCCCTCCCAGGGACGTGGTTCGCCGCGGACGGACAGCCGGGCGCGTACGTATCCGACCGGGCCGTACAGCAGGCCCCGCCGCTCCAGCCGGGACAGATGCCGGGGCCACGGGTAGGTGTACGTGCCGTGCTCGCCGGGAACGCCCCGTCGGCCGGCCGCGTCCGTGGCGCGCGAGGCCGTCATCGCGCGGGCGTGGGCGAGACCGCGCGGGAGCCGGGCGAGCAGGGCGGGCAGCAGCGCGGGCTTCCTGACCAGGAGTGCCGTGAGGCAGGCGGTGAGCCCGGCCCCGTACCCGTACGCCTGTCCGCACAGGTCCTCCCAGCGCTCCCGGTGGTGGTGCCAGACGATCGCGTCGGGTGTGTAGAGCAGGGGGTGGCCCCCGGCGAGGATCCTTACGAAGGCGTAGAGGTCGTCGCCGCCCCTGGCGGGGGTTCCGGTGCCGGTGGCGGGGTCGAAGCCGCCGACGGCCCGCAACGGTCCGGCGCGGAAGGCCATGTTGGCGCCGGACCCGAACCGTCCGGCCGTGAACGGGAAGAGCGGTTCGTCGGCCGGCGGGTGCGCGGGGTCGTAGCGGCGCCCGGCGAATCCCTTGGCGAAGCCGCCGTGGCTCTCCAGCAGGGTCTGCGCGGGGGTGTTCAGCCGCGCGGGCAGGATCAGGCCGGTCACACAGCCGAGCCGCGGGTCCGCGGCGAAGGGCAGGGTGAGGGCGGTGAGCCAGTGCGGATCGGCGATCACGTCGTCGTCGGTGAACGCGAGGACGTCCGCATCGGCGGCGGCGATCCCCCGGTTGTGGGCGGCGGCCAGACCGGGCACGGGTTCCAGGACGTGACGGACCCCTCGGTGCGCGTACCCGGCCGCGACGAGATCGCGGGTGGCGGTCGTGGCGGGCGCGTTGTCGACGACGACGATCTCGAAGTCCGGGTGGTCCTGGGCCAGCAGTGAGTCGAGCGCGCGGGCGAGCTGCTCCGGGCGCTCCCGGGTCGCGACGACGACGGTGGCCCGGGGAGCGTCGGCCCGCCGGGACGCGGGGAGCGGCTCCGGCAGGTCGATCTCGTCGACCGCCTGTCCGGCGAGTACGGAAGCCGGGTCGTCGCCCGCCCGGATCCGGCCGACGACCGTGCCGATGGGGCGCCCGCGCAGCCGCACGAGCGCGAAGACCCGCTGCTCCTCGCCCTCGTGCGGGCCGTCCTTGAACGGCGGGCCACCGGGGGCGGGGGCGATCTCCGCGCCCGTACCGTCCGGTGCTCCGAGCTCCAGCTCGGCCACGGCCACACCGGCGAGGTGACTGATGTCAGGTAACTGCGGTGCTGATCCGAATCGTTGTGTCCTGTACGGCATCCGGTCCCATCCCCACGTCTTCGTGACGCCATGGCCGCCCGTTGTGAACTGCGCGTGCTGCAGCCGCCGCGCCGGTTGCTGTGACGCCGCAACGGCCGTTACGGCTGTTCCGGCGGCTCCTTCGCCCGCTTCGGCTGCTCCTTCGGCTGCTTCGGCTGCTTCGTGTTGCGCAGCCGGCCCGCCCGTTCGAGTCCGCGCTGGGCCAGGCCCGCGAGCCGGGGCCTCTTGCGCACGAAGCTGTGCGCCCTGCGCGAGGGTTCACGGCCGAGCCACTGGAGCGCGGCGCCCGCACCCGGCCTGACCGAGGCACCCTCGTGGACCGTCAGCTCCCCGGTCTTCAGGGCGTCCTTGTACTCGGCCGCCCCGCGCCCCATGTCGAGCATCCCGATGCCGTCGTCCGCGGCTGCCCGCGCCATCCGCAGATGGAGGATCAGCCCGGGAGAGAACTTCGCGAACTCGGGGTCGTACGCCGGGAACCAGCACGAGAGCACGGTCCGCGAGCGCAGCCCGAAGTGGGCGGCCACGGGCTTGTCCCCCGCGTACAGGACCGAGAGCAGACCCGCGCACCCGGGAGCCCGGGTGTGGAACAGGAACTCCACCAGGTCGCGGATCCACTTCTTCGCGAAGCGGTCGCGGCGGCCGGTCCTGCGGTACTGGGCTGACTTCCACTCCATCAGGGTCCGCAGCACCGCCGGATCCCGCTCGTCCAGGACGAACCGCACCTCACCGGCCTGCCGGCCGAGCTTGCGCTCCTTCGCCAGGGTGGTCCTGAGGAACTTCGGCGACCGGGCCCGCAGTTCCGTCTCGTAGCTCTCGTAGCCGTCACCGACATCGATGACGTACGAGGGGTACGAGCGGGCGGCGTCCTCCTCGAAGAGTTCCTGGCCCGCTTCGAGGTTGTCGAACTCCCATGCGGAGATACCGCAGGCCCGCAGCAGCGTCCTGGCGTCCAGGGGGAGCCCCGGGCGCAGCACCGCGCCCTGGAGGTCGGAGACCCCGAAGCCGATCGCCCTGCCGTGACCGCCGAACCGCCCCCGCTCGAAGGGGAAGTAGCCGGCCGTCACCTGCTCCTCGTCGCTGATCACGGCCACCCGTGCGCGCGGCCGGACGCGGCCGACGGCAAGGGTGAATTCCGGTTCCATGAACGGATGGGCCGGAGCTCCGGACTTCGCCCGCAGCTCCCGCCAGGTCTCGATGTCCCCCACGCCCAGATCCCCGGGCCTGACCACACGTATGCGCCGACTGCTCACCAGACCCCCGGTCTACCCCCTGAGCCACGCTGCCCAGAACGGTACCGGGCACGGTCACTCCGCGGTAGGCACCCACGACATCTTGTGACCGACCGGTGAAAATCGGCTGCTTCCGCTTATCGGCCGTTACGCGACCGGTTCGCCGCGCCGCCACACCTTGCTGACCAGCGGAACTCCCGGCCGGTAGGCGAGGTGGACGTGGCTCGGGGCATCCAGGAGCACGAGGTCGGCGCGGGCGCCGGGTGTGATGCGGCCGATGTCGCCGCGGCGCAGCGCGGCGGCGCCGCCCGCGGTGGCGGACCAGAGCGCCTCGTCGGGGGTCATGCCCATGTCCCGTACGGCGAGGGCGATACAGAACGGCATGGAGGAGGTGAAGGACGAGCCCGGATTGCAGTCGGTGGAGAGCGCGACGGTGGCGCCGGCGCCGAGGAGGCGACGGGCGTCGGGCCAGGTCGCCCGGGTGGAGAACTCGGCACCGGGGAGCAGCGTGGCCACGGTGTCGCCCTGGCCGAGCGCGTCGAGGTCGGCGTCGGTGAGGTGGGTGCAGTGGTCGGCCGACGCCGCGTCGAGCTCGACGGCGAGCTGGACGCCGGGGCCGTGGCCGAGCTGGTTGGCGTGGACGCGGGGGTGCAGGCCCCTGGCCTTGCCCGCGATGAGGACGGCGCGCGCCTGGTCCCCGTCGAAGGCACCCTTCTCGCAGAAGACGTCGATCCAGCGGGCGTACGGAGCGCAGGCGTCCAGCATCGGCCCGGTGACCAGGTCCACGTATCCGGCGGGGTCGTCCGCGTACTCGGGCCCCACGATGTGCGCGCCGAGGAAGGTGACTTCGTCCGTGTGGCGGGAGGCGACGCGCAGGGCGCGGGCCTCGTCCTCGACGGTGAGGCCGTAGCCGGACTTGGTCTCGAAGGTGGTGGTTCCCTGGCGCAGCGCCTCGGCGAGATAGCGCGCGACGTTGGCCGAGAGCTCGTCGTCGGAGGCGGCGCGGGTGGCGGAGACGGTCGTGCGGATGCCGCCGGCGGAGTAGGGCCGGCCGGACATGCGGGCGTTGAACTCGTGGGTGCGGTCGCCCGCGAACACCAGGTGGGAATGGGAGTCCACGAAGCCGGGGATCATGGCCCGGCCGCCCGCGTCGACGGCGTTGTCGGTGGCGGGTGCTTTGCCGGCTTCACCGGTCCAGACGATGCGGTCGCCCTCGATGACGACGGCCGCGTCCTGGATCAGGCCCAGGGGGGTCCCGTCTCCGAGGGAGGGGTCGTTGGTGACCAGGCTGGCGATGTTGGTGACGGCGGTCGTCGTCATCTGGGGGGTGCTCTCCTCGTGTTCGGGGATCAGCCGTGCAGGGCGGCGACGGCGGAGGCGAGTGCTGCGGGGACGTCCTGCACCCGCGTGTGGTGACCGTCCCGTACGACATGCCGGCCTGCCACGACCGTGTGCCGCACATCGGCGGCGGAGGCGGCGAATACGGCTGCTTCGGCTGCCAGCCGGGGCGCCGGCCCCGCTGTCCTGACGGAGTCCAGTGCGACGGTGGCGAAGTCGGCCGGCGCACCCGGTTCCAGCGTGCCGGCGTCGGGGCGGCCGAGTGCCGCGTGCCCGTCGGCGGAAGCGGCTCTGAGCAGGGCCGCGGCCGTCCAGTGGCCACGTACATGGGTGCGCAGGCGCTCGTTGAGCTCCATCGCCCTGGCTTCCTCGAAGAGGTCGATCACCGCGTGGCTGTCGCTGCCCAGCGAGAGCGGGGAGCCCGCCCGCTGGAGGGCTGCTGCGGGCCCGATGCCGTCGGCGAGGTCGCGTTCGGTGGTGGGACACATGCAGGTACCGGTCGTGGAGCCGCCCAGCAGGGTGATGTCCTCGGCGGTGAGGTGCGTGTTGTGGATGCCGGTGGTGCGCGGGCCGAGGACCCCGTGGTCGGCGAGGAGCCGGGTGGGGGTGCGGCCGTGGGCGGCGAGACAGGCGTCGTTCTCGGCAGTCTGCTCGGAGAGGTGGACGTGGAGGGGCGCTTCCCGCTCCTCGGCCCATTTCGCGACGGTGGCCAGCTGCCCGGCCGGGACGGCGCGCACGGAGTGGATGGCGGCGCCGATCAGCGTCCGGTCGTCGCCCTTGAGCAGGGAGGCGCGCTCGGCCCAGGCGTCGGCGGTGGTGTCGCTGAAGCGGAGCTGGTGCTGGTTGGGCTTCTCGCCGAATCCGGCGGCGAGGTAGGCGGTGTCGAGCAGGGTGATGCGGATGCCCGCCTCGGCCGCCGCCGCGATGAGGGCCTCACCCATCGCGTTCGGATTGTCGTAGGGCGTGCCGCCTGGCGCGTGGTGCAGGTAGTGGAACTCACCGACGGCGGTGATGCCGGCCAGGGCCATCTCGGCGTACGTGGCACGGGCCAGGTCGTAGTAGGTGTCGGGGGTGAGTCGGGAGGCAGTCCGGTACATCAGTTCGCGCCAGGTCCAGAAGGTGCCGGACCCGACCTGGACGGTGGAGCGCAGGGCCCGGTGGAAGGCGTGCGAGTGGGTGTTGGCCAGACCCGGGAGGGTCAGGCCGCGCAGCGCGGTGGCGCCGGGCGGAGGTGTGTCGATGCCCGTACGGACACCGGCGATGCGCCCTGCGGCGACGTCCAGGGCGACGCCCGGCTCGACGTGGGTGCCGAGCCAGGCGTGGGACAGCCAGTAGGTGGCGGTGACCGGTGTGCCCGTGGGTTGCGTAGTCAGCTGCACGCGAGGCCTTCCAGTACGTCGGCGAGAGCGATCACCCCGGCCACGCAGTCGTCCTCGGCGGCGTGTTCGGCCGGCGAGTGCGAGATCCCGGTGGGGTTGCGTACGAACAGCATGGCGGTGGGCACCGAAGCGGACAAAATACCCGCATCATGGCCCGCTCCCGTGCCGAGGACGGGGACGGTGCGTCCCGTGTCGTCCGGGCCGTGCTTCCCCAGCACCCGGCAGATCTCGTCGCGCAGGGCGTGCTGGAACTCCACGACGGGCGTGAACGACTCGCGTACGACGTCGAGGTCGATCCCGGCCCGCCCGGCGTGCTCCCGGGCGGCCCGCTCGATACCGCCGACGACGGCGTCGAGGGTGGCCTGGTCGGCGGCCCGTGAGTCGAGCCAGCCGCGGACGAGGGAGGGGATCGCGTTGACCCCGTTCGGCTCGACAGCGATCTTGCCGAAGGTCGCGAGCCCTCCTGCGAGCTCGGCCTCGCGCCGGGCCGCCAGCACGGTCTCCGCGTACGTGAGCATCGGGTCGCGCCGGTCGACGAGCCGGGTGGTGCCCGCGTGGTTGGCCTCGCCCCGGAAGTCGAACCGCCACCGCCCGTGCGGCCAGATGGCGGAGGCGACACCGACCGCGTCCCCGCTCAGGTCGAGCGCCCGTCCCTGCTCCACGTGGAGCTCCACGAACGCGCCGATACGGGCGAGCCGTTCGGGATCGGGCCCGATGGCGTCGGGGTCGTAGCCGGCGGCCTCCATGGCCTGCGGCAGCGTGACACCGTCCCCGTCGCGGAGCAGGTGCGCGTTCTCGACGGTCAGCTGTCCTGCGGCGAGCCGGGAGCCGACGCAGGCCAGCCCGAAGCGGGCCCCCTCCTCGTCACCGAAGTTGGTGATGGCGAAGGGCCTGGTGAACACCACTCTCCTGCGGCGGAGTTCGTCCAGGGCCGCGAAGGAGGACACCACCCCGAGCGGGCCGTCGAAGGCGCCGCCGTCGGGTACGGAGTCGAGATGGGACCCGGTGACCACGGCGTCCCCGGCCAGCGGGTCGCCGAGCCAGGCCCACTGGTTGCCGTTGCGGTCGACCTCGTAGTCGAGACCGCGCGCCTCGGCCTGCGCCTGGAACCACAGGCGGCACTCGGCGTCGGCGCCGGTCCAGGCGTAGCGGCGGTAGCCGCCGGAGGCGTCGCTGCGGCCGATGGGCCGCAGCGAGCGCCACATGGCGTGGAAGGTGTCGCTCACGCGGTGCCGCCCTCGCGCATCGGGATCCGTACGCCCTTCTCGTCCGCGACCGACTCCGCGATGTCGTAGCCCGCGTCCACGTGCCGGATGACGCCCATGCCCGGGTCGTTGGTGAGGACGCGGCGGATCTTCTCGCCGGCCAGCTTCGTGCCGTCGGCGACCGAGACCTGGCCCGCGTGGATGGAACGGCCCATGCCCACGCCGCCGCCGTGGTGGATGGAGACCCAGGAGGCACCGGAGGCGACGTTCACCATGGCGTTCAGGAGCGGCCAGTCCGCGATCGCGTCGGACCCGTCGAGCATGGCTTCCGTCTCGCGGTACGGGGACGCCACCGAGCCGCAGTCGAGGTGGTCGCGGCCGATCGCGAGCGGGGCGGCGAGGGTGCCGTTGCCGACCATGTCGTTGAACATGTCGCCCGCCTTGTCGCGCTCGCCCTGGCCGAGCCAGCAGATACGCGCGGGGAGGCCCTGGAAGTGGACGCGCTCGCCCGCCATCTTGATCCAGCGGTGCAGCGACTCGTTCTCCGGGAAGAGGTCCAGGAGCGCCTTGTCCGTCTTGTGGATGTCCGACGCCTCGCCGGAGAGCGCCGCCCAGCGGAACGGGCCCTTGCCCTCGCAGAAGAGCGGCCGGATGTAGGCGGGCACGAAGCCGGGGAAGTCGAACGCGCGCGCGTAACCGGCGAGCTTGGCCTCGCCCCGGATCGAGTTGCCGTAGTCGAAGACCTCGGCGCCCGCGTCCATGAAGCCGACCATGGCCTCGACGTGCCTGGCCATGGACTCGCGCGCGCGGGTGGTGAAGCCCGCCGGGTCCCTCACCGCGTACGAGGCCATGTCGTCGAAGTCGACGCCGACGGGGAGGTAGGCGAGCGGGTCGTGGGCCGAGGTCTGGTCGGTCACGATGTCGATGGGGGCACCCTCGGCAAGCATGCGCGGGAGGAGCTCCGCCGCGTTGCCGAGCAGTCCGATGGAGAGCGGACGACGGGCGTCGCGCGCCTCGACGGCCAGTTGGAGCGCGTGCTCCAGGGAGTCGGCCCTCACGTCCAGGTACTTGTGCTCGATGCGCCGCTCGATGGCGCGCGGGTCGACGTCGACACAGATGGCGACGCCGTCGTTCATGGTGACGGCGAGCGGCTGGGCGCCGCCCATGCCGCCGAGTCCGGCGGTCAGCGTGATCGTGCCCGCGAGGGTGCCGTCGAACTTCTTGGCTGCGACGGCGGCGAACGTCTCGTACGTGCCCTGGAGGATGCCCTGCGTCCCGATGTAGATCCAGGACCCGGCGGTCATCTGCCCGTACATGGTGAGCCCGAGGGCCTCCAGCCGGCGGAACTCCTCCCAGTTGGCCCAGTCGCCCACCAGGTTGGAGTTGGCGATCAGCACGCGCGGCGCCCACTCGTGGGTCTGCATGACGCCGACGGGCCGCCCGGACTGGACGAGCATCGTCTCGTCCTGCTTGAGCGTCCGCAGGGTGCGGACCATGGCGTCGTAGGACCGCCAGTCGCGGGCCGCCTTGCCCGTACCGCCGTAGACGACGAGCTTGTCCGGGTGCTCGGCCACCTCGGGGTCGAGGTTGTTCTGCAGCATGCGCAGGGCGGCTTCCTGCTGCCATCCCAGGGCACTCAGTTCCGTACCGCGCGGTGCCCGTACGGGGCGGGGTCCTGACATGGGGAATGCCTCCTCGGGACTGCGACCGTCCTGCCTGTGACTGTTCTATTCACATCCTGCGGGTCTGAATACTCCTAGTCAACAGGGAGCGCCCGCCCCGTCCGGTCCGACCGCCTGCCGGAGCGGAACCCCGCGTGCCACCACCGGCCGGGGAGGAAACCTTGCGCACCCACCGCCGTCCGGAGCCCCTTTACACGGCGAACCGCATGTACCTGTGGAAAATGCCAGAACTCCCACCTGCCGCAAGCACGTTGCGTAGCCTCTCCATTACAGCCGTACGCCACGTCGGGAGGGGAGTCCGCGTTGCCCGGAATCGACCAGTGCCTGCTCGAAGTCATGAGGCTGCCCGGTGCCCGGGGCGCCGCAGTGGTCGACTGGACGAGCGGTCTCGCCCTCGGCACCATCGGCGACTCGCCCGGCGGTGACCACGAGGCGACAGCCGCCGAGACGGCCGAGGTGGCGAGGATGGCCGCGGAGCAGCCGGTCTTCGCGCAGTCACGGCCACAGGACTTATCCACCCCGCCCGGACCGGCCGTCGAGGACGTCATCGTCACCACCCCGCCCGGTTACCACATCCTCCGTTTCGTCGAGACGGACTTCGACAGCAGCGTCTTCCTGCACCTCTGGCTGGACCGCGCGGAAGGCAACCTCGCCCTCGCCCGCATACGGCTCGGCGAGATCGCGGAGCGGCTGGTCCTGGCATGAGACCGACCGCCACCCGGCCGGAGACCGCCGAACAGGACGCCCCTTCGGTCCCCTCCCCCATGCTCCAGCGGCTCGCGGCCGAGCGCGCAACCGGCGCATTGATGCGCGACCGAGGCACCCTGTACCTCGCCGACGGCCAGATAGTCCACGCGGAGAGCCCCGCCACCCCCGGGATCGACGTCCTGCTCATCACCGGTGGCGCGCTGCGCACCGAGGGCTGGTGGGACGCGGTCGCCCAGGCGGGCGCCGGACAGCGGGTCGGCCGCTACCTCGTGGACAGCGGCCGGGTGCCCGGCGGCGCGCTGGAGCTGTGCCACCTGGGTGCGCTGTACGACGCGGCCTTCTTCGCCCTGGCCCCGACCCGCACGCCGGCCCGCTTCCGCTACGGGGTCTCCCACTGGATAGGCCCCGTCCACCCCGTACCCGTGGACGCCGTGCAGCGCGAGACGCTCCGGCGCCGGGAACTGCTGGACCGGATCTGGCCGGACGCGCTCACCGACAGTGCCCCGCTCACCCCCGCGGCGCACCCCGTCGACGCCCCGGTCCCACCACGGCAGCGCCGTGTCCTGGACCTGGTGGACGGTGCGCGTACGGCCACGGACATCGCCCAGGAACTGGGCCGCTCGGCCTTCCACATCCTGGTCGACCTGCGCCGGCTCGCGGCGGCCGGGCTGGTCGGCACTGCCCGCCGGGCATCGGACCCGTCCGCTCCCGCGGCAGGCCGGATCACGCTGCCCGAGGTCACGGCCGACCCCGACGTCGCCCTGCTGCGCCGGCTCAGAGACGCATTGGAGGCCCTGTGATTCGCGCGCTCAGACAGCGTGCCGGGAGGAGACAACTGATGGTGCCCGAGGCCGAAGTGCAGGATGTCCTCGACGAGCTCCAGCGGTTACGGGCCCGGGTCCCTCTCCTGTCCGGCGCGCTGGCGGCCAGTACCGACGGCCTGGTACTGGCCCAGGACACCCCCGGTATCGAGGCCGAGGGCGTCGCCGCGCTGACCGCAGCCGCACTCGGTGTGTCCATCCGGATGACCGACGCCACAGGCCGCGGCGGCTTCCGCGAACTCCTGGTCCGCGGCGAGACCGGCTACATCGCGACGTACGCGGCAGGGGCCTCCGCCGTCCTCACCCTGCTGGCCGAGGACCGCATCAACGTCGGCCGACTGCACCTCGAGGGGCGCCGCGCGGGCGCCCGTATCGGCGAGGTGGTCGATGCCGCGCTGGAGCGCGCCGACCGCCCCGCGCCCCCGGCACGCGCCCCGCAGGCCCGCACGCTCCCCCGCCGCCCCACACAAGACCCCAGCTGACACACACGAATCCGGCCCGCCCGGGCCGGCCAGGAAAGGAACGAGCACTCATGGCGAACACCGAAGCGTCACTGAAGGACGCGATGACGGCGATCGAGGGCACCCTCGGTGTCGCACTCGTCGACTACACCAGCGGCATGGCACTCGGCACCCTCGGCGGTGGCAAGGACTTCAACCTGGATGTCGCCGCAGCGGGCAACACCGATGTCGTACGCGCCAAACTTCGCACCATGGAACACCTGGGGATCAAGGAAGAGATCGAGGACATCCTGATCACCCTCAGCGGCCAGTACCACCTGATCCGCCTGCTCAAGACCCGTGGCAACAACGGTCTGTTCCTCTATCTGGTGCTGGACTCGGGCCGCGCCAACCTGGCGATGGCCCGCCACCAGCTGAAGAAGATCGAGGCCGAACTGGAGGTCTGACTCTCCGGACTCAGCGGCGGGGGGGGCGCGCCCCCCCCCCGCGCGGCGCCCCCCCCCCCCCCCCCGCGCGCGGGGTGCACCCCGCGGGGGTTTTAACAAAAAAAAACCACCACAAC
>NZ_JBHYTT010000005.1:69073-412263 GCF_042749285.1 Streptomyces sp. NPDC059499
CGCGCGTGTTGTTTTTTTTTTTTAAGCTCCCGGGGTCTATCTCCTCCCCCCCCTCCTGGGGGTCCGCCCCGCGCGCCGAGGGGGGCGCCCCCCCCCCCCCCCCCCCGGCCGGCCCCCCCCCGCCACGGGCCCGGTCGTCCGGTACGCCTTCACCTGCTTACCCGCGGGCCCGCCGCGCACCGCCCAGTCGGTGCGCACCCAGTACAGGACGTCGTCCCGCTGCTCCCGCCGCCCGATCCGCACGGCCTTGGCCCAGAGCCCGGCCCCGGCCCCGGCGAGCAGGAGCCCGCCGGCCCCCGGCACGAGGAAGCCACTGGCCACGGCAGCGACGAACGCGCCCAGCAGCCACCACCGGTGCGCCCGCCGCCAGTTCCGCACGGTCACGGCCCGGTCCTGCAGAAAGTCGCTCCGCCCGGCCCGTGCGGCCCCTTCGGCGAGCTGCGCGTACCGCCCCGTACGCAGCAGAGCCACCACCACGGCGGCCACGAGGAAGAGCACCGCCCCGGCCGGGAGCCCGACCCGCCGCCCGGTGAGCCCCGGTACGAATACCCCGACTGCCGCCGCCAGCAGGCCCGGCCACCACAGAGGTGCCGCCCCGGCCCGCACGATCACGGCCACCCTCGCCAACGACTGCGCTCCGCGCCCCACGTCCGTACCCCTCTCCACGACTCCCTGAGGACCTTCCTGGGCGCGGAGATTAATAGGCACAGATGAGCGACACCTGAGAATCGTCAAAAAATGAGGGCGCCGTCCGAAGACCCCTACTCGACGAACAGCCCCCGCGCCGCCGCCCGCGCGTCGAACTCCTCCAGCCGGGCCTGCGCCTCCGGCAGCCCGTCGCACATCGCCTCCAGCAGCACCCGCCCCAGCAGCATCGGGGCGCAGGCGGTGTCGAAGGCGAGCCCCGTCCCGACGGCGGCCGGAATCAGCACATCGCTGTGCTTGGCCACCGGGGCGAAGGCCGAATCGGCCACGGTCACGACGGTCAGTCCCTGCGCCTGCGCATACGCGAGCGCGTCCACGACCTCTCTCGGATGCCGGGGCAGCGCGAAACACATCAGCGTGGTGGCCCCCGCCCGCCGGGCGGCGTCGATCCGGTCGTGCAGCATGGTGCCGCCCTCGTCGAGCACGCGGACGTCCGGGTGCACCTTGGCGGCGAAGTACCCGAACCCCCGAGCCTGCGACGAGGCCGCCCTCAGCCCCAGCACGGGCAGCGGCCGCGATGCGGCGAGCAGCCGGCCCGCCCGCTCCACCGGGCCCTGATCGGCGAGGAGTCCGGCCAGGTGCTGCAGGTTCTCGATCTCCGCCCGGACGGCCTGCTGGTACTCGTTGAGGGTCTCCTCCACCGCGCCCCCGGCCACCGCTCCGTCCGGTGCGACCTCTCTCAAGTGCTTGCGGAGAGCCGGGTACCCGTCGAAGCCGAGCGCCACCGCGAACCGGGTGACCGACGGCTGGCTGACCCCGGCCAGCTCGGCCAGCTCCACACTGGACAGGAAGGGAGCATCGGCGGCCCGCCGGACCATGGAGTGGGCGATGCGCCGCTGGGTGGGCGTGAGCCGCTGCCCCTCGAAGAGCCGCTGCAACCGCGCAGCCGGGCTGCTCCCGCTCATGCTGGTCCCTCCAGGATCCGTCGCACCGCACGGCGCCGACGGATCCATTCAGCCAGCATGCGGACTGTATGTCCATATACAGTCCCGCCATCCGGGACGGCCACCGCACGAGGGCCATGGCTCCTTGAAGTCCTGCGCGCAGCCTGCGCAGCCGCGTTGTCACGCACGGGGGTCAGAACACGACACGTGCCGCCATGAGCGCCGCCTGCGCGTCGTCGTCGCCGTCCAGCTCCAGCGGCCCGCGCGGAGGGCGGCCCGCCACATGGCGGGCGAAGACGATCGCGTCCGCGCGGAGCCTCGCCGCGGGGTTGCCGATGCCCAGGAGAAGGCAGTTGCCGCCTGCGGGGCCGTGGAGGTCGATCTCCACCGCGGGGCCGGTCCACGCGAGCGCGAGGTCGAGCACCACCTGGTCCACGATCTCGCGGTCGTGCCCGTCCAGGAGCAGCTCGGCTCCCGTCGCGTCGCTGAGGTCCACCCGGTGCATCCAGGTGTCCCTGGCGATGAGGACGCGGTTCAGATAGTCCATCGAGTCGTCGGGAAGGGCCTTGGCCTCCGGGTAGAGCAGGCTGAGCCGCGTCTTCCTGCGGACGGGCACGGGCACGCGGCGCAGGGCGCGCAGGGCCTGGGGGGCGTAGTGGGCGAGAGCGCCGATGAGTTCCCTGCCCGGCACGGCCCGCCTGTCCTCGATCTGACTCTCGTTGTGACCGTCGAGCCGGCCCAGGTGCGGATGCGTCCGCCCCGCCTGCCGGATCCGCCGTACGGAGACCCAGGGCCGGGGCACCTCCTCGTACTGGCCGACGATGTGGGCGAGCATGTCGCGGACCGTCCAGCCCGTGCAGGTCGTCGGACGCTCCCAGTCCTCGTCGGACAGCTCCCGGAAGGTGGACAGGGTGGCGCGGAGCTCTGCCTCGTTGACCTCCCGGGCCCGCTCCTCGGAGGTGCGGGGGATGGTGCGGGCGGAAGGCGTCGCGGTGGTCATGAACCGGCTCCCCTCTTCGCCCGGTCCACGCTACGCCGGTGCGCCCTGCCCCGCCCGGCATGCGACGGGCCGTCCCGCCCGGCACGGAAACGGGCGGAAACTGGGGGGCTAACCCCCCTGACCCGGGCGCCCGCGATTCGTACCGTAGGGGCATGGAAGCCCGTGACTCCGAGCTCAAGCAAGAGCTCGACGCGACCCTGCAGGCCCGCAGCGAGCTGGGACCCGAATACGAGTCCGCACTCATCGACTCGTTCCTGGAGAAGGTCGAGCAACGGCTCGACGGCACCTTGGACCGGCGGGTGCGGCGGCATTTCGCCGAGCAGCAGATGGTGGTCGCCCGGGGCGGTACGCAGCCTGTCCGGACGGGCGGGACCTTCGGGGAGCGCTTCGGCTTCGGGGTCGTCTCGTTGGTTCTGGCCATCCCGCTGTCGGCGATCGGCGTCGCGAATGCCGGGATCGACGGGCTCGTCGTGGCCTGGCTCGGGATCGTCGGCGTGAACGCGGTGCACGCCGCCCGTGGGTTGCCGTGGTTCCGGGACAAACAGCGTGAGAGGACCTCGTCCGACTGGGAGGCCTGAGGCCCCGACGGGCGGGCCGCGGGGGCGGGTGCCGCCGCTCCGCGCGCATCCGCGTGCCACGGACCGCGGCGATCTCCGCGCATAGATATGTCGCGGGGACCGCCGCACCCCCGGTTTCCCGGAGGGCGGGACGACGGCGGTCCCCGCGAGGGACGCGCTCCCGGGTCAGGGCCGGGTATCGCGTCCTGGCGACGGTGGAGGTCCGGGAGCCGCTCCGTAGTCCGTGTCGCCGTATCTGGTGCCGGCGGGGTTTCCCCTGCCGACACCCACTACTGTGCCGGAGCCGTGTTAAGCCGGTGCTGCGCGCACGTGACGCGCTCGTACCGGTTTCGCGAAGCCCGGAAATCCGGCCTACGCCTTCGGGGTCGCGTCCTTCGCGAGGAAGGCCAGCAGGTCCTGCCTGCTCACCACGCCCTTCGGCTTGCCCTCGACCAGCACGATCGCCGCGTCGGAGCCGTCCGCACCGCTGAGCGCGGCCATCAGGTCCTCGACCGGTTCACCGGAGCCGACCTGCGGCAGCGGCGCCGACATGTGCTTGTCCAGCGGGTCGGAGAGCGAGGCGCGCTGCGTGAACAGGGCGTCCAGGAGCTGGCGCTCGACCACGGACCCGATGATCTCGGCGGCCATCACGTCCGGGTGGCCCGCGCCGGGCTTCACGATCGGCATCTGCGAGACGCCGTACTCGCGGAGTACGTCGATGGCCTCGCCGACCGTCTCGTCCGGGTGCATGTGGACGAGAGAGGGGAGCGGGCCCTCCTTGAAGTCGAGCACGGCACCGACCGGGGCGGAGGTGCCGGTGGCCTCCAGGAAGCCGTAGTCGGCCATCCACTCGTCGTTGAAGATCTTGCTCATGTAGCCGCGGCCGCTGTCCGGCAGCAGCACGACCACCACGTCGTCGGGGCCGAGCCGCGCGGCGACCTCCAGAGCCGCGACGACCGCCATGCCGCAGGAGCCGCCGACCAGCAGGCCCTCCTCCTTGGCGAGGCGCCGGGTCATCTGGAAGGAGTCCTTGTCGGAGACCGCGACGATCTCGTCCGTGACCGTACGGTCGTAGGCGCTCGGCCAGAAGTCCTCGCCGACACCCTCGACCAGGTACGGGCGTCCCGATCCGCCGGAGTACACGGAGCCCTCCGGGTCCGCGCCGATGACCTGCACGCGGTTCTCGCTGATCTCCTTGAGATAGCGGCCGGTGCCGGAGATCGTGCCCCCGGTGCCGACGCCCGCGACGAAGTGGGTGATCCTCCCGTCGGTCTGCTCCCAGAGCTCCGGACCCGTGGTCTCGTAGTGCGAGCGCGGGTTGTTCGGGTTGGAGTACTGGTCGGGCTTCCAGGCACCGGGCGTCTCACGGACCAGGCGGTCGGAGACGTTGTAGTACGAGTCCGGGTGCTCCGGGTCGACGGCAGTGGGGCAGACGACGACCTCCGCGCCGTACGCCCGCATGACGTTGATCTTGTCCGTGGACACCTTGTCCGGGCACACGAAGACGCACTTGTAGCCCTTCTGCTGGGCGACGATGGCCAGGCCGACGCCCGTGTTGCCACTGGTCGGCTCGACGATGGTGCCGCCGGGCTTGAGTTCACCGCTCTGTTCGGCAGCCTCGATCATGCGCAGCGCGATGCGGTCCTTCACCGACCCGCCGGGGTTGAAGTACTCGACTTTGGCCAGGACCGTCGCCTGAATGCCTGCCGACACATTGCGCAGCCTCACCAGCGGGGTGTTGCCGACAAGACTGATCATCGAATCGTGGAATTGCACCGTGTACTCCGGGGTCTCCGAGATGGTCAAGCAAGACTATGCGTACGGGGAGGACATTGGACGAAGCGATTGGGCTACGCCCCGTACGGGGCAGGTAGTGCTGTGTACAGCTGCACAGCAAGGAGGAGGTGGACCGGACTGTGTCGAGGGCGAGGGTGGCACGGCGGATCGCAGCGGGCGCGGCCTACGGCGGCGGCAGCGTCGGGCTGATCGGTGCGGCGACGGTGGGCCTGGTGCTGGCGGAGGTACAGCTGGCGAAAAGGCAGGTGGGCGGCGGTACGGCGCCGGTCCCGCCGAGTGCGAACGGACGGTACGGGGTGGCCTTCGCGGGCCCCACCGATCCGTTGCGGTTCGTGATGCTGGGTGACTCCACGGCGGCCGGGCAGGGGGTGCGCAGGGCGGGTCAGACACCGGGGGCGCTGCTCGCGTCCGGGCTGGCGGCGGTGGCCGAGCGGCCGGTGGATCTGCGGAACGTGGCGTTGCCCGGGGCCCGGTCGGACGATCTGGACCGGCAGGTGTCGCTGGTCCTGGCCGATCCGTCGGGGGTGCCGGACGTCTGCGTGATCATGATCGGCGCCAACGACGTGACCCATCGGATGCCGGCGACGCAGTCGGTGCGCTGCCTGAGTACGGCCGTACGGCGGCTGCGCACGGCCGGCGCCGAGGTGGTCGTGGGCACCTGCCCGGACCTGGGCACGATCGAGCCGGTCTACCAGCCGCTGCGGTGGCTGGCGCGGCGGGTGAGCCGCCAGTTGGCGGCGGCCCAGACGATCGGTGCGGTGGAGCAGGGCGGGCGGACGGTGTCGCTGGGCGACCTGCTGGGGCCCGAGTTCGAGGCGAATCCGCGGGAGCTGTTCGGCCCCGACAACTACCACCCTTCGGCGGAGGGGTACGCGACGGCGGCGATGGCGATGCTGCCGACGCTCTGCGCGGTGCTGGGGCTGTGGCCGGAGTCCGACCACCTGGACGGGTCGCGGCGCGAGGACATGCTGCCGGTGGCCAAGGCGGCCTCCCAGGCGGCACGGGAGGCCGGTACGGAGGTCACGGGGGCCCGGGCGCCGTGGGCCCTGCTCAAGCACCGCCGGCGGCGGCGGCTGCCCGCGCACACGGAGCCGGCGAGGCGGCACGGCGTGGACGCCGCGGACGGCGCGGACGGCGGGCCGCCGCCGTCCGGGTCGGGGGCCACGTGGCGGCCGGCGCGGGAGCGGCCCTGACGGACCGGGCGTGAGGGTGGCCCGGCGGTGGCGCGGACCGGCGGTCCCGCACGGGAACAACCCGGGCGACTGAGCGGTTGCTTAGAAAAGAGGTCCGCATCACACAGCCTGTTGGGTGACCTCAGCTATACGTCCGGGTAACTTCCAAGTCAGCCCAGTCTTCCAGCCCTCATGGAGCCGCGTGATGCCCGAAGCCGTGATCGTTTCCGCCGCCCGCTCGCCGATCGGCCGGGCCTTCAAGGGGTCCCTCAAGGACCTGCGCGCGGACGACCTGACCGCCACCATCATCCAGACCGCGCTGGCCAAGGTCCCCGAGCTGGACCCCAGGGACATCGACGACCTGATGCTCGGCTGCGGCCTCCCCGGCGGCGAGCAGGGCAACAACCTGGGCCGCATCATCGCCGTGCAGATGGGGATGGACCACCTCCCCGGCTGTACGGTCACCCGCTACTGCTCGTCCTCGCTGCAGACCAGCCGCATGGCGCTGCACGCCATCAAGGCCGGTGAGGGCGACGTCTTCATCTCCGCCGGTGTCGAGATGGTGTCCCGCTTCGTCAAGGGCAACTCCGACAGCATCCCGGACACGCACAACCCCTTCTTCGCCGAGGCCGAGGCCCGTACCGCCGCCCGCGCCGAGGAGACCGGTGCGAGCTGGACCGACCCGCGCGAGGACGGCATCGTCCCGGACGCGTACATCTCCATGGGGCAGACCGCGGAGAACCTGGCCCGCACCAAGGGCGTCACCCGCCAGGACATGGACGAGTTCGGCGTCCGGTCGCAGAACCTCGCCGAGGCGGCCATCAAGAACGGCTTCTGGGAGCGCGAGATCACCCCGGTGACGACGCCGGACGGCACGGTCGTCTCGCAGGACGACGGCCCGCGCGCGGGCGTCTCCCTGGAGGGCGTGCAGGGCCTGAAGCCGGTGTTCCGCCCCGACGGACTCGTCACCGCGGCCAACTGCTGCCCGCTCAACGACGGCGCCGCCGCACTCGTGATCATGTCCGACACCAAGGCGCGCGAACTGGGCCTGACCCCGCTGGCCCGGATCGTCTCGACGGGCGTCTCCGGCCTGTCCCCCGAGATCATGGGCTACGGACCGGTCGAGGCCAGCAAGCAGGCGCTGAAGCGCGCCGGCCTGACCATCGACGACATCGACCTGGCCGAGATCAACGAGGCGTTCGCCGCCCAGGTCATCCCGTCCTACCGGGACCTCGGCCTGCCGCTGGACAAGGTCAACGTCAACGGTGGCGCGATCGCCGTCGGCCACCCCTTCGGCATGACCGGCGCCCGGATCACCGGCACGCTGATCAACAGCCTGCAGTTCCACGACAAGCAGTTCGGCCTGGAGACCATGTGCGTGGGCGGCGGCCAGGGCATGGCCATGGTCATCGAGCGCCTCAGCTAGGACGGACCCAGGGCCCGGAGAGCGCCTCGCCCTCCCTCGGAGGGGCCGTTTCGAACCCGGCCGAGCCCCGAACGTGACCGAATCTCCCCCAGGATGTGATCTGCGTCCCGGGGGAGAGTCGTTTTCGCAGGTCACACCAGCCACAGGGCTAAACACCAGGCACAAAGACCTGTCCAATTCGTGACGTAATGCACTGACAGCAGGCACGAGTACAGGACAAGCTGATGTAGGAAGTCGGGGGTGTCGATTGAAACCGGGAGTATGTCAGTGAGCGCCATGTCATTTGCCCTGTTGCTGACCACCGCCGCTGCCACGGCTGTCGGCGCCGCTGCTCTGCACGCCGCTCACGGGCTGCGCAAGCAGGTCGCGGCCCTGCGGACGGAGCTGGCGGAGGGACGGAGCCTCAGCGCGTCCGTGCCCGAACAGCAGAACCGGAGTGCCGCCGTCTCCGCCTCCGCCGAGGAGATACGCGCCGCGGTCGCCGACGCACTCGCCGAGGAGCGGGAGCGGGAACTGGCCGAAGCCCGTGCCTTCTGGGCCGCCCAGGAGGCGCGCGACGCCGCCGACGCGCCGTCCCTGCTGGGCGGGCTCGCCGGTCTGGGCGAGGACGCCCCGTTCTTCATGCCCCGCCAGGCCGATTTCGCCGGCCTCGAGGCGATGGACCTCGAAGCCACCGAGGCCATGGAGGAGCTGATCGAGCTGACCGATCTGCCCGAGGTCGCCGAGGTCTCCGAATTCGTGGAGTTCGCCGAGGACTCTCCCGAGCTGGCGGCGGCACGTCGCCGCCACCCCTCACACCCGGACTTCGTCCCGGTGCAGACACCGGTTGTCACTGACCATGAGCGTACCGTGAACCGCCTGGAGCGGCTCGCCGACACCGGTACCGAGCTCACGGACGTCCGCCCCGGCCCGCTCGGCACGCTCGACGTCTACGTCTTCGCCGACGGCACCACGCTCTGTATGACCCCCGGGCACCGCGAGACCGCCGAGCGGCTCTCCGATTCGCTGCGCGCCGGCGAGCAGCCGGTGCTGCTGGGTGGTTCCGGTGTCTCCGGCGCCTACGCGCTGACGTTCTCGTGCGGCAAGGAGAACGTCTACATCCTCGCCGACCGCGTCATCGCGTCGTTCTAGTACGCACACCCGCTCCGGCCCGCGCGGGCTCAGGAAAACGCCCGCGCCGCCGCTGCGTCGACGAATCGCACGGCCTCGTCCAGCTCCGCGGACGAGGCCGTTTCCAGTGCCACGGCCAGATCGCGGCCCGCGACGGCCAGCTGGTCACCGACCGCGAATATCCCGGCGTCCGGCATGATGCGCGGCTCCCGGTCCGGCGCCTCGGCACGCTGGGCCCGTGCGGTCAGCTCCCTGGCCGTGGCCAGGGCCCCGGCCGCGGCACCGCGCTGCAGCCGGCTCTGCGGGGCGCTGCGCAGACGGTCGGCGAATCGGTCCACGGCGGTGATCAGAGGCGTCGTATCGAGCACGCCGTGACCCTACGCGCCCCCGCAGGATGGTTGCCAACGGGCCGACGGTCGGGCACGGTGTCGGGAAGGACCAGCAACGCGCACTGCGTCGGAGGCGCCGATGTCTCAAGTCTTCTCCGAAGAAACCCATCGCAACCTGCTCTCACGGATCCCTCAATGCACCGGTCGTGACATCGCCGACTGGCTTCGCACCGTCGACGACGGCCCCTCTCTCTTCCGTTTCGAGGAGAAGGTCAGCTGGCTGCGGAGCGAACACGACCTCACCTACGGCCACGCCAAAGCGATCATCCACGAGTACGACCTGAGGCGGGCAGCCAGACGGCTCCTGTGACCCCGCAGCACCCCGACAACAGACGGAACGGCCCGCAGGCAGTGCCTGCGGGCCGTTCCGTCTGTTCGATCCCGGAGGGATCCCCGGGGATCCTGCGGGTCAGTCGTCCCCGTTGAGGATGGAGAGCAGACGCAGCATCTCCAGGTAGATCCACACCAGGGTCAGGGTGAGGCCGAAGGCCGCCAGCCAGGACTCCTCGCGCGGCGCTCCGAAGTTGACGCCGTCCTCGACCTGCTTGAAGTCCAGCGCCAGGAAGCACGCGCCGAGGATGATGCCGATGACTCCGAAGAGGATGCCGAGGCCGCCGCTGCGGAAGCCCAGGCCGTCACCGCCGCCGAACACGGAGAACAGCAGGTTGACCATCATCAGGAGCACGAAGCCCACGGCTGCGGCCATCACGAAGCCGTAGAAGCGGCGGGTGACGCGGATCCAGCGCATCTTGTACGCGATGAGCACACCGGCGAAGACACACATGGTGCCCATCACCGCCTGCATCACCGTGCCGGGGCTGATGTAGGTGCTGACCGCGCTGGAGATCACTCCGAGGAAGACACCCTCGAAGGCCGCGTACGCGAGGATCACCGCGGGGGACGGCTTGCGCTTGAAGGACTGGACCATCGCCAGGACGAACGCCACCAGGGCGGCGCCGATGGCGATGCCGTAGGACTTGCCCAGGTTGGCCTCGTCGACCGGCAGAAGGGCCCAGGAGAGCGCGGCGGTGAGCACCACGGTGCCGAGCGTCATCGCCGTGCGCGTGACGACGTCGTCGATCGTCATGGCGCCGGAGCGCGCGGGCGCCTGCGGGGCGCCGTACTGGGTGTCCGGCTGGGCGTAGGGGTTCGTGGCGTACGGGTTGGCGGCGGCGCCCTGCGCGTACGGGTTGGCACCCGCTGCGGGGGCCCCGGCCTGCGGTGCCGCGTTGAAGCCCGCGGAGCCGTTGTCGCGGCTGAAGCCCCGTCGCGAGAAGACCGGGTTGCTGCTCCTCATTTCACTCCTCCATGGCCACCCTGCGTGGCCTTGCCACAAGAGTAATGGGTAGGCAAAACAATGACCCTAGTGCCAGAGGAGGATCTTTGAGAGAAGTTGACCACTGAAGTACTGTGCGCCCGATCGGGCCCCACCCGCTATGCGGTGGTGCCCGGAGCCGGACTCGAACCGGCACGCCCCCGAGGAGGCAGCGAGGTTTAAGCTCGCCGTGTCTGCATTCCACCACCCGGGCGTGGGCGCGCGGCTCCGCGTTGGCACAAGACCCTATCCGGGGGCATCCCTCGAACAGCGGAACACCGGCTCGATGTTGTCTTATTTTATTGACCGTTTGAGGGTCCGTCAGACGGTGCGTACTGCATCAGCACATGCCCGGACGGGGTAACGGGAGCGAAGCCCCGCAAACCGGAATGACGGAAACTCGCCGCACCCCAACGGCCGATCAGCCACGGCCGCGCCACCGATCGCCAGGGCATCGCCACCTCAGGGCGTGACGGTGTCGTTGACGCACCTCAGAACCGGCCCGTGTCCCAGTGCCTCCGGGTCCTTCAGGACCGCCCCCGTGACATGGAACACCGCGCTTTCGCCGGGCAGCAGGGTGACGAGCATGTCGTCCACCTCGGCCGCCGGATCCAGCCGGTCGGGGAAGAGGGCGAGGTCGCGCAGGAGTGTCCGCGCCGTCACCGTGACCCTGTATCCGATGCCCGACTCGTCACCCTGTGTGACCGACACGTCGTACCGCGCCGGCGCAAGCTCGAGCCGGGTGTCCTCCTCGTAGAACTCGACCGCCCTCACCTCGCCCAGCCGCGCCACCAGCACCTCGCGGGTGCTGTCCCCCGGAAGGGCGACGGACGGCGGGAGGGGTACACGGGTGACGCCGCGCGCGGCCGTGCTCACCGCGATCTCCTCCTCGGCCAGGACCGCCCCGTCCAGCCCGTGCCGGGTCAGCCGCAGGTCTCCCTCCCAGACGCGGGCCGAGTCGTTGACCAGGTGCAGGGCGCCGTCCCGTACGGCCAGCAGACGGTCCGCGTACACCTTGCGCAGCGCGTACCAGAGCGGCTTGCGGCGGCCGTCGCCGTCCACGGCGGCCCAGGACACGACCGGCCAGCAGTCGTTGAGCTGCCACACGATCGAGCCCGCGCAGTACGGGGTGTGCGAGCGGAAGTGCGTGATGCCGAAGGCGACGGCACGGGCCTGGTTCAGCTGCGTGAGCCAGTGCCAGTCGTCGAAGCCGGACGGCTGCGGGAGGTGGTCGCCCAGGCCGCGCAGCAGCTTCGCGTCGCCGTCCTGCGCCTTCTGGTGGTGGGCGACCAGCGGGGCGTCCGCGGCGAGGGGGCCGCTGACGGCCCGGCGCAGGGTGGCGTACGCGGGCGGGCCCTGGAAGCCGAACTCGGCGACGAAGCGGTGGGCCGTGTCGGCGTAGTGGCGGTAGTCGACGCGGTTCCAGACCTCCCAGAGGTGGACCGTGCCCAGGGCGGGGTCGTTCGGGGGGAGCTCCGGAGAGCCCGAGTAGGGCGACCCCGGCCAGTACGGGCGGGTGGGGTCGGTCTCGGCGCACAGGGCGGGCAGCAGCTCGTGGTAGTAGCCGTGACCCCAGGTCCGGCCCTGGAGCTCGTCCTGCCAGCCCCAGTCGGCGTGGCCCTCCAGGTTCTCGTTGTTGCCGCACCACAGGACCAGGGAGGGGTGCGGAGCGAGCCGTACGAGGTTCTCGCGGACCTCGGCGGCCACCTCGTCGTACAGCGGCTGCTCCTCGGGGTAGGCGGCGCACGCGAACGGGAAGTCCTGCCAGACCAGCAGCCCCTTCTCGTCGGCCAGCTCGTAGAAGTCGTCGCTCTCGTAGAGTCCGCCGCCCCAGACCCGGACGAGGTTGACGCCCGCCGCGATCGCCTGGTCGAAGCGGTCGGAGATCCGCTGCCGGGTGACGCGGGCCGGGAAGCAGTCGTCGGGGATCCAGTTCACCCCGCGTACGAAGACGGGCTCCTCGTTGACGGAGAGGCGGAACGCCTCGCGTTCCAGGGTCACGCCCCGGAAGCCGGTCCTGCCGGTCCAGGCGTGGCCGCCGAGGCGGACGGTGACGTCGTACAGCGGCTGCTCGCCGTGGCTGTGCGGCCACCATCGCCCCGCCCCGGGGACGGGCAGGGTGACGGCCGCGCGGTCCTCTCCCGCCGCGACGGTGAGCACGGCCCGTTCGCCGGCCACCTCGACCGACGCGTCCAGCGGCCCGTCCCCGGCCCGGTCGACGTCGAGGGTGAGCGCGAGGCGCGGCACCCCGTCGCCGTCCAGGTCGGCGAGCACCTTCACGCCGGCGATGCGCGGGCCCGTCCAGGACTCCAGCGCCACCGGGCGCCAAATGCCGGAGGTGACCAGGGTCGGCCCCCAGTCCCAGCCGAAGTTGCAGGCCATCTTGCGGATGAAGGCGTACGGCTCCGTGTACGCGCCCGGCCGGTCGCCCAGCTTGTCGCGCAGGGCCTCGGCGTACGTGTACGGGGCGGTGAAGCGTACGTCGACGGTGTTGGCGCCCTCGCGCAGCAGCGGCCGGACGGGGAAGCGGTAGCTGCGGTGCTGGTTCGCGGTGCTGCCGGCCTCGGTGCCGTTGACGAGGACGGTGGCGACGGTGTCGAGACCGTCGAAGCACAGGTCGGTGAACGTGTGCTCGTCGGCGGACCAGTCGAAGGTGGTGCGGTACGTCCAGTCGGTGCGGCCGATCCAGCCCAGCCGGGTCTCGTTGTCGTCCAGATAGGGGTCGTCGATCAGTCCGGCGGCCAGCAGGTCGGTGTGGACGCAGCCGGGGACGGCCGCCGGAACGCCTCCTGTGGGGAGCCCCACGGGCACGGGGCCGTCGGCGTGAAGCGTCCAGCCTTCGTGCAGGGGCAGATGGCGCAGGGTCACGTGAGGGTCCTTCCGCAGTCGGGGAGCCCGGCGCAGGCGACGAAGTGGCCCGGTTCGGTCTCGTACAGGTCGTCACCGGACGCCGGGCCCTCGTGGTAGGCGCAGGTCTCCACGGGGACGGCGGCCGTCCAGGGCCGGTCGAGGCGGGGCACGGCGGCCAGGAGGGTGCGGGTGTAGGGGTGCAGCGGGTTGCCGAAGACCTTCTGCGTGTCGCCGCGTTCGACGACACGGCCGTTGCGGAGCACCACGGTCTTCTCCGCGAGGTAGGTGCCGAGCGAGAGGTCGTGGGTGATGTAGAGGACGCCGAGGCCGCGTTCCTTGAGGCCGGCCAAGAGATTGAGCACGTCGATGCGGGTGGAGGCGTCGAGCATGCTGGTGATCTCGTCGGCGACCAGGAAGCGCAGGTCCAGCAGGAGGGCGCGCGCGATGAGCAGGCGCTGCAGCTGGCCGCCGCTGAGCTGGTGCGGGTAGCGGCCGAGGACCTGTCCCGGGTCCAGGCGTACGTCGCGTACCGCGCTCTCGACGCGGTCGGCCCACTCCTTGTCCGAGAGGCCGGGGTGGTAGGAGCGGCGCACGAGCGCGAAGACGCGGTCGGCCTTGAAGACCGGGTTGTAGCAGCTGAAGGGGTCCTGGAACACGCCCTGGACGCGGCGGTAGAAGTCCTTGCCGGGCTTGACCTGTTCGCCGTCGAGGGTGAGGCTGCCGCCGCTGACCCCGGTGAGGCCGAGGACCATCCGGCCGATGGTGGACTTGCCGCTGCCGCTCTCGCCGATGAGGGAGACGAGCTCACCGGGTGCCGCTTCGAAGGACACCCGGTCGACGGCGGTGACGGAACCACCGCCGAAGGCACCGGCCCGGAAGGTCTTGGTGACACGGTCGAGGGTCAGCATCAGGCCGCCTTCCAGCATGCGACGGTGTGGCGGGGGGCTATCTCGACGACGGGCGGCTCCTGCTCGCACCGGCTGTCGGCGAGGGGGCATCGGTCGCGGAAGCGGCAGCCGGCAGGCGGGTTCAGCAGGGAGGGCGGCGATCCCTCGATGCCGCTGAGCGGCTTGTCCTTGTACCGGGCGCCCACCTGGGGCAGCGAGCCGATCAGCATCTTGGTGTACGGGTGGCGGGGCTCGGCCGTGAGGGACTTCGTGGGCGCCTTCTCGGCGAGTTTGCCCGCGTACATCACCATGATCGAGTCGGCGATGTGCGAGGTCAGTCCGAGGTCGTGGGTCACGAAGATCATGCTGGTGACCAGCCCCTTGTCGCGGAGCCCGGTGAGGGCGCCGACGACGGCCTGCTGGTTGGAGACGTCCAGCGCCGAGGTGACCTCGTCGGCTATCAGGACCGAGGGGTCCAGGAGCGTGGAGATCACCATGACGGCGCGCTGCTTCATACCGCCGGAGAGCTCGATCGGGTAGCGGTCCAGGACATCGGGCTCCAGGCCCACGAGGGCCAGCCGGCGGTGCAGTTCGCCGGTGTCCACGCCGACGCCCCGCGAGGCGAGGAGCTCGCGGATCATGCGGCCGATGCGACGGGTCGGGTTCAGCGCGCTCATCGAGTACTGCGGGACGAGCGAGATCTTGTGGAAGCGGTAGGCGTTCATCGCGCGGTCGTCGGACAGCGGCAGTTCGTCGCCGTCCAGGGTGACGGTGCCGCCCGCGTGCCGCATCCGGCCGTCGAGCCGGATCAGGGACTTGCCGAGGGTGGTCTTGCCGCAACCGGACTCGCCGGCCAGGCCCAGGATCTCGCCGTCCGCCAGGTCGAAGCTGACACCGTCCAGGGCCCGGACCTCGCCACGCAGCGTGCGGTAGTGGACCCGCAGGTCGTTGACGGTCAGGGTCATGCGTTCACGACTCCCTCAGCTTCGGGTTGAAGACCTCGTCGAGGCCGACGTTGGCGACGTAGAGCGCGCCGACGATCGCGGTGATCCCGGCGCCCGGCGGAATGAACCACCACCACATGCCGAGTTGGAGCGCGCTCCACTGCTGGGCGCTCTGCAGCATCAGGCCGAGGGAGACGCCCTCGGTCGGACCGAGCCCGATGAAGTCCAGCGAGGAGGCGATGAGGATGGACCCGCCGAAGAGCAGGATGAACATCATGAAGAGGTACGAGCTCATGTTGGGCGCGATCTCGCGGAAGACGATCCGCCAGGTGCCGCTCCCGCTGAGCCGGGCGAGGTCCACGAACTCCCGGGTGCGCAGCGAGAACGTCTGCGCCCGGATCGCCCGGGCCGCCCAGGGCCACGAGGTGAGGCCGATGAACAGGCCCTGCACGGCGACGCTGCGCACCCCCATGTAGGCGTTGATGATCAGCAGGACCGCGAGGGCCGGTATCACCAGGACGACGTTGGTGAGCATGTTCAGGACCTCGTCGACGAGGCCGCCCCGGTAGCCGGCGAGGAAGCCGACGAGCATGGCGATGACGGCGGCTATGGCGCCACCGACGACACCGACCAGGAAGGTGGCGCGGAGCCCGTGCACGAACTGCGCGTACACGTCCTGGCCGAAGGTGGTGGTGCCCATCCAGTACGTGCCGTCGGGTGCGGAGGCCTGGGGGCCGACGTACTCGTTGGGGTTGCCGTTGTCGAGCAGCATCGGGCCGATGACGCCGACGGCGAGCAGGACCGCCACGATGACGGCGCCGATGATCAGCTTCGGGTTGCGCACCGCGTAGTGCAGCCACTCGCTGCCGGGCTCGGCAGCGGGCGGCTGCGCGGTCACGGCGGCCTCGGGTACCGGCTCGGGCAGTGTGCTCATGAGGTGCCTCCTGCCATGCCCGTACGGGTGCGGGGATCGACGACGACGTACACGATGTCGATGAGGAAGTTGGCGACGAGTACGCCGATGACGATGAACAGGAACGCCCCCTGGAGCAGGAAGAAGTCCTGGTTCTGGATGGAGGCGAGGATCAGTGAGCCGAGCCCCGGGTAGGCGAAGACGATCTCGGTGACGAGTGCTCCGGCGACCAGGACCCCCAGTTGGAGTGCGAGACCGGTGACCTGGGGCAGGACCGCGTTGCGGAAGGCGTAGCGGCGGATGAGGCGCTGCGGTGCGCCGAGGGCCGCCAGGTAGGAGGAGTAGTCGGACTCCAGCTCGTAGATGATCATGTTGCGCATGCCGATGGCCCAGCCGCCGAGCGCGACGAGGAAGAGCGAGAGGAACGGCAGCACCCAGTGGTGCAGCGCGTCGAGCACGAAGTCGGCGTTCCAGCCGGGCTGGATGTCGAGGCTGTAGCCGCCCGACAGGGGGAACCAGCCGGCCTTCGCGCCGAGCGCCCAGGCGAGGATGACGGCGATCCACATGTACGGCATCGCGGTCAGCAGATAGCCGGCCGGCAGCACGGTGTTGTCGAGGACCTTGCGGCGGGCGGAGAGCGCGCCGATCCAGTTGCCGACGAACCAGCTGAGCAGCACCGACGGGATCATCAGCGCGAGGGTGTACGGAAGCGCGTCGAGCAGGACGTCGCCGACCGGCGTGGGGAAGACCCAGATGGAGATGCCGAAGTCGCCCTGGAGCAGGGCCCCCCAGAAGTGCAGGTACTGCTGCCACAGCGGCTCGTCGAAGCCGAACAGGTTGTTGTAGTACGTGCGCATCGCCTCCGCGGCCTCGGGCTGCGAGACGCGGGCGCGGGCCACCATGGCCGCCACCGGGTCACCGGGCATGAAGCGCGGGATCATCCAGTTGACGGTGACGGCGACGACGAAGGTCAGTGCGTAGACAAGAAGTTTGCGTGCGAAGTAGCGGCGCAAGGGTGCTCCCCTGGTGGAGAGCCCCGCCGTGCGCTCACCGGTCAGGTGGGCGTGCGCACGGCGGGGCGGTCGTCGAGTCAGAACTGCCGTGTCACTTGGCGGGCTTCAGCTGGGTGAGCGTCTCGAAGCCGCCCAGCTCCAGCCAGTTGCGCCAGAGGGCCGGTGCGGTCTTGGGGGCTCCGGCGGCGTCCGACGGCCAGTTCTTCCAGGTTCCGCTGGTGGACTGCGACCAGAGGCCGTTGTACCAGAGCGGGATGATGGGCATCTCGGTGAGCTGGATGTCCTGGATCCCGGAGATGGCGGTCTTCATGCCCGCGACGTCATCGGTCTTGACCCCGCCCAGCTCCTGCACCAGCTTCCAGGCCTCCGGGTTCTCGTACCGCCCGAAGTTCACCGTGTTCTGCTGCTTCTGGATGGGCATCTGGAAGATGTAGTCGTAGTACGTCCACGGGGTGCTGGACAGCTGACGCTCGTTGTTGATGACGAGGTCGAAGTCGCCCTTGCCGCGCTGCTCGTTGAGCGCGTTCTGGTCGGGGAACTCCGTGCTGACCTTGATGCCCGCCTCCTTGGCGCCGGCAGCGATGACCTTGGCCGCCTCCATCCAGTCGGTCCAGCCGGAGGGCACGGCCAGCTTCAGGCTGAGGGCGGAGCCGTCCTTGTTCTCGACGAGGCCGTCACCGTTCTTGTCCTTGTAGCCGGCGTCGGCGAGTTCCTTCTTCGCCGCGGCGACGTCGTGCGAGAAACCCTTCTCGGCGATGAGGGCCTTGTCCTCGAACTGCTCCCACTGCGGCAGGAGACCGGTCGGGCTGGCGGGCTTGACCAGGTCTCCGTACACCCCCTTGACGATCTTCCCGGTGTCGACGGACGCGGCGAGTGCCCTGCGGAAGGCGGCGTCGTCCATCGGCTTCTTGGTGGTGTTGGGGACCAGCCACGCGGTGTTGGCCGAGAGCATGTACGGCGCCTTGTCGTAGTACGACACGACCTTCTTGCTCTTGATCAGCGAGGACGCTCCGGGCAGGAAGTTGTTGCTGAGGTCCAGCTGGCCCTGGCCCAGCTGGCCGATGACCACTTCGTTGCTCGGGTTGGAGACGTCGACGATGTAGCGGGGCGCGGGCGTCATGCTCAGCGCCTTGGTGCCCCACCAGTCCTCGCGCCGCTCCCACACGACCCGGTCCTGGGACTTGCTCTTGAGCTTGTACGCGCCCGTGCCGACCGGTTTGTCGTTGACGCCGTTGAGGATGTCCTCGTCGGTGCGCGAGCTCCAGACGTGCTCGGGGACGATCGGCTGGCCGTAGAGGGTGAAGTCCCACTCCTGGTAGCGGGCCTCCTTGAAGGTGAAGCGGACGGTCGTCGCGTCCACGGCCTTCGCGTCGGAGAGCCAGCTCCACAGCGAGTGGAAGGAGGAGGCCTCGATCTTGCCGAGGCCGTAGGAGTACGCCACGTCCTCGGCGGTGAGCGGCTTGCCGTCGGCCCAGGTGATGCCCTGGCGCAGCTTCAGGTCGTACGTCTTGTCACCGGTCCAGCTGCCCGACTCCGCGAGCCACGGCGTCAGCTTGCCCTCGTTGGGGTCGAAGTGGAACAGCGTCTCGTAGACCAGGCCCTTGGTGCCGGTCGCGTGGTCCCAGTTGCGCAGCGGGTTGTAGTTGGCCGGCGGCCCCCACTGGGTGCCGGTCGTGTACAGCGTCTCGTTGCGCGGCAGTGCGCCGCCCTTGCCGGTGGGCCCGGTGGAGCCGCCCGACGACGAACCGCCCCCCGTGCACGCGGTCGCAGCGAGTCCGAACACGGCGAGTGCGACGGTGATCCGCACCCGGGTACGCGTACCCATAGCCCCTCCTTTTCCCCGCCGTCCCTGCCGAGCGGAGTTACTGAACCGGGTAAGTGCCGTGAAGGTATGGGGGCCCCAGGGCCGTGTCAAGGGTGCGGGAGCGCTCCCATTCCCCAGTTTTTCCGGGGTACGGGAAGGGGTCTAGACCGGGAAGGGGAAGACACAGGTCAGGGAGCCGTAGCTAAGATGACCACCGAACACGAACCGGTTAAGCGAGGTCGCATGTCCAAGCACCGCCCCACGATCGCCGACATCGCGCGCCGGGCCGGGGTCTCCAAGGTCGCGGTGTCGTACGCGCTCAACGACCGTCCCGGCGTCTCCCCCGCGACCCGTGCCTCCATCAAGGCCATCGCCCAGGAGATCGGCTGGCGGCCCAACAGCGCGGCCCGCGCACTGACCCACGCACGGGCGGACACCGTCGGCCTCGCCCTGTCCCGGCCGGCCAGGATGCTCGGCGTCGAGCCGTTCTTCATGGAGCTGATCAGCGGCATCGAGACCGAGCTGGCCACCCGGGGCTGCGCCCTGCTCCTCCAGGTCGTCACCGACCCCGCGCAGGAACTGGAGATGTACCGGCGCTGGTGGGGCGAGGGCCGGGTGGACGGGGTGTTCCTCGCCGACGTGCGCTCACCGGACCCGCGCATCGAGGGCGTCGCGGAACTGGGCATGCCGGCCGTGGTGATCGGCCATCCCTCGGCGGCCGGCCGGCTCACCCCCGTGTGGTCGGACGACTCCGCGGCGCTGCGGGACACCCTCACGTATCTGAGCGCGCTCGGCCATCGCAGCATCGCCCGGGTCGCCGGGCTGCCCGATCTGATCCACACCCGGATGCGTGACCGGGCCCAGCACGAGATCTCCGCGGAGCTGGGCCTGGACGAACCGGTGGTGGTGCACACCGACTACTCCGGCGAGGAGGGCGCGCACGCGACGCGGCGGCTGATCAGCTCGCCCGGGAGACCGACCGCCGTCATCTACGACAACGACATCATGGCCGTCGCCGGACTCTCCGTCGCCCAGGAGATGGGACTCGACGTGCCCGCCGACCTCTCGCTCGTCGCCTGGGACGACTCCCAGCTGTCCCGGGTCGTCCGGCCGCCGCTGACCGCGCTGAGCCGCGACATCCCCGCGTACGGCACCCATGCGGCGCGCACCCTGCTGGCGATGGTGGCGGAGGGATCGGCACCCGGATTCGAGGATTCCGCGGCCAGGCTGGTGCCCCGCGGATCGACCGCGCCGCCCCGCTGACCGACCGCCCCGTACCGCCCCGTACCGTCCCGTCGTGCCGGGTCTCCGCCCCGCCGAGGACGGACGCCGTCAGGGTCGGTGTCATACCCGAGGAGTACGCCGCGGTCCCGCCGATGCGACTCAAGAGGGCCCCGGGAACCGGCACGGGGGCTGACGTCCGGGCGCGATTCGGCGGCGACGATGGAGGGGTCCCGCGAACCCCGCCGCATCGTCCCCCGAACCAGGAGTACCCCTGTGACCTCCACCACCGTTCACCGCACCACCGCGGTCGCCGCCCGCGCCACGGAGCTGTCGAAGGTCTACGGCCAGGGTGAGACCCAGGTGGTCGCCCTCGACCGGGTGACCGTGGACTTCCCGCAGGGCGAGTTCACCGCGATCATGGGCCCGTCGGGCTCCGGCAAGTCCACGCTCATGCACTGCGTGGCCGGTCTGGACAGTTTCAGCAGCGGATCCGTGCGCATCGGCGACACCGAGCTCGGATCGCTGAAGGACAAGCAGCTGACGCAGCTGCGCCGGGACAAGATCGGCTTCATCTTCCAGGCGTTCAACCTGCTGCCGACGCTGTCGGCACTGGAGAACATCACCCTGCCGATGGACATCGCCGGCCGGAAGCCGGACGCCGCGTGGCTGCAGAAGGTCATCGACATGGTGGGCCTCTCCGACCGGCTGAAGCACCGGCCGACCGAGCTCTCCGGGGGCCAGCAGCAGCGCGTCGCGGTGGCCCGCGCCCTGGCCTCGCAGCCGGCGATCATCTTCGGTGACGAGCCGACCGGAAACCTCGACTCCCGCTCCGGCGCCGAGGTGCTCGGCTTCCTGCGCAACTCGGTGCGCGAGCTCGGCCAGACCGTGGTGATGGTGACCCACGACCCGGTGGCCGCCTCCTACGCGGACCGCGTGATCTTCCTCGCGGACGGCGCGATCGTCGACCAGATGATGCACCCCACGGCGGACGGGGTCCTCGACCGGATGAAGGCGTTCGACGCGAAGGGCCGCACCAGCTGACCCGCTGGTAGCCGGCTGCCCGTCCCCCTCCTCCCGACCTCATCCCAGGACACAACACCATGCTCCGTACCGCCTTGCGCAACGTGCTCGCGCACAAGGCCAGGCTGCTGATGACCGTGCTCGCCGTCATGCTCGGCGTCGCTTTCGTCTCCGGCACCCTGGTCTTCGCCGACACCCTCTCCAACGCCTTCCGCAGCCAGTCCGCGAAGAGCTACGACGACGTCGCCGTCGCCGTCACCTCGTACGGCGACCCGAACGCGGCCGACAAGGAGCCCGGCCTCTCGCAGAAGACCCTCGACGAGATCGCAGGGCTGGACGGCGTCACCGCCGTGCACGGCCGTGTCGACGGCTTCGCCGGGGTCGCCGACCCCGACGGCAAGCTCATCGGCGGCACGTTCGGCAGCCCCAAGGGCTCCAACTTCGCCCCCGGCAAGGACGGCAAGGACGCCGCCTACGTCTTCACCGACGGCTCGGGCCCGCTGAGCGCCGGTCAGATCGCGCTGGACAAGGGCACCGCCGCCAAGGGCAAGTACGCAGTCGGCGACCGGGTCCGGGTCGCGACCAACGGGCCGGTCGAGGAGTTCACCCTCAGCGGCGTCTTCACCACCGAGGACGGCGAGGTGAACGCGGGCGGCAGCCTCGTCCTCTTCGAGACGGCCGTGGCCCAGGAGCAGTACCTGAAGCGGGGCTTCTACCAGGAGCTCACCGTCACCGCCGCCCCGGGCGCCGACGACGCGAAGATCCTCGACGCGGTCGAGCCGCTGCTGCCGGAGGGCGCCGAGGCGAAGACCGGCAAGGCGCTCGCCGACAAGCAGGCGAAGGACATCGAGCAGGGCCTCGGCGCCCTCAAGCAGGTCCTGCTGGGCTTCGCCGGCATCGCGCTCTTCGTCGGCGTCTTCCTGATCTCCAACACCTTCTCGATGCTGGTCGCCCAGCGCACCAAGGAGCTCGCGCTGATGCGCGCCGTCGGCGCCTCGCGCCGGCAGATCACCCGCTCGGTGCTCGTGGAGGCCGCCATCGTCGGCGTGATCGCCTCGGCGATCGGTTTCGCCCTCGGTATCGGTCTGGCGGTCGGACTGCGCTCGGGGATGGCCGCGTTCGGCATGAAGGTGCCCGGGGGACCGCTCGTGCTGTCGGCGACACCGGTGCTCGCCGCGCTCTCCGTCGGCGTGCTGATCACGATGTTCGCCGCCTGGCTGCCCGGCCGCAGGGCCGCGAAGATCCCGCCCGTGGCGGCGATGAGCAGCGTCCACGCGGTGGCCACCACCAAGTCGCTGGTGGTACGGAACTCCATCGGCGCGGTCATCACCGCGATCGGCGCCGTGGGCATCGTGGCGGGCGCCGACCGCGGCGGCGACGCGGGCAGGGTCCTCATCGCAGCGGGCGCGTTCTTCGCGCTGATCGGCATCATCGTCCTGATCCCGCTGCTGTCCCGGCCCGTCATCGCGCTCATCCGCCCGCTGCTCGTCGGCCCCTTCGGGGTCGCCGGCAAGCTGGCGGGACAGAACGCGGTCCGCAACCCGCGCCGCACCGGCGCCACCGCCTCGGCGCTGGCCATCGGCCTCACCCTCGTCACCGGCCTCTCGGTGCTCGGTGTCACGGTCGGCGCGGCCCTCGACAAGATGACCACGGACAACATCAAGGCCGACTACATGGTCTCGATGGCGAGCGGCGGCGACCTGGACCAGTCCGCGCTGACCGCCCTGGAGAAGACCCCGGGTGCCGTCGCGGTCTCGCCGCAGCAGTCCTCCTACCTCGACATCGACGGCAAGTTCGCGTCGGCGTCCGCGGTGACTCCCGGCGCCATCGAGAAGGTCCTGAACGTCCAGGTCGTCAGCGGCGACATCGGCTCGCTCGGCAAGGGACAGATCGCCGTCGCCGAGAAGACGAGCAGGAACAAGGGCTGGAAGGTCGGCGACAGCCTGCCCGTCACCTTCGACGACAAGAGCAAGGGCACCCTGACGGTCGGAGCGGTCTTCAAGGACAGCGAGTTCCTCTCCCCCGTCCTCGTCTCCACGTCGGTCGTGAACCCGCACGAGGTGAAGCCGTACATCCCGCAGATCTTCGTGAAGATGGACGGCGGGCCGACCGAGGCCAACGAGAAGGCGGTGCTCGGCGCCCTCGGTGAGAACCCCGCCATCAGGGTGATGGACCAGCAGGACATCCGCGACGAGTTCGGCGGCACGATCAACCTGATGCTGAACATCCTGTACGGCCTGCTCGCGATGGCGCTCATCATCGCCGTCCTCGGCGTCGTCAACACCCTCGCGATGTCCGTCTTCGAACGGCAGCACGAGATCGGCATGTTGCGCGCGATCGGTCTCGACCGGCGCCGGGTGAAGCGGATGGTACGGCTGGAGGCCGTGGTCATCTCCGTCTTCGGCGCGCTGGTCGGCATCGGCCTCGGCTCGTTCCTCGGCTGGGCCATCGGCGAGTCCATCCGGAGCAGCATCCCGGGCTACGCGCTGGTCCTGCCCTGGGACCGCATCGGGATCTTCCTGGTGCTCGCGGCACTGGTAGGCGTCCTGGCCTCGCTCTGGCCGGCCCGCAGCGCCGCGAAGCTGAACATGCTGACGGCCATCAAGACGGAGTAGCCGCATCATGCGGAGGGGCCGGTATCCACGACTCGGATACCGGCCCCTTTCGTCTTTCCCCGCGGGCCCTCAGCCCGATGCCGTCCACTCGCGGGCGCGCAGCGGCATACCCGCCGGACCGCCCTCCCGCGGGCGTACCGCGAGGATCTGGTTGACGCCTATCCTGTTGTGCTCGAAGGACAGCGCGGAAGCAGCCATGTAGAGCCGCCAGACCCTGGCGCGTCCGGGCGAGGTGACCCGTACCGCCTGCTTCCAGTGCTTCTCCAGATTGGCGACCCACTGACGCAGGGTCAGCGCGTAGTGCTCGCGGATCGCTTCGACGTCACGGGCCTCGAAGCCGGCTTCCTCCAGGGTGGCGACGGTGCGGCCCACCGGGGCGAGCTCCCCGTCGGGGAAGACGTACGCGTCGATGAACTCGTCCACGTGGTACGCGGACTCGTCCTTCTCGGGGCGACGGGCGATCTGGTGGTTGAGCAGCCGGCCGCCGGGCCTGAGGAGTGCGTAGAGGGCTTCGGCGTACTCGCGGTAGCGGACCGAGCCGACGTGCTCGGCCATGCCGATCGACGAGATGGCGTCGTACGGGCCGTCCCTGACGTCCCGGTAGTCCTGGACCCGGATCTCGATCCGGTCGGTGAGGCCCTCCTCGGCGATGCGCTTGCGGGCGAAGGCGGCCTGTTCGGTGGAGAGGGTGATCCCGGTGACCCTCGCGCCGTACTCACGGGCCGCGTGGATGGCCATGGAGCCCCATCCGCAGCCGACGTCGAGCAGGCGGTCGCCCTCCTTCAGCGCGAGCTTGCGGCAGACGAGGTCGAGCTTGTCGCGCTGGGCGTCCTCGAGCGTCCCGCCCTCCTGCCAGTAGGCGCAGGAGTAGACCATGGAAGGGCCGAGGACCAGTTCGTAGAAATCATTGCCGACGTCGTAGTGGTGGCTGATGGCCTCCTTGTCGCGGCGCCTGGTGTGCAGCGCTCCGGAACGGCGGCGGATCTCCTCCACGGGCGGAGGCGGCGGAGGCCAGGGCCCGGCGAGCTGGACGAGGCCGCGGGCGAACGCACGGACTTTCGGGTCACGGACCGGATGGACGGAGTCCTTCGCTTCGGCGCCCCGCTCCCAGAGCAGTCCTGCCAGGTGGTTGAGTGCCGCGTAGAGGTCGCCCTCGATGTCGATCTCACCGGCCACCCAGGCGCGGGCCAGGCCCAGTTCGCCCGGCTTCCAGAGCAGCCGGCGCACGGCACGGCGGTGGCGCAGGACGATGACGGGCGCGCCCGGCGGCCCGGATTCACTGCCGTCCCAGGCCCGGATCCGTACGGGCAGGGGTTCTCCCAGCAACTCTTCGGCGAGAGCGGTCAGCCGCGATGCGGCGTCTGGCATGGCGCACACCTCCGTGGTGGTGTTTCCGACGTGCCTAAATTCGCATATACACGTGCCTGAACCGGGCGGCGACACCTCGGAGTCACCGCCGGGTACACCTGCGTCAACGCAGTCGGCCCGGCATGCCATCCCGCTCCACGGCAACGGAACGGCAAAATACCTGCAGATCCCATCTACTTGACGCGCGGAGACATGCCGAAGGGGCCGTCCGCACCACGGATGGCGGACGACCCCTTCGGTGACGTACAGGTACTAGGAGGCCTTGGCCTTCTCGCCCTCGGCCTTGGCTGCGACCGGGGCGGGATGCGGCTTGGCCGCCTCGTAGAACTCCTCGCGCGGCGTCTCCATGGCGCCGAGCGAGACGACCTCGCGCTTGAGGAACATCGCGAGCGTCCAGTCGGCGAAGATCCGGATCTTGCGGTTCCAGGTCGGCATCGCCATGCCGTGGTAGCCACGGTGCATGTACCAGGCGAGACGGCCCTTGAGCTTGATCTTCACCTTGCCGACGACGATCATCGCGACGCCCTTGTGCAGGCCCAGACCGGCGACCGCACCCTTGTTGGCGTGGCTGTACTCCTTCTGCGGGAAGCCCCGCATGCCGGAGATGACGTTGTCGCCGAGGACCTTGGACTGGCGCAGCGCGTGCTGGGCGTTCGGCGGGCACCAGGCGTTCGGGTTGCCGGCCTTGCGGCCGACCAGGTCCGGAACCTGGGCGTTGTCGCCCGCGGCCCAGATGTAGTCGGTGCCCTGCACCTGGAGCTTCTCGGAGGTGTCGACGTGACCACGCGGACCGAGCGGCAGACCGAAGCGGGCCAGCGCCGGGTTCGGCTTCACGCCGGCCGTCCACACGATCGTGCTGGAGTCGACCTCGAGGCCGTTCTTCAGCACGACGTGACCGTCGACGCACGAGTCCATGGAGGTGGAGAGGTAGATCTCCACGCCGCGGCTCTCGAGGTGCTCCTTGCCGTACGCGCCCAGCTTCGGGCCGACCTCGGGAAGGATCTTGTCGGCGGCGTCGACGAGGATGAAGCGCATGTCCTCGCGCTTCACGCTCGTGTAGTACTTCGCCGCGTCGCGCGCCATGTCCTCGACCTCGCCGATGGTCTCCGCACCGGCGAAGCCGCCGCCCACGAAGACGAACGTCAGCGCCTTGCGGCGGACGTCCTCATCGGTCGTCGAGTCGGCCTTGTCCAGCTGCTCGAGGACGTGGTTGCGCAGACCGATGGACTCCTCGATGCCCTTCATGCCGATGCCCTGCTCGGCGAGGCCGGGGATCGGGAAGGTGCGGGAGACCGCGCCCATCGCGATGACCAGGTAGTCGAAGGGCAGCTCATAGGCCTCGCCGACGAGCGGCGCGATCGTGGCGACCTTGCGGTCCTGGTCGATGGTCGTGACACGGCCGGTGAGAACCTCTGCCTTGGGCAGCACGCGTCGCAGCGGGACGACGACATGCCGAGGCGAGATGCTGCCGGCAGCAGCTTCGGGGAGGAAGGGCTGGTACGTCATGTACGACCGCGGGTCGACGACCGTGACGGTCGCCTCTCCGTATCGCATCTTCTTCAGAATGCGACGAGCTGCGTACAGGCCTACGTACCCACCGCCTACAACGAGGATCCTGGGACGCTCCGTGGTGCTCATGCCATCGAGTATCCACCCCCCTCGGGGGGCACGCTCGTGAGCCCCTTCACAAGGTATGCGCGACCCTCTGCTACACTTCGCCGCCCACGTGACCCAGGTCATGGCTCCGGAGGGGAACCACGGGGCCCCGGCGAACGTTGTTCACCACTTGTGAGCTGGCTCTTGTGCCACCGGGCGGCCCGAACCGCGGCCCCGCTTCACATGCGCGCCACACCCCCGAAACCTCCCCGCAGCCCCGCACCGGGGCCCTGCGGGGCGCGCGCGCGGCCCCTCGGGGGCCCAACTTCACCCAGGGGAGCCGAATTCCTTGTGAAGAAGTTCACGAAGTTCGTCGCGGCGCCCCGCGGAAGGCCTCCGCCGACCGGCCCCATGAGCCCCCGGAAGGCTCAAAGGTGCAGGCCGGAGTGCGCATGAGCGTGATCTCACCGATCGGCCCACGGCGCTGTGATCACGCAGCCGACCAGGCGATTCCGTCGAGAATGTCGTGCTCGCTGACGACGACCTCCCGGGCTCCGGTCCGTTCCATCACGGCGAGCAGGACAAGCGCCCCCGCGGTGATCACATCGACCCGTCCCGGGTGCATCGCGGGGATCGCCGCGCGCTCCTCGTGCGTCGAGGAGAGCAGCCGCCCGGTGATGTCCCGGACCTGGTCGAAGGAGACCCTGGAGTGGTGGATCGCCTCGGAGTCGTACTCCTGCAGACCGAGCGCGATCGCGGCGACGGTGGTGACGGTGCCGGCCAGGCCGACGAGTGTGGCCGCCTCGGCGAGCGGCACGGCCTCCTCGGCCAGGTCGAGGGCCGCGTCGATGTCCGCGCGGATCGCGGCGATCCTGCCGGGCGTGGGCGGGTCGACGACCGAGCCGTCCTCGACGAGGTGGCGCTCGGTCATCCGTACGCAGCCGATGTCCACGGAGCGGGCCGCGCGGACGGAGTCGTCGCCGACGACGAACTCGGTGGAGCCTCCGCCGATGTCCACGACGAGATAGGGCTTCTCCAGATGGTCGCTGCCCGTCAGCTCCTTGGTGGCGCCGTCGAAGGAGAGCTGCGCCTCCTGGTCACCGCTGATGACCTCGGGCTCGACACCGAGGATGTCCAGGACACCCTGGACGAACACGGCACTGTTCTCGGCGTCGCGGGAGGCGGAGGTGGCGACGAAACGGATCCTCTCGGCGCCGAGCTCCTTGATCGCCGCGGCGTACTCGCGGCAGGCGGCGAAGGTGCGCTCCAGGGCTTCCGGAGCCAGCCGCCCGGTGCGGTCGACGCCCTGACCGAGCCGCACGATCCGCATCCGGCGGTCGAGTTCGGTGAAGCTGCCGGACACGGGGTCCGCGTCGGCGACGAGCAGGCGGATGGAGTTGGTACCGCAGTCGATGGCGGCAACACGGGTCATGGGAGCTCCTGTGGTCGTGGTTACGGGGGCTCCGCCCCCGACCCGCTCCTCCGTCGCAGGAGGGCCCGGCCCGTACGACCGAGCCCCTCCTGCCTGTCGAGGACCGGGGTGCGGGGCCGGGCCCCGGGGTGCGGGAGGTCAGGCCTCTTCGGAGCCGCACGGCGACACGCACGGACCCTTCGCCCACCACTGCGGCAGCATCGCGATGGCCTCGTCGCCCAGCGGGTTGACGCCCGGCCCCGCCGCCAGCGAGTGACCGACCAGCACGTGCAGGCACTTCACCCGGTCCGGCATGCCGCCGGCGCTCGGGAAGCCCTCCAGGACCTCGATGGCATCACGGCGCGCGATGTAGTCCTCGTGCGCGGCCCGGTACGCGGCGGCCAGCTCCGGGTCCGTCGTGAGGCGCTCGGTCATCTCCTTCATGACCCCGTTGGCCTCCAGCGTGCCGATCGCGGACGCGGCACGCGGACAGGTCAGGTAGAACGTCGTCGGGAACGGCGTGCCGTCCTCCAGACGGGGCTGCGTCTCCACCACGTCCGGGTTGCCGCACGGGCAGCGGTGCGCAATGGCGCGCAGCCCGCGCGGCGGCCGGCCGAGCTGCTGCTCGAACGCGGCGATGTCCGCCTCGGTGGGCGCGGTGGATTCGGTCTGCGGAGGGGGCGTGTCCATGCCTGCCTTGAATGTCATCGATCGGTCTGTGTGTACGGGAACGGGGTCAGCCGCGGTCGGCACTGTCGACGCCGTCCCAGAGGTTCGTGTGCCAGGGCCGGCCCGTCGCACCCGGTTCGCCGCGGCGCACCTCGGCCGCGTCCGGGTCGATCACCGTATAACCGGTCTCCCCGGGCATGACGTAGTGGAGGTGCTGGCGCGCAAGTCGCCGGATGTACGCGTCGTCCTTGAGCCGCGCCTTCTCGTCGCGCAGCTCCTCGGTCCGCCGGTGCGCCTCCTGCGTGAGCCTCTCCTGATCGGCGATCTCGTCGCGCTGGGAGATGTACTGCCTCATCGGGTAGGCGAGGGCGACGACCAGGGAGCAGACGATCAGGGCCAGGAACGCGGCCCTGCCGGTGAGCCGGGAGCGGCGGGCCTGGCGGCGGTTCTGGGAGCGGTACACGCGGGCCGCGGTCTGCTCCCCGAGCAGCCGCAGCCTGGTCGCGGTGGAGAACCGGTCGCGGTCCTTCCCGGCCATCTCGCCTCCCCATTACGCACGTCCGTCCCCGCACACGGTACGGGACCGAGTGCGGGGACGGACGGAGGCTGGTGCACCGAAGGGAGGCTCAGCTCCTGCTGCCGGGCTCTCAGCCCTCGAAGCGGAACCGCGGGAACGCGGAACGGCCCGCGTACACCGCGGCGTCGTCGAGGATCTCCTCGATGCGCAGCAGCTGGTTGTACTTGGCGACACGGTCCGAGCGGGCCGGGGCGCCGGTCTTGATCTGGCCGCAGTTCACGGCGACGGCGAGGTCGGCGATCGTGACGTCCTCGGTCTCACCGGAGCGGTGGGACATCATGCACTTGAAGCCGTTGCGCTGGGCCAGCTCCACGGCGTCCAGGGTCTCGGTCAGCGAACCGATCTGGTTGACCTTGACGAGCAGGGCGTTGGCCGAGCCCTCCTCGATGCCACGGGCCAGGCGCTCGGGGTTGGTGACGAACAGGTCGTCACCGACGATCTGCACCTTGCCGCCGAGCTTGTCGGTGATGACCTTCCAGCCGGCCCAGTCGTCCTCGTACAGCGGGTCCTCGATGGAGACCAGCGGGTACGCGGAGACGAGCTCCTCGTAGTACTCGGTCATCTCGGCGGCCGAGCGGGACTTGCCCTCGAACTCGTACGCGCCGTCCTTGTAGAACTCGGACGCGGCGACGTCCAGAGCGAGCGCGATGTCGCGGCCCGGAACGTAGCCGGCTTCCTTGACGGCTTCGAGGATCAGGTCCAGGGCGGCACGGTTGGACTCGAGGTTCGGGGCGAAGCCGCCCTCGTCACCGAGACCGGTGGACAGGCCCTTGGTCTTCAGGACCTTCTTCAGCGTGTGGTAGATCTCCGCGCCCCAGCGAAGGGCCTCGGAGAAGGACTCCGCGCCGATCGGCGCGATCATGAACTCCTGGATGTCCACGTTGGAGTCGGCGTGCGAGCCGCCGTTCAGGATGTTCATCATCGGAACGGGCAGCAGGTGCGCGTTCGGGCCGCCGAGGTAGCGGAACAGCGGCAGGTCGGACGCCTCGGACGCGGCGTGGGCCACGGCCAGCGAGACGCCGAGGATGGCGTTGGCGCCGAGGGAGCCCTTGTTCTCGGTGGCGTCGAGGTCGAACATCGCCTGGTCGATGAGGCGCTGCTCGGTGGCGTCGTAACCGACGAGCTCCGGGCCGATCTGCTCGATGACGGCGAGGACGGCCTTCTCGACACCCTTGCCGTGGTAGCGGTTGGGGTCACCGTCGCGAAGCTCGATGGCCTCGAACGCGCCGGTGGAGGCGCCGGACGGAACGGCAGCACGTCCCGTGCTGCCGTCGTCGAGGCCAACCTCGACCTCGACCGTGGGGTTTCCCCGGGAGTCGAGGATTTCCCTGGCTACGACGACGTCGATGGACGGCACGAGGCATCTCCTTCTGGGATATGACGCTGGTTGTGCAGGGTCACTGTGGCCTTGCGCCCCGAGCCTAACCGGCTCGGCCCCCTGCGTCGGCCGACCGCCCGTCCCCTGGGACGAAAAAGGACCCAAGGGCCTGCATTCCGGGCAAAGGTCCAGAAATCTACTGGCCAGTAACCACAATAGTTGAACGATCTCGCACCCGGTGCGCCCCTGCGGCACACCGCGGAAACGACCCCGGCCCGGCGCACACGGGGGTGAGTGCGCCGGGCCGGGAGAGAACGCGTCGGGTGCCGCCGGACACCCTTCCGCGGTCCTGAAGCCTTCGGGGAGGAGAGACCCGGGACTACTTCAGGTGGAGCTGCTGACCCGGGAAGATCAGGTCGGCGTCCTCGACGATGTCGTCGTTGAGCTTGAACAGCTTCTCCCAGCCGCCCTTGACCTTCTTCGCGTCGGCGATCGTGCTCAGGGTGTCGCCGGCCTTCACCTTGTACTCGCCGTCACCCTTCTTGACCTTGTCGCCGGTCGGGGTCGTGACGGTCTTCGACGCCTCGGGGGCGGTGCGCTTCTCGCTGCGCGTGGTGGGCTGCTCGGCCTTGCGCTCCGGCTTGGCGGCCTTCTCGGCGCCCGTCGCGGAGGCGTCGACACCCGGGTCCACGCCGTCGTTGGTCAGGCCGCCGGCACCGGCGCAGGCCCAGGCGCCCGGGCCCTGGAGGTCGAGGAGCTTCTCGGCTGCGGTGATCTGCTGTGCCTTGGTGGCCAGGTCGGCGCGGGCGGCGAACTGCGTACCGCCGGCGGCTGCCCAGCTGGACTGCGAGAACTGCAGACCGCCGTAGTAGCCGTTGCCCGTGTTGATGGACCAGTTGCCACCGGACTCGCACTGCGCGACGGCGTCCCACGTGGCGACGGAGGCGGCGGAGGCGCCGGTCGCACCCATCAGCGGGACGGCGACCGCGGCACCGGCGACGCCGGCCAGGGTGGCGATACGGACGGCCTTGGACGGGCGACGGTGCTTGCCCTTGCTCGAAAGCAGCATGGTTCTCCTCACCGACGCCTACGAGGTGAGCTGTCGGGTTCGGGCCTGTGAGTTGCCCGGTCGCTCGCACTGGCAAGCGACTTCACCCCTAGCCGGCCCTCGCCCGTCTTCCGACGGCCGGGTCCGGCACTTACCTGGGTCCCCCGCTCCTGCCTACGGCGCTTTACGCGTCGAATCCCTTCGGCCGACGGCAGGATTCGGCGTGACGGTCGAAGGTGCCCGCGGTGCGAGCGGTTCCGACCGTAAACATAGGCAACCCCCACATTCAAAGATGGACATCACGGACAATCAGCCCTTACCCGCATCAGCCGAAGGCTCGTTTTCGCAGGTCGGAGGCATCGTCGGCGAATCAGGCGGGCGAGAAGCGTGAGTTGACGCAAAGAGACCCATGTCTCACTTAGACATAAGTGGACATAGGCCTCTGAACTGCCCCCGAATTTGGGGTGTTTTCCCGAATTGGATCAGTTGCCGACAGCGGCTTCCGCACCGGCCCCGGCGGTCTTCTCGTCCGCCTTGGCGCCCAGGTCGAGACCCAGGTCGAGGTTCTGTCCGGGAAGGATCAGGTCCGGGTCGGAACCCAGCTCGTCCTTGTTGGCCTCGTAGAGCGCCGTCCAGCCGCCGGGCAGTTCCTGCGCGTCCGCGATCGCCCAGAGGTTGTCGCCCGTGCGAACGGTGTAGGTTCCGTCGCCGCCGTCGCGCGCGTCGGCGTCACCGCGCGACGCGTGCCGGCCGGACTCGCGCCCGTCCGTCGAGCCCGTACCGGCGCTCGCCTCCGGGGCCGGAGTGCCGCGGTGCTTGCCGCCCGGCGCTTCCGTCGAGCCGTCAGAGGTCTTGGACGCCTCGGGCGAGGGAGAGGAGTCGGACTTGTCGGATCCGTTCGACTTGTCGGCCTTGCCGGTTTCGCCGCCTCGGTTGTCCGTGTTCCTGTTCCCGTTGTCCGACGCATCGGACGAGGGGGTGGCCGACGTGTCGCCGGACGGGGTCGCGGTGTCCGACGGCTCGGTGGTCGGCTCACTGCCCGGGTCGACACCGGGGAGCGTGTTGTCGAGCGCGAGCCCGGAGATCACCGCGCAGCTGGCCCACGCCGTCACCCCCTGGTCGTCGAGCACCTTCTCCGCCACGGATATCTGCTGCGAGCGGCTGGCCAGGTCGGCGCGGGGCGCGAACGCCGTGCCGCCGTAGGCCGACCAGGTGTCCTGCGAGAGCTGCAGGCCGCCGTAGTAGCCGTTGCCGAGGTCGGCGCTCCACATGCCACCGCTCTCGCACTCGGCGACCCGGTCCCAGGTCGAGGCGTCGGCTGCGTGCGCGCCGGTCGCGCCGAGCAGCGGGATGGCGATGGCCGACCCTGTGACGCCTGCGGCGACGACGATGGCGGGTGCCTGCCGAGGGCGACGGTGTCTGCCGTTCGCGGAGCCCATGGGATTGCCTTCCGTGTGACTGACGTGTGACTGGTGAGTCGAACGGTGAACCTAGCCGTACTCGAACGTGTGTCACAAGTCGATGCAGCGGAGATCACGTGAAAGTCACAGAGTTGACAGAGTGTCACTTTTTTCGGAGCGGTGTCCGGGATCGAACTCCACAGGAAGAGTGCGCAGTCCACGCATGATGAGACCGCCCCGCCATCGCAAATCGGTAGGTTCCGCAGCGAGTCGCAGGTCAGGAAGGCGTCGCAGCAGCGTCGCCAACGCCGCCTGACCCTCCAGCCGGGCCAGCGGAGCACCCAGGCAGTAGTGGATGCCGTGCCCGTACCCGAGGTGCTGATTGTCACTCCGTGCGAGATCCAGCGTGTCCGCATCGCGGAATCGCTCCGGGTCCCGGTCGGCGGCGGCCAGCACCACGAGAACGGGGTCCCCGGCCTCGATGCGCTGCCCGCCCAGCGTCACGGGTTCGGTGGCGTACCGCCAGGTGGCGAGCTCCACCGGCCCGTCGTACCGCAGCAACTCCTCGATCCCCGTGGCCAGCAGCTCCGTCTCCCCGGCCTCGATCGAGCGCTGGAGCAGCTCGCGTTGTTCCGGGTTGCGCAGCAGGGCGTAGGTGCCGTTGCCGATGAGGTTGACCGTGGTCTCGAAACCGGCGAACAGCAGGATGAAGGCCATCGCCGCGGCTTCGTTCTCGGTGAGGTGCTCGCCGTGGTCACTTGCCCGGATGAGTCCCGAGATCAGGTCGTCGCCGGGGTTCTCCCGTTTGCGGTGGATGAGTTCGGCGAGGTAGCCGCGCATCTTCTTGACCGACCTGGCCACCCCGCCGCGCGGACCGCCGCCGTGCCTGATCATCATGCCCGCCCAGTCCCGGAAGTCGTCCTGGTCCTCCGGGGGCACCCCCAGCAGGTCGCAGATCGCGTAGATGGGGAGGGGGAAGGCGAAGTCGTGGATGAGGTCCGCCTTCCCCTCCTCGATGAACGTGTCGATGAGGCGGTCCGTCAGCTCCTGCACGCGCGGCGCGAACTCGGCGACCCTGCGCGGGGTGAACGCCTTGGAGACGAGCCGGCGCAGCCGGGTGTGGTCCGGCGGGTCGATGTTCAGGAGGTGCGTCATCAGGTCCGCCTTGCGCTCCCCCGGGATGCCCGTCTTCCCCTTCGCGTTCGCCGACCCGGCGTGGTGTGCCGGGTTCTTGGAGAGCCGGGTGTCGGCGAGGGCCTGCTTCGCATCCGCGTACCGGGTCACCAGCCAGGCCTCGACACCGCTGGGCAGCGCGGTGCGGTGCACGGGGCTGTGCTCGCGGAGCCAGGCGTAGGCGGGGTACGGGTCGGTGGCGAACTCCCACGTGAAGAGTTCGGGCGCTGCGTCCGGTGCTGTGCCGGGCGCGGGGGTGTCGGCGGGGCTGTCGTTCACTCCTCGACGTTATCCGGAGCGCCCCCGTGCCCCTCCACCGCCCGGATCGCGTCCCGGTAGGTACGGGCAGCGGCCCTGAGGGCCGCCTCCGGGTCCGTGCCGTCCTGTTCCGCGCGTACGGCGAGGGCGAGGAGCCGGTAGCCGACCGAGTCGTCCTCCGGGAGCGCGACGTCGAGCCCTGCGGTACGGGCCCGGCTGCCGAGCTTGGCGGCCAGGGCGAGAGCGGGCTGGCCGAGCGGCACCCCTTCGGTGACCGACTCCCGCTGCTTCTCGATCGCCTTGGTCCGCAGCCAGTGCGCGTGGACGTCCTCCGGGGTCTCCGCGGTCTCGTCGCCGAAGACATGCGGATGACGGTGGATCAGCTTGTCCACGATCGTGGCCGCGACATCGTCGACGGCGAAGGGCTCGTCCGGGTCCTCCTGCGCGATCCGGGCGTGGAAGACGACCTGGAGCAGAACGTCCCCGAGCTCCTCGCGCAGTTCCTCGCGATCACCGTCCTCGATGGCCTCGACCAGTTCGTACGCCTCCTCGATGGCGTACTTCGCGAGACCCTTGTGCGTCTTCTGCGAGGTCCACGGGCATTCCCGCCGGATCCGGTCCATGACCTGGACCAGATCGAGGAGCCGGGCGCCCGGCAGGTCGTAGGAGCCGGGCAGCAGTTCCAGGTCCGGCATCTGCACCCGGCCCGAACCGCCGAGCCGGGCCAGGCCGTCGGTGAGCGGCTGATTGCCCTCGCCGCCCACGAGGACTACCACGGTCCGTCCGCCCGCGCAGGCGTCGACGAGCTCCTCGGCGGACGGTGCGACGTGCTCGACCATGACCCCGGCCTCGCGCAGGTACGGCAGTTGCGGATGGTCCCGCTCGGCGCAGAGCACCGCGTCGGCGGCCTGCAGCGTCTGCCAGGCGGGCCAGGACAGCAGGCCGGGCGCGACCCGGTGGCTGGCGGTGAGCAGGACGATACGGCCGGGGGCTTCAGCGTTCACCCTTGGAACCTACCCCGGCCGGGAGCCTCCCGGTCCTGGCCCCCGGTCCTGACCCGGCTCCGGCCCCGGGTCAGGCGCCCGACTGGGGTTCCTGCTCCTGGAACTTGGTGACCTGGTTGATCCACGGAGCCTTGTAGGTGCTCAGCTGGACCTGCTTGTCGTCCCAGGAACCGAAGCGCGGGTTGACGTCGACGTGCAGGGCCTTCGACGCCTTGGTGAGCGCCTCGCCGACGACCTGCTGTCCGGCGGGGGTCTGCAGGTCGGCGCCGAGCGCCTGGGCCAGCTTCGGCAGCTGGACCTCCTTGCGCAGATCGCCCTCGATCTGGTCCGGGGCGACCCAGCGCTGCTCCAGCATCACGCTCTGCAGGCCCTTGTCACCGCCGTACTGCGCGGCGGCCTGCCGGCGGATCTGCTGGATCTCCTTGCGGCTGACGGTCACCCCCGCGTCCTTCGCGGCCCGGTCCAGGACCATCCCGAACACGATGCCGTGCAGCTTGGCCCGGGTGAGCTGCCCGGACTTCTTCACCAGCTGCGCGGCCTGCGGCGAACGCTCCTGCGCCGTGCGTACCTCCGACGCCTGCGCCTGGACCGTGGACATGTCGACCCGGTCCCCGCCGACCACGGCTGCGGCGCCTGGGTGCGCCTCGCTGCCACAGGCGGTCAGGAGGGGCGCCGCGACGAGCGTGGCGACGGATACGGCGAGCGCGGTGCGACGTCGGCGGTGCAAAGGAGCCTCCCGGGGAGAGTTTGTGCATCAGTGCACAAGGCCTTGCGGTGATCGATGTTAGGCAGTGGAAGGGGTTCGGGCCACTGATTCGACCAACGATTCGGGAGGAGTTGGGGATGCGGTGCGGCGGCGGGCCTCTCGGGGCGCCGCCGGGGCCGGATCTCAGCCGCCGCGCACGTCCTGCTGATGGGTGAGCTGTCTACGCAGCTCGACGGGGAGCGGATGGTGCGGGCCGTACGTGCGCTCCGCGTCGTAGAGCAGCCCCTGCAGCTGCCGGCGCCCCGCCGCGTGGTCGCCGACCGCGAGCAGCAGGTGCCCGATGCGGTGCCGGATGTCGAAGGCCCGCGAACGGTCCGGGGGCGGCGCCCCGTAGGCGTTCTCGTAGTACGGGAGGACCGCGCGGTACTCGGTGAGCGCCGCGGCCGCTTCGCCCAGCTGCTCCAGGCACTGCGCCGCGTCGTAGCGGAACTGCAGGGTCTGGGCGTCGGCCGGGCCCGCCTCGGCGGCGCGGTCGTCGGCGAGACGGCGCAGCTCGGGCAGCGCGCGGCGGTACTGACCGTCGTCCATGAGCGTGGCCGCGTACTGCTTGCGCAGGATCCGGACGACCGGGGAGTGCTCCCCGTGCTCGGCCGCGGCCGCCGGGAGGATGCCGCCCAGGATGTCCACGGCCTGGGTGATCCGGCCCTCACCGATGAGCTGTTTCACCTCGTCGACCGCCTGCGCGACATCCCGGCGGGCGGGCGGCGCGTGGGTCGTCGCCGTCTGCTGCGCGGGCAGGGGCACCGGTGCCGGCACGGGCGCGGACGCCGGGGTGGCCGCCCGGTCCGGCCAGGGTGCGTGCGGCCGGAGGAAGGGACGGGTCGGGTCGAGCGGGCCCGCCGGTGCGCCTCCGACGGGCAGCAGCGGGCGCAGCGACTCGTACACCTCCTGGGCGGAGGCAGGCCGGTGCTGCGGGTCCTTGGAGAGGAGCCGCAGGACGAGCGCCTCCAGCGCCTCGGGAACCTCGGGCCTGAGATGGCGGACCGGGAGGGGCGGCTCGTAGAGATGGCGGTGCAGCACACCGAGGGCGGTGGAGCCCGCGAACGGCACATCGCCGCTGAGCAGTTCGTGGAGGAGCACCCCGAGTGCGTACAGATCGGTGTACGGGCCGACCGCGCCGCCCATCGCCTGCTCGGGTGCCATGTAGGCCGGGGAGCCGATCGGTGAGCCCGTGTGCGTCAGGCGGGTGGTGTCGGTGTCCAGGACCGAGGCGACACCGAGGTCGAGCACGATGACGGTGCCGTCGGGCCTGACCATCGCGTTGCGGGGCTTCAGGTCGCGGTGGACGATCGGCACCGCGTGCACCGCGGAGAGCACGGCGCAGAGCTGGGCCGCGATCGCGACGGCCCAGGGCCACGGGTACGGGGCGTGTTCGGCCAGGTGGTCGGCGAGGTCGGCGCCCTCGACGTACTGCATGACGAGGTAGAGGTCGTCGTCGTCGCTGCCCGCGTCGTGGACCGTGACCAGACCGGGGTGATCGACCTGGGCGGTGACCCGGCACTCCCGGACGAACCGGCGGCGCAGTTCGTCGGCCGCGTCGCTTCCGGAGGGGCCCGCCACCCGGTCGGGGCGCAGGAGCTTGACCGCGACCCGGCGGTCCAGGCGCTTGTCGTACGCCGTCCAGACCTGGCCCATGCCGCCCTGGCCGAGGATGGTCGCCAGCTCGTACCGCCCTGCGATGACGCGCCCGTTCACCGGCTGCCGCCCTCCTTGCGGAGGTAGTCGCTCAGCTCGTCGAGCTCGGCGCGCACCTGGTCCAGGCGCTGCGGCGAGGCGGGCGAGGGCCCGGCGGGCGGTGTCGCGGGGGCGGGCGGAGGCGTCGTGGCAGGCGGCTGCGCCGGGGGCGTCGGAGGCGTCGGGACGGGCGGGTAGCCGTAGGTGGGCCTGGGCGCCGCGGGTGCGGACGGCACGGTCTGCGTCGGCACGTAACCGCCGTACGGGAGCGGGGTCGGCCCCGGGCCCGAACCGCCGTACGGTCCGAAGTGGCGTATTTCGGCGTACAGGTAGTAGGTGACCGTGCCCGCGACGACGACGAACAGCCAGCCGATGCCGATGAACGCCTCCGCGTCCGTCATCTCTTCGGCGTCTTCGGGCAACGTCCCGAAGAACACGATGAGTCCGACGTTCAGCGCGAACACGAGGGCGAGCAGATACCAGTCGAGTTTCCTGCGGGTGACGATCGCCAGCCTCAGCATGGCTGCCCAGGCGAGGAAGCCACAGCTCAACATGGTGAGGGCCACGAAGAGCACGCGCAGCGTGACAAGCGTCGCCGGGGACGGGCGGCGCCTCGGTTGCTGCTCCGGCGGATAGCCGTAGCCATGCATGTGCTGCTCCTGGAAGGGCGTGTGTCGGACGGGTGGTGTGAGCGTATACACCGACACGGACAACGGGTCCCGGGTTGTGCACAACCGTTGTGCTTCACATCACTTCGGCGCGACCGTGCCGTCCGTGAGCCCGTCGTACATGCCTTGGACCAGCCGTCCGCCGAGCCGCCCGGCCGTGCGCAGCGCGTCCTCGAAGGCGGCCAGGGCGCGGAACTGCTCGCCGTACCGCTGCTGTTCGGCCAGCGGCAGCCGCGGCAGCTGGAGACGACGGGCGTCGAGGCGCGTGGCGGTGGACGCGTAGCTGCTGGCCTGCCGGTTGTTGGCGGTGCCGCGCAGGAACCCGGCAAGGAACCAGGGGTCGAGCGCGGCCGGATCGGGGCGCAGCAGCTGGAGGTTGCGGCCGAGCGCGGCGCCCGCGGTGGCGTCGTCGATGACCCGGGTGACCGAGCCGCCGCCCAGTACGGGCACGACGACATCACCCGGTTCGAGAAGGAGTGCCTCGTCCTCCGAGGGCGCTGCCGGGGTGGTGGGGGAGCCGCTGGGGGCCGTGCCGGCCAGCACGTCGTGCTCGGTGAGGACGGGTGCGGTACCACTGCCTGAACCGCCGGTACGCAGCTGCAGGGCTCCGGCGCGGGCCAGTTCACCGACCGTGGTGAGGGGCCGCCGGACCAGGTCGGAAGGGGCCGCGGGCGGCGGGGTGAGGCGGGCGGTCAGCTTCAGGGTGTCGTCCAGCCGTTCCCGTACGCGGATCAGCTCGGCCGCGCCGCCGCCGGAGGCCGGGGGCGGCAGGTGGCGGGCGGGGGCCAGGTCGACGTCGTCGTCGAGGAGCTCGATCACGGGGACGGCGCGGCTGACACCGGGGCGGTCGACGCGGTCCGCCCGGCCCTTCCCGTCCGTGCCGTCGCTCCCCTCGGTCCCGCGGTCCTCGGTGAACGCGTTCCACGCCCCGAGGGCCGCGCTCCGGACGGCCGGCCAGTCGATCCGGTCGCGGCCACCGGCTGCCGGTGATCCCGCGGCCGTGGCCGGTTCGGCGCTCTCGGCGGTGTCGACGAGCAGGAGTTCGGGCACGGGGCGGTGCCCTGTGCCCGGCTTGCGCAGGACCCACAGGTGGAGGGGGATCCCGTACGGGGGTGCGGCGCCGGCCGGGAGTGCGATGACGGCACGCAGGGCGCCCCGGCGCAGCAGGTCGGCACGGATCCGGCGGCCCGAACGGCGGGAGGCGGCGGCCGGGGGCATGAGCAGTACGGCGGTCCCGCCGTCGCGGAGTCGGGCCAAGGCGTGCTGGACCCAGGCGAGTTCGGATTCGGTGCGGGCGGGGAAGCCGTACTCCCAGCGGGGATCGTAGGCCAGCTCGTCATGACCCCAGTTGCGCTCGTTGAACGGCGGGTGGCAGAGCACGGTGTCCACGGTCAGCCGGGGGAAGGCATCGGCGCGCAGGGTGTCGCCGGTACGGACCGTGAGCGCTCCCCCGTCCGTCCCCGCGGGGCCTTCGGAGTGCAGCGCGAGCCGGAGCGCGGTGAGCGCCGCGAGCTCGGGGTCCGCCTCCTGCGCGTACAGGGCCGTGGGGCCGCTGACCGCGCGCAGGAGGGCTCCTGTTCCCGCGGCGGGGTCCAGAACGGCGCGGGCGGGCCGCGCTCCGCTCCGCCGGCCGGCGGGTCGGTCCTGCTCGGCCAGCTCGGCCATCAGCTCGGCCAGATCGGGCGGTGTGAGGGTGTACTGGCGCGGGTTGGCGTCGAGCTGCCTGCCGAAGAGGAACTCGAAAGCCTTCCGGACGCCCGTCCCGGCCGCCAGCTCGGCGGCGGCGCGCAGAAGCGGGACCGAGGGCGCCAGGTCGGTGGCGTCAGGGGTGTGAACGGCACGTTCGGATCCGAAGTGCACCGTCAGTACGTCGTCCAGAGCGCCTGGCAGGACACGGGCCATCCGGGCGTCCGAGACGGCGGTGATCTCCAGCCATGCGGTGGGCCTGTCCCGGACGAGCAACAGGGCGCAGCCCGCGTGGATCAGGGCGGTGACGGCGCCTGCCGGATGGCCGGACAGCTGCTGCCAGACCCGCTCGCGGAGCGGGACTTCGGCGAGTTTTCCCTGCTCGCGCAGCCACTGTTCGACCTCGGGCAGGGCAAAGGACGGGCTGGTCTCGGTGCCGCCGACCGGCTTGGGGAAGTCCGCGTGGCGGCGGCGCCAGTTACTCACGGCCGCACGCCCCACCCCCGCGAGCCGTGCGATCCCGGCCGCGGTCACCTCAGTCGAGCTCTCCGGCACTGGCTGTCTCCCCGCTAGATCCGTCCTGCGGGCGAGCATACCGACTTGTTGCCGACCCACCGGTTCACACTGTGGACTAATCCGTCCCGCATGGATTGCTGTTGACTCGGTTCACAAGCTCTGGTCTTATTGACCTGTCGCCGCTCGATGTGGCGCACAGAACCGCTCACACATCCCCGCACGTCGCCGGAGGGCACAGCCATGTCCCAGTTCACGCAGCCGCCGCAGCCCCAGCAGCCGTACAGCCCCGCCCAGGAACCCGGCCTGCGTCCCGCGCGGAACGGCCTCGGCACCGCCGCCCTCGTCCTCGGCATCATCGGTGCCGTCTCCGGCCTGATCCCCTTCATGTTCTGGCTGGCGGGCATCCTCGGCGTCATCGCCCTGATCCTGGGCCTCGCGGGGCGGGGCCGCGCCAAGCGCGGCGAGGCGAACAACAAGGGAGTGACCACGTTCGGTGCCGTGCTCGGCCTGATCGCGCTGATCCTGTCGGTGGTGGGCGCGGTGCTCACCTTCAAGGCCGTGGACGACGTCGTGAACGACATCAACAAGTCCGTCGCGGACAGTTCGGCCTCGGCGAAGCCGGGCGGGGCGGACGACGCGAAGGGCGACGCCGGGGACGGCACGAAGGGCGACACGGCCGACGCCCCGAAGACCGATGACGAGCCCGCCGCCGGCGAGACCCTCGCCGGGCGTGACACCGCCGTCTACGACGACGGTCTCGAGGTCACGGTCAGCGCTGCCGCCGCGTACACACCCGACGCGTACGCCGCGGGGCACACCAAGGGCAATCGGGCCTACAAGGTCTCCGTCGTCATCGAGAACAAGACGAAGGAGAAGTTCGACTCCGCACTCGTGAGCGTCGACGCCCGCGCCGGTGACGACGGCGTCGACGCCGAGCAGATCTTCGACGGGAAGGTCGGGGAGGGCTTCAGCGGCACGGTCCTGCCGGGCAAGAAGATCACCGTGCAGTTCGCCTTCGACGCCCCCGCGGACGCCAAGAACCTGAGCGTCGAGGTCAGCCCCGGCTTCGACTGGGACGCCAGCCAGTGGGAACTGAAGCTCTGACCCACCCCGCCCGGCCAAAGGACGCCCCGGACGCCCCGGTACAGCAACTCCCGGTCCGGCCACTCCCGTACCCACCCCTGACACCCCGGAGCCTCGTCCCGTGCGCTGCCTCTCAGCCCGTATCTCCGCAGCCGCTCTCTGCGCCGCGGCCGCACTCGGCCTCACCGCGTGCGACGCGTTCACCGGCGACCCCGGGGCGCAGGCCCCCTTCTCCGGTCTCACCGGCCCTGAAGTCACCAACAAGGCGGTCGCGGCCACCAGGGCAGCCGCGACCGTACGTCTGACCGTGACCACGGAGACGGCGGACGGCCCGGTCCAGGCCTTCGTCGCGTCGGGTGCCAGGGGCGCGTGCACGGGAACGTTCTCGCTGGGATCGGCCGGAACCCTGGAACTGATCCGGGCGGACGGCGCCGTCTACACGAAGTCCGACAAGGCGATGCTCCGCGCCGCGGACGCCACGGTCCGGGAAGCCGACGTCGACCGGCTCGCCGGGCGCTGGGTGAAGGCCCGCGCGGACGACAGCCGCACGGCCCAGAGCCTGCGCTTCTGCGATCCGAAGGATCTCCTCGACCGGCTCGCCGCGACGAGTGCGACCACCCGCAAGGGCGGGCGGACAACGATCTCCGGCACACCCGGGCTGACCCTGACCGGCGGAACGGACCGGGAGAAGTGGACGGCGAGCGTTGCCACGGAGGGAACGCCCCACCTCCTGAAGATGCGCCTCACCGACGGCGCCGAGAAGCCGCTCACCGTGGAGTTCTCGGAGTTCGGCGCCCCGCTCACCGTGAAGAGACCGACGACCGACTGACCGCCCGCCGTGCGGCCGGCCCCGTCCACGACCGGGGGCCGGCCGCACCGTCACACCCGGTGCCGCACCCACACGTTCGGCTCGACGTACACCGCGTACCCGTGCTCGGTCGAACAGTGCACCGGCACCAGTGCTCCCGGCACCACCACCGGCCCCTCGGCGTCGAAGGGCAGCCCGGTCCAGGCCCGCCACTGCGCGAGGGAACCGCTGACGGTCATGGACGTGGGCGCCACCGCCTCGATCACCCCGCCCGCCCGCACATGGACCCGCAGCCACGGGTCGCAGGGCAGCCCGTCCTCGCCCCTGGTCCGCCTGGCGTACTCCTCCATCGGCGCCGAGGGATCGGTGTGCTTCGCGCTCGGCCGTACCGGGGCCACAAGCTCCCCGAAGCCCAGCCGTCCGGCGTTCTCCCGCATCTCGGCCACCATCCGGCCGGAGATGCCCCGCCCGAGGTGGCCCTCGGCGACCGTGATCTCGATCGCGCTCACCGTGTCGGGGGTGCGCCCGTGCCGCAGGTCGGAGAGCGCCCACAGCAGCACCTGGTCCCACCCGTTCACGGGCAGCCGGCCCCTCCCCGGCGCCTCCAGGGCGAACGGCACGCTGTACCCCCGCGCGACGACGGCACCGTGCGGGTCGGTGGCGACGAGCACGTACTCGGGGAACTCCACGGCGATCCGCGGGAAATTCGCCCAGCCGACGAGGTCCTCGAGTACGAACTCGGGCCAGGTGTCCGGCATCTCGTCCATCGCCCGGGCCAGTTCGGGCCGTGCGGCGAGGGTGGTGATCATCAGGTCCATCCGGCCACGCTAGACACGCCGCCCCCGCCCGCCAACCCAATTCCCGGGCCCCACGGGCTCGGGAGCAGACGCCGAGGGGACCGGCCGCGTCACACGGAGCCGGCGACGATGAGCGCGAGCGTGGGCACAAGCGTCAGCAGGACACCGGCCGGCCAGTACAGGCGGGGGTCGAGCCGCACTCTCCGCCGCACCGGGCCGTTGGCGAGCCACCACACGAGCCCGAACACCACCACGACCGGCACGATGATCACCAGCCACAGCAGCATGCCGTCGTTCTCGGTCGGCTCACGCACGGTGTAGCCCATCTCCGCGAGCGGGCCGTTCGACAGGTAGTACCAGAGGAGCCACACCGGGACGATTCCGGGTATGCCGAGCAACAGGTTCACGCCCACGGCCGCCAGACGCCATTTCCACATGCGCCCAGTGTCCACATCGGGCCGTACCCGGAGCGCGTCGCCGGTCAACGCCCGGCCGCCTCGGTCGGGTTGCCGCCCGCCGGAAGCTTCTGATCCGGGCAGGCCGCCAGCACCTTCGTCATCGCGTCCCGCTCGGCCCGCGTCACCCACAGCCCGTACTTCTTCTTGACCGAGACCTGCCCCGCCACGTACGTACACCGGTACGCCTTGTTGGGAGGCAGCCAGGTGGCGGTGTCACCGTCCCCCTTGCGGCGATTGGCCGAGGAGTCCGCGGCGACGAGATTGAGCGGATCGTTCGCGAAGGCGCGCCGCTTGCTGTCGTTCCACTGCTGCGCGCCCTTCTGCCAGGCGTCGGACAGGGCGACGAGATGGTCTATGTCGACCTTGCTGCGCCCTCGTTCGAACGTGACGCGCGTCCCCGTGTACGGATCGGGGTCGAGCACCCCGCGCAGCACCTTGCACCCGTCGGCCGCACGGGAGACATCGCGCAGCTGGTCCGCGAGGATGTCGTCCCGGGTCCCGCAGCCGTTCCGGTCGGTGTCCAGCCAGGCGGAGCCGAACTCGTCCCGGTCGTAACCGGTCCTGGGGGCCCGTCCCTTCACGGTGAGGCCCTCGACGGCCTGCATCGCCGATCCGCCCGCGGCGGGCGCGGTCCGGGACGGAGGATCGGGAGACAGGCTCCCGGCGTCACACCCGGCCAGGGCGAGCGAGCCCGTGAGTGTCACCGCCGCGAGGGGGAGCAGGCGGATTCGGCGGCTTGCTGCGCGATGAGATGTCACAGCGGTCCAGAGTAGGCGCCCGGCGCGGTCTCAGGCCTCCCCTATGCCCACCGTCGTCTCAGACCTTCCCGATGCCCAGCGTCGTCTCGGAGGGCAGCAGCCCCGAGCCGAGCACCTCCACCCACGGCGGCCCCAGCAGCTCCACGAGCCGCTCCCGCTCCTCGGCTCCGAGCACCTCCCAGGGCCTCGACGCCAGCTCGTCCGTGCGCCGTTCGACCCGTGCGCGCAGGGCCCGCCCGGCCTCCGTGGCCGTCCCGTCCGCCTCCAGCAGCCCGCGCTCCACCAGCCGTCGCCGTCCCGCCGCCCACTCCGCCCCGCTCCATCCCCGGCTCGTGAACACCTCGGGGCGGGCGGCGCCGACGGCCGCGAAGGAGACCAGCGACTCGACCGGGTCGAGGCCGGCCTCGACGAGCGCCACGAGGTGACCGTCCCCCCGGTGCTCACGCAGGACCGTCGCGGCCTGCCAGAGCGCCAGGTGGGGCTCGTCCGGCCAGGGCAGAGCGGCGTTGGCCTCGGCCAGCGGGCGGCCCGTGACATCCGCGGCCAGGGCCGCCCGCCGCGCCAGCGCGGCCGCCTCGGCGAACTCCGGGCCGTGCACCCGGTCGCCGAACAGGCCCCGGTACGCCCGGTCGACCGCCCTGGTGCGGGCCGCGAGGACCGCTTCGGGGGCGGCCACGGACCAGCCGTCCGGGACGTACTTCCCGGTCATCGCGGGGCTGAAGCTGTAGAACGTGGCGGTCACCCGGTCCGCGCCCACCGCCCCCAGCGGCGCCGCGCGCCAGGCGAAGTAGCTCGGCCAGCGCTCGTCGACCGCGTGACCGAGCGCGGCGGCCTCCTCGAAGGACTCCGGCGCGTAGTAGAGGACGGCGTGCAGGGGCTCCAGCAGGTGCCACATCTGGCGTACGCGACCCAGCTCGTCGGACATGTCTCCGCCTTCCGCAGAACGGCTCATCTTGTCACTGACTAGATTCCAGCGTGCTCCTCGTCGAAGAACTTGTCAATGACTAGATACGGCGTACCGTGCTGACCATGACCAGTGAGCGCACCTACCACCACGGCGACCTGCGGCGCGCCGTCCTGACCGCCGCCCTCGACGTCGTCGCCACCGAAGGCCCCGACGCCCTGAGCCTGCGCGATCTGGCCCGCCGGGCCGGTGTCTCGCACGCCGCACCGGCCCATCACTTCAAGGACCGGACGGGCCTGCTCACCGCCATCGCCGCCGAGGGCTACACCCTGTTCGCCGACGCCCTCACCGCCGCGCCGGACCTACGGGAACGGGGCGTGGCCTACGTACGGTTCGCGGCCGGGCACCCCGCGCACTTCCAGGTGATGTTCCGCCCCGAGCTGCACCACGCCGACGACCCGGAGCTGCTCGCCGCGAAGGCGCGCGCCACCGAAGCGCTCCGCACGGGGATCAGCGGCCTTCCCGAATCCGGGCGCGGCTCCGACGACCGGCTCGCGGGCATCGCGGCCTGGTCCCTCGCCCACGGCTTCGCCACCTTGCTGCTCAGCGGCAACCTGGAAGGGCCGGTGGACGGCCGGAACCCCGAGGAGGTGTTCCGGACGCTCACCGGCCTGCTCTTCAACCGGGAGACCCCGGACGGGACGTCGGCCACGGCCGGGACATCCGCTACGACCCCAGAATCGTCGTGAGGAACTCCCCGGTCCACGACAGGAGTTCACGCCCCACCACCGGCTTGCCGCCGATCCGGCCCGCGGTCGGGCGCGGCACCAGGATCTGGTGCGCGGCCGGCTTGATGACCGTCTTCGGGTGCAGCCGCTTCAGCCGCAGCTCCTGCGACTCGCGCAGCTCCACCGGGGCGAAGCGGATGTTCGCACCCTGCAGCACGATCTCGCCCACCCCGCACGCGCGGGCCAGCATGCGCAGACCCGCGACCAGCAGGAGGTTCTCCACCGGCTCGGGAAGCTTCCCGTAGCGGTCGGTGAGCTCCTCGCGGACCGCCCTGATGTCGTCCTCGGTGTTCGCGGAGGCGATGGCCCGGTACGCCTGGAGGCGCAGCCGCTCCCCCGGGGCGTAGTCGTGCGGGACGTGCGCGTCGACCGGGAGCTCGATCTTGACCTCCAGCGGCGGCTCCTCCTCGACCCCGCCGTCCACGGCCGCCCGGTAGTCGGCCACCGCCTCGCCGACCATCCGGATGTACAGGTCGAACCCGACGCCCGCGATATGACCGGACTGCTCACCGCCCAGCAGGTTTCCCGCGCCACGGATCTCGAGGTCCTTCATGGCCACGTACATGCCCGCGCCCATCTCGGTGTGCTGGGCGATCGTCGCCAGCCGCTCGTGGGCGGTCTCGGTGAGGGGCTTCTCCGGCGGGTACAGGAAGTAGGAGTAGCCCCGGTCCCGGCCCCGCCCGACCCGGCCGCGCAGCTGGTGCAGCTGGGACAGGCCGAAGTTGTCGCCACGCTCCACGATCAGCGTGTTCGCGTTGGAGATGTCGATGCCGGACTCGACGATCGTCGTGGAGACGAGCACGTCGAACTTCTTCTCCCAGAAGTCGACGACGACCTGCTCCAGCGCGCTCTCGCCCATCTGGCCGTGCGCCGTGGCGATCCGGGCCTCCGGCACGATCTCGCGCAGCCTGGCCGCCGCACGGTCGATGGACTCGACCCGGTTGTGGATGTAGAAGACCTGTCCCTCACGCAGCAGTTCACGCCGTACGGCCGCGCCGATCTGCTTCTCCTCGTACGGTCCGACGAAGGTGAGGACGGGATGCCGCTCCTCCGGAGGCGTCGTGATCGTCGACATCTCGCGGATGCCGGTGACGGCCATTTCGAGCGTACGGGGGATGGGCGTCGCGGACATGGTGAGGACGTCGACGTTGGCGCGGAGCTTCTTCAGCTGCTCCTTGTGCTCGACGCCGAAGCGCTGCTCCTCGTCGACGATGACCAGACCCAGGTCCTTGAACTTCGTCTCGGACGAGAACAGCCGGTGCGTGCCGATGACCAGGTCCACGGAGCCCTCGCGCAGCCCCTCCAGCGTCGCCTTCGACTCGGTGTCCGACTGGAAGCGGCTCAGCGCCCGCACGTTGACGGGGAACTGGGCGTACCGCTCGGTGAACGTCCCGAAGTGCTGCTGGACCAGCAGCGTCGTCGGTACGAGGACGGCGACCTGCTTGCCGTCCTGGACCGCCTTGAACGCCGCGCGGACCGCGATCTCCGTCTTGCCGTAGCCGACGTCGCCGCAGACCAGCCGGTCCATGGGGACGGACTTCTCCATGTCCTCCTTGACCTCGGCGATCGTGGACAGCTGGTCGGGCGTCTCCGCGTACGGGAAGGCGTCCTCCAGCTCGCGCTGCCAGGGGGTGTCCGGGCCGAAGGCGTGCCCCGGGGCCGCCATCCGCGCGGAGTACAGCTTGATCAGGTCGGCGGCGATCTCCTTGACCGCCTTCTTGGCCCGCTGCTTGGTCTTGGTCCAGTCGGCGCCGCCGAGCCGGTGGAGGGTGGGCGCCTCGCCACCGACGTACTTCGTGACCTGCTCCAGCTGGTCGGTGGGGATGTAGAGGCGGTCGCCGGGCTGGCCGCGCTTGGCGGGGGCGTACTCGACGAGGAGGTACTCGCGGGTCGCGCCCTGCACGGTGCGCTGCACCATCTCGATGTAGCGGCCCACGCCGTGCTGCTCGTGGACGATGTAGTCGCCCGCCTGGAGGGTCAGCGGGTCGACGGACTTGCGGCGCCTGGCCGGCATCCGGCCCAGGTCCTTGGTGGCCGTGCGCTGCCCGGTCAGGTCCGTCTCCGTCAGCACGGCCAGCTTCAGGCCCGCGTCGATGAAGCCGTAGTCGATGGCCCCGCAGGAGACGTGGACGAGCGACGGCGTGATCTCTCCCAGATTCTGGTCGAGGCGGGCCGCGATGCCCTCGCCGCCGAGCACCTCGACGGTGCGCGAGGCGGGCCCCTGCCCCTCGGTGACGTACACCGTGCGCCAGCCGTCGGCGAGCCAGCCCTTGGTGTCGGCGAGCGCACGGGCGGTGTCGCCCCGGTATGCCTCCGGGGCGCGCATCCCGAGCTTCAGGGTGTCCTCGTCCAGCTCGTCGTCCGCCGCGAACGGGGCGACCGACCACCACATCATGCCCAGCTCCCGGGCGTGGTCACGGACATCGGCGATGCCCCGCAGCGAGGCCGCGCCGACATCGATCGGCGCCTCGCCGCCACCCGCGGTGGCCGCCCAGGACGCCTGGAGGAACTCCTGGCTGGTGGCGACCAGATCGGTCGCCCGGGTCCGCACCCGCTCCGGGTCGCAGACCACGGCCATCGACCCCTTGGGCAGGACGTCCAGGAGCAGCTCCATCTCGTCGACGAGCACCGGAGCGAGGGATTCCATGCCCTCGACGGCGATCCCCTCGGCGATCTTGCCCAGCAGCTCCCCCAGCTCGGGATGGGCCTCCGCGAGGAGGGCGGCCCTGCTCCGTACGTCCTCGGTGAGCAGCAGCTCGCGGCAGGGAGGCGCCCACAGCCCGTGCTCGGCGACCTCCAGGGACCGCTGGTCGGCGATCTTGAAGTAGCGGATCTCCTCGACGTCGTCGCCCCAGAACTCCACCCGAAGGGGGTGCTCCTCGGTCGGCGGGAAGACGTCCAGGATGCCGCCGCGTACGGCGAATTCGCCACGCTTCTCGACCAGTTCGACGCGGGAGTACGCGGCGGCGGCTAGCGCGTCCACGACCTCGCCCAGATCGGCGGTCTGCCCGCCGGTCAGCGCCACGGGTTCCAGGTCCCCGAGCCCCTTGACCTGCGGCTGGAGCACCGAGCGGATCGGCGCGACCACCACAGCGACCGGTCCGGTCTCCGGGTCGTCCTGCCGCGGGTGGGCCAGGCGCCGCAGGACGGCGAGGCGGCGGCCCACGGTGTCCGAGCGGGGCGAGAGCCGTTCGTGGGGCAGGGTCTCCCAGGACGGGAACTCCGCGACGGTGTCCGGGGGCAGCAGGGTGCGCAGCGCCGCTGCCAGGTCCTCGGCCTCGCGTCCCGTCGCGGTGACGGCGAGGACCGTCCGTCCCGCCTCACGGGCGAGCGCCGCCACCGCGAAGGGGCGGGCGGCGGGCGGGCCGACCAGGTCGACATGGGTCCGGTGGCCGTCGGTGGCGGCCTTCACCGCTTCGGAGAGCGCCGGATCGGTGATGACTACATCCAGCAGACCGTGCAGGCTCATGAAGGCATTCCGTCCGGTGGGGCGAGGAGTGAGCAACGCGAAGGGCCCGACACGTAGGACGGGCCGGGGGCTTCCAGCGTACGACTCCGGTGTGACAGCCGCTCCCGCAACAGGAGGTCCGGGCCGCCGTCACGGGGAACGGAACCGGCCCGGGGCGTTTGGAGGAACGCCCCGGGCCGGTTCGGTCATCCTACGACGGGCAGGCTCACCCGTCGGTGGCGATCGCGTTCAGGACGTTCATCCGGCCGGCCCGGAAAGCGGGGACCAGCGCGGCGAACAGTCCGACGAACGCCGAGGCGACGAACACCGTGAGGATCGTCGGCCACGGGATCTCCAGGACACCGAGACCCTCCAGGGCCAGCAGCTTCTGGGCCGAGGTGCCCCAGCCCATGCCCAGGCCGAGTCCGAGCAGGGCACCGAACAGGGCGATGACCACGGACTCCAGCCGGATCATGCGGCGCAGCTGGCGGCGGGAGAGGCCGATCGCCCGCATCAGGCCGATCTCACGGGTCCGCTCGACCACCGACAGGGCCAGGGTGTTCACCACGCCGAGCACCGCGACGATGATCGCCAGGGCGAGCAGGCCGTACACGATGTTCAGCAGCTGGCCGATCTGGTCCTTCAGGTCCTGCTTGAAGTCGGCCTGGTTCTGCACCTTGTACTGCGGGTACTCGGCGAGCGCGCTCTTGAGGGCCGTGTACGCCTCCTTCTCCTTGCCGTCCTTCGCCTTGGCGAACATGATCATGTTCTCGGGCATCCGGTCGGCGGGGACGTACTGCTCGACGGTCGTGATGTTGGTGTACATCGCGCCCTTGTCCACGTTCGTCTCGTCCGAGGTGATCGCGGCGACCTTCAGCTTCGCCGTCTCGCCGGCCTTGAACGCGACCGTGATCTCGTCCCCGACCTCGATCCCGTGCCGGACGGCGTAGTCGTCGCCGACCGACATGGCGTTCTTGCCGTACGCGTCACCGAGGTCACCGGCGACCGTCGTGCGCCGCAGGTCCTCCTGGTACGTCGGGTCGGCGGCGACGACGCCCTCGTCCTCCGTCTTTCCGTCGGGGGAGGTGAGCTTCGCGCCGACGGACCTGTAGTCGGTGACGTGCTCGATGCCGGGCACCTTCTTGATGGCCTCCGCCGCCTGCGGCACGACCAGCTGGCCGGTGCTCGACTGGACGATGAAGTCCGTGCCGACCGACTTGTCCAGTTCCTCGGTGGCCGAGGCGACCATGGACGAGCCCACGACCGAGAGGCAGGCCACCAGGGCCAGGCCGATCATGAGCGCCGCACCGGTCGCTCCCGTACGCCGCGGGTTGCGCAGCGCGTTGCGCTCGGCCAGCCGGCCGACCGGGCCGAAGAGCCGCAGTACGACGACGCTGAGCGCCCGCACCACCACGCCGGCCAGCAGCGGGCCGATCACGATGAAACCGATGAGGGTGAGGACCACGCCCAGGCCGAGGAAGAGCGACCCCTCGCTCGCCTTGTCCGCCTGCGTCGTCGCCCACAGGGCCGCCGCACCCGCACCGGTGAGGACCAGGCCGATTCCGGCCCGGATCCAGCCGGACTTGGCGTCCGCCGGGGTACCCGCGTCACGCAGGGCCGCCATCGGGGAGACCTTGCCGGCCCGGCGGGCCGGGATGTAGGCGGCGAGGACGGTCACGATGACGCCGAGCGCGAGGCCGATGACCGGAGTCGTCCAGGCGATGGTGAGGTCCCTCGTGGACAGCTCCATGCCCATGGCGCTCATGAGCTTCATCAGCCCGACGGCCAGGCCGACCCCCGCGCCCACGCCGAGGACCGAGCCGACGATGCCGAGGAGTACCGCTTCGATCAGTACGGACCGGTTGACCTGCTTGCGGCTGGAACCGATGGCCCGCATCAGGCCGATCTCGCGGGTGCGCTGGGCGACCAGCATCGAGAAGGTGTTGACGATCAGGAAGATGCCGACGAGGAAGGCGATCCCGGCGAAGCCGAGCATCGCGTACTTCATGACGTCCAGGAAGGAGCCCATGGAGTCCTTGTTGGCCGCGGCGGCCTCGTCCTGGGTCTGCAGCTTGTACGTGCCCGTGCCCAGGGCGGAGGCGACGTTCTTCTTCAGCTGCTTGTCGTCGACGCCGGGTTCGGCCTCGACGGAGATGTGGGTGAAGACACCGGGCCTGCCGAGGAGCTTCTGCTGGGCGGTGGCCGTGTCGAAGTAGACGACGGCCGCACCCGGGTTCGTCACGGTGAAGGCGGTGATCCCGCTGATCCTCGCCTCGATGTCACCGGTGACGGCGACGGTCCGCAGCTCGTCACCGATCTTCAGGTGGTGCTTCTCGGCGGTGTCGGCGTCGACCATGACCTCGGTCGGGCCGCGCGGTGCGTGACCGGAGGTGATCTCCATGGAACGCAGGTCGTTGCGCGTCCAGTTGCCGGCGATCGTCGGGGCTCCGGTCTCGGAGCCCATGTTCTTGTTGTGGCTGTCGACGACCGTGACGGACATGCTCATCACTCCGCCCTCGGCCTCCTTCACCCCGTCGGCCTTCTCGACCTGGGCGAGGACGGAGGCGGGCAGCGCCTCGGGGCGGCCGTTCTCCGGCAGGTCGTCCGCTCCCTCGGCGGTCTTCGGGCTGACGGTGACATCGGCCGACGACGCCGCGAACAGCTTGTCGAACGTGGTGTTCATCGTGTCGGTGAAGACGAGCGTGCCGCACACGAACGCCACCGACAGCAGGACCGCGACCGCGGAGAGCGCCATCCGTCCCTTGTGCGCGAAGAAGTTGCGCATCGAGGTCTTCCAGACGGTCATGAGGTCCGCCCGCGCGCGTCGAAGTCCTTCATCCGGTCCAGGACCTGATCGGCCGTCGGGTTCTGCATCTCGTCGACGATGGAACCGTCCGCGAGGTACAGCACCCGGTCCGCGTAGGACGCGGCCACCGGGTCGTGGGTGACCATGACGATGGTCTGGCCCAGCTCGTCCACCGACCTGCGCAGGAACGACAGCACCTCGGCGCCGGCCCGCGAGTCCAGGTTCCCGGTGGGCTCGTCTCCGAAGATGATGTCGGGGCGGGCGGCCAGGGCACGGGCCACCGCCACGCGCTGCTGCTGACCGCCGGAGAGCTGCGTCGGCCGGTGCTTCAGCCGGTCGGCGAGACCGACGGTCTCCACGACCTGCTGCAGCCAGGCCGCGTCGGGCTTGCGGCCCGCGATGTCCATCGGCAGCGTGATGTTCTCGATCGCGTTGAGTGTCGGCAGCAGGTTGAACGCCTGGAAGATGAAACCGATCCGGTCCCGGCGCAGCTGGGTGAGCTTCTTGTCCTTGAGCTTGGTGATCTCGATGTCGGCGAGGTGGATCTCGCCCGAGGTCACGGTGTCCAGACCGGCCAGGCAGTGCATCAGGGTCGACTTGCCGGAGCCGGACGGACCCATGATCGCCGTGAACTGCCCGCGTGCGATGTCCACGTCGACATGGTCGAGCGCGACGACCCGGGTCTCCCCCGCGCCGTACGCCTTGACGACCTGCCGCGCCCGCGCAGCGACGGCCGTACGCCCTCCAGTGCCCCCGTGCCTGGGAATGGTTACAGCCGTTGTCACGGTTTTTCTCCTATGTCGTCGATGCCCGGACGTCTCTGTGTACGTTCAAAGTCTCGTGTGTGCAGGGGGTCCGGCGCGCTGGTGCCCAGCGCAGTCTTCAGGTGGGGTTTTCCCCACCCCGCCCTCTGCGGTCAGCCGCACTCGCGGCGTAAGAACACCGTAAGGAACGGGGCCCTCGGGGCACGTCCTCCGCCGGGAGGAACGACCCCTGGCCAGAAGTACGGAGCTCCCCCTAGGGGTCTCCGACCCCGGACGTAGACCTGGGTAGGGGATCTCATCCCTCGGCCGCATGCTGCCGCCCGGCCCCCCACGGTGAGACAGTGTCCCCAGAATTTAGATGCATAGGGAAAGGAAACCCTGTGGGCGGCACGGGCGGCGCGGGCGGGACGGACAGCGGTTCCGCGGCAGCATCCGGACCTCCCGGGCCGGGAGCCGGACCGGGAACAGGGCCGGTGACCGGACCGGGAACAGGGACGCCGGCGGGGCCCGGAGCCGGGTACGGAGGCACCGGCACGGCCGCCTCCGACCGCAGCAGGCGCCCCGTGGTGGCCGCGCTCATGCTCGGTATGGCGCTCGCCGCGATCGACGGCACCATCGTCGCCACGGCCGTCCCGCAGATCGTCGGCGACCTCGGCGGCTTCGCCGTGTTCTCCTGGCTCTTCTCCGGCTACCTGCTCGCCGTCACCGTCACCCTGCCGGTGTACGGGAAGCTCTCCGACACCTTCGGCCGCAAGCCCGTCCTGATCGCGGGCATCATCCTCTTCCTGGCCGGCTCCGTACTCTGCGCCGCGGCCTGGAACATGGCCGCCCTCATCGCCTTCCGGGTCGTGCAGGGCCTCGGCGGCGGCGCCCTCCAGGGCACGGTGCAGACCATCGCCGCCGACCTCTACCCGCTCAAGGAACGCCCGAAGATCCAGGCCAGGCTGTCCACGGTCTGGGCCACATCCGCCGTCGCGGGCCCGGCGATCGGCGGGCTGCTCGCCGCGTACGCCGACTGGCGCTGGATCTTCCTCATCAATCTGCCGGTCGGCGCGATCGCCCTCTGGCTGGTGGTCCGCCACCTCCACGAGCCGGCCCGGCCACGCCCCGCCACCCGCCCCCGTATCGACTGGGCGGGCGCCCTCGCGGTCTTCGCCACCGGCGCGCTCCTGCTGACCGCGCTCGTGCAGGGCGGGGTCGCCTGGCCGTGGCTCTCCGCCCCCTCGCTCGGACTGCTCGGCGCGAGCGCGGCCATGGGCGCGCTGACCGTCTTCATCGAACGACGCGCCGCCGAACCCGTCATCCCCGGCTGGGTCTGGCGGCGCCGCACCATCGCCTCGGTCAACCTGGCCCTGGGCGCGATGGGCCTGCTGATGGTCGCACCGACCGTGTTCCTGCCGACGTACGCCCAGTCGGTCCTCGGACTCGGCCCGATCGCCGCCGGGTTCGTCCTCTCCGTCATGACACTGAGCTGGCCGGTGGCCGCCGCGTTCTCCGACCGCGTCTACAACCGCATCGGCTTCCGCCGCACCGCGATCACCGGGATGACCGGCGCCCTGCTGATCCTGCTCGCCTTCCCGCTGCTGCCCTTCCCGGGCTCCCCGTGGCAGCCCGCCCTGATCATGCTGCTGCTCGGCGCGGCACTCGGCCTCTTCCAACTGCCCCTGATCGTCGGGGTCCAGTCGACGGTCGGCTGGTCCGAGCGCGGCACGACAACGGCGTCGGTCCTGTTCTGCCGCCAGGTCGGCCAGAGCCTGGGCGCCGCGCTCTTCGGCGCCGTCGCCAACGGAGTGCTCGCCTCCCGGCTGGCCGCCGCACCCGTCCCCGGACTGCCCGGCGACCTGGACGCGGTCTCGCACGCGCTGGAGGATCCGGCAGCGCTCTCGGCCGCCGCGACGGAGTACCTGCGCCGGGCCGTCGACACCGCCGTCGACTACGTTTTCGTCGGCGCCGCGGGGGCCGCCGCACTCGCCCTGCTGGTGCTCGTCGTCGTCGCCCCACGGCGTTTTCCGGTCATCGAGGAGCGCGAAAGCCCCTCCCTCGAGTCCAAGGACTAGACAACTGGAGAGTTACCGAAGGTAGTTCGGCCGTAACCCTCCCCAGCGGCCATACCCGCGAGTAACGTTCGCGCTCCCTACAGCGCACCCGCGCTCCTGCCTTGCAGTCCGTCCCCGGACCCGAGCCATGCAAGGAGCAGCACCCGATGTCGTACGACCACCCGCACCAACCCCCTTACCCACCGCGGCGGCAACCCCCGCTCCCGCCGCAACCCGCCTTTCCGCCACCCCGCATGCGCCCTCCCCGGCCACCGCGACAGCGCCCGCAGCCGCCCCCGTACCCGGGCGAGTACCTCCTGCCCTGGCAGAGTTCGTCACCGCAGCCGCCACCGCGCTGGCCCGCCCCCGCCGCCGTCCCCGTCCCCGCGCCCGGCCACCACGGCGACCTGCGCCGGCTTCGCACGGCCTACCGGGTACTGCGCCGCGTCGCGACACTGACCGCACTCGGCTACTTCACCCTGTTCCTCCTGCTGTCCGGATACGCACCCGGCCTGATGACCGACCCCGTGGGCGACGGCGGCCTCACCACGGGCCTCCTCCTCGGCCTGTGCCAGCTCCCCGTCACCCTCGCGGCCATCGCCGTGTACGAGTGGACCGCCCGGCGCACCGTCGACCCGCTCAGCGCCGGACTGCGCGACCGGGGCGCCCACCACGACAGGGGCGACGGGCCGGACGAACGCCGCCGCACCGGAGCACGCCGATGAACGGATTCGACGAGTCCGCCCAGACCATGTCCCTCACCGCGTTCATCGCCGTCGCCAGCGTCACCCTGCTGCTCTGCGTCATGACCGGCCCCGACCGCGACGACCTCGACGAGTTCTACACCGGCTACCGCTCGCTCTCCCCGCTGCGCAACGGCCTCGCCATCGCCGGCGACTACTTCTCCGCCGCCACCGTCCTCGGCACCACCGGCGTCATCGCCCTCACCGGTCACGACGGCCTCGTCCTCGCCCTCAGCACCATGCTCTCGCTCGTCCTGCTGATGTTCCTGCTCGCCGAACCCCTGCGCAACGCAGGCCGGTTCACCATGGGCGACATGCTCACCCGCCGGGCCCCCGGCCGGGCCGCACGCATCGCCTCCTGCGCGGTCACCCTCGCCGCCCTGCTCCCGCTGATGGTCGTCCAGCTCGCAGGCAGCGGCAATCTGCTCTCCTTCATCCTCGGCTTCGACAGCTCCGGATTCCGCACCGGCTCCATCATCACTCTGGGCGTCGTGATGATCGGCTACGCAGCCATCGGCGGAATGAAGGGCACCGCACTCATCCAGATCATCAAGACCGTGGTGCTCCTCGGCGCGGGACTCCTCGTCTCCGTACTCGTCATGAACCGCTTCGACTGGGACACCGGTGCCCTCCTGGCCGCCGCCCAGCGCGGCAGCGGCGCGGGTGCCGCCTACCTGCACTCCGGCCTGCAGTTCGGCGGCAACGACCTCGACATGATCAGCTCCGAACTGACCGTCGTCCTCGGCGGCGCCTGCCTGCCCCACATCACCATGCGGATGACGAGCGTCCGCAGCGCACAGGCCGTCCGCCGCTCCCTGTCCTGGGCGGTCTGCGTCGTCGTCGGACTCTGCCTGCTGCTCGCGATCATCGGCTTCGGCGCCGCGGCACTCGTCGGACACGACCTCATCACCGCCGCCGGCGCCCAGGGCAACAGCGCGATCCTCCAGGTCGCCGGAGCCGTCGCCGGCGGCGGCGCGGCCGGGGCACTCGTCGTCACCACCATGACCACAGCGATCTTCCTGACCCTGCTCGCCTCCGTCGCCGGAATGATCCTGGCCTGCGCCAACTCCCTGGCCCACGACCTGTTCGCCCACGGACTGCACGGCATACGCGACCGGAGCAGGGAACCCGTCACCGGCAGGATCGAGATGGGCACGGCGCAGGCCGCCGCCGTCGCGGTCGGGGCGACGGCCGTCGCCCTCGCCGTACTCGCCCGGCACTGGAACGTCCAGGCCCTCGTCGCGCTCTCGTTCTGCATCGGCGCATCGGCGATCGCCCCCGCACTCGTCTACAGCATGTTCTGGCGGCGCTTCACCCGCACCGGACTGCTCTGCACACTCCTGGGCGGCACCGCCTGCGTCCTCGTCCTCATCACCGGCACCAACCTCGTCTCCGGATCACCCGGTTCGGTGTTCCCCGGACGCGACTTCAACTGGTACCCGCTCACCACGACCGGGCTCGTCTCCATCCCGTTCGGATTCCTCGCAGGCTGGCTGGGCACCGTACTCGGCCGGGGCACGGACAACGAACAGCGCCGCCAGTACGAAGCCGTCGAACCCTGGATCCTGGCCGGCGCCCCACCCGCGGGCCGCCCGCTCAGTTCTCCGCGGGAGCCGTACGCCCGGTGAGCGCCGCCAGCGAACTGCGTACGTGCGCCATGTGCGCCCGCACCTCCTCGCAGCCCTCCTCGTGCTCACGCAGAACCCGCTCCGTCTCCCTGACCACACGGTCCCGGGCCGCCCCGGCACCGGACAACAACTCCGCGGCCCGGGCATCGGCGTCCTCCTGGCCGTGCCGGACAGCCTCCTCCGTCTCCGACAGCTCCCGCCGCGCCTCCACGAGCAGCGCCTCACCCCGCTCGGTCAGCTCCGCCTCGTACGCCACCGCCGCGGCCTCGGCCGCGGCGATCCCGTCCTCGGCAGCCTTCCCCCGCTCGGCATGCTCCTGCTCCTGATGGGCCAGCACACCCGCGGTACGACGACGCGTCTCCTCCATCGCCGCCTCCGCGACCGCACGCACCTCACCGGCCTCCTTGCGCGCCTCCTCCGCAAGACCCCCGGCCACCCCACCCGCCGCGGCCAGCACCTCCCGCGCACCGGCCTCGGCAGCCGCCCGCACCGCCGCCGCGTCCTCACGCGCCGCCTCACGGAGCGCCCGGCCCGCCGCGTCCGCCGCGTCCCGCAGCGCCTGCGCCTCCTCCAGCGCCCCACCCCGCGCCGCCTCCGCCTCGGCCTCCGCCAGCGCCAGGATCTGCTGGGGCCGCTCCCCCAGCGACACGTACGTCTGCGGCGCGAGCGAAGCCACCACCTCGCCGAGCCGCGCAGACTCCACCGTCAGCTCCTGCGCCAGAACCGTCAGCCGGGCGAGCCGCTCCCGGGCACCGTCCCGCTCCGCCGACAGGGCCGCCACGGTGCGGTCCACCTGCTCCGGCCGGTAACCACGTCCCCGTACACCGACAAAACCGTGCGCGGACACCGGTCCACCACTCATCCCTGAAGCCTCTTTCCCGCTCTCCGACTCCCCGACCACCAAGCAATACGTCAAGGATGCGGTAATTGGTGCCAGAAGTCGGAATCGATCAGCTGCATTCAGGACGGAAGCGACCGGCATCACAGACCCCGACACAACCGGACACAAAAGGCGCCCGGCCCCCTGCCGGGGTCCGGGCGCCTCACTCAGCACACGTCAGATCAGAGCAGCCCGTCCCACATCTGCTCCAGCAGAACCGACCACCAGCTCTCCGGCGACGCGAGCGCCGCCGGGTCCACAGCCACCAACTGCGCCTGGAAGTCGACCGTCCAACGGCCGGCCTGCTCCGGATTCAGCCCGAACCGCAACCGCCACATCCGGCCCAGCAACGCCATGGACCGCACGAACTCCGGCAGCCCCGTGTTCACGAACTGCGGCGGCACCGGCTGACCACCCGGACCCGGCTCGACCGGCACGGCCACGATGTTCGCCGTGCCGTACTGCACACAGATCGCCCGGCCGAAGTCCGACCCCATCACCAGGTACGAACCCGCGTCCGACGCCGGCTGCACCTGACGCTGCGCGGCCAGCTCCGCCAGCGTCGGCACCACCGGCTGCCCCGGCTGCGCCCAGAAGAACGGCCCGAAATCAGCGGGCAGCCCCGCCCACACGAGCGTCCGCCCCACCACCTCGGGCACACCCTGACGGGACACCGCACGCTGATCGAAACGGAGCACACCCTGCGGGCCGAACGCCTGCAGCAGCTCCTCCGCGAGCGCCTCGGGCGGCACGGCGCCGGCCGGCGGCAACTGCGGCAACGGAGCCCGCACCGGAGCCGGCCGCGCAGGACCGTCAGCGACCTGGTGCAACTCACCCTGATGCGTGAGCAGATGCTGCATGCCCTGCTGCCGGCTCGCATGGTCCGTCCCGTACGGGGCGACGCTCGTGATCCGCACCTGCGGCCAGGTCTCCCGGATCATCCGCGCACAGTAACCACCCGGCAGCTCACACGACTCCAGCTCCGTGTGCAGCTCGATGACCTGCTGCGGCGGCACGTTCATCGCCCGCAGCTCGTGCAGCATCTGCCACTCCGGGTGCGGAGTACCGGGAGCCGAACGGCGGATCAGCTGCTGCTCGCTGCCGTCGGGCGCGCGGAAGCGCAACACGGCCTGGTAGCCCGGGCCGACCGTCGGCTGCCCGGGCGGCTGCTGCGGATACCCGTACGCCGGAGGCGGCGGGGTGTGCGGACCCGGCATCCCGGGCGGACCCGGAGGACCGGGCGGCTGCGGAGCAGCCGGGCCCACCGGGCCCGGACCGGCCATCATGGTCGCGGCGTGATGCACCCCGCCACCCGGAGGCGGCGTGGAACCGAACGGGGCGGGCGGCTGCGGGGCACCCGGCCCGCCGATGCTCGAGTCGGCGAACATCGTCGCCGCATGATGCACCCCGCCACCCGGAGGCGGCGCCGCACCAGGAGGACCCGGAGGACCGGGAGGCCCCGGAGCAGCAGGCGGCTGCGGAGCACCCGGAGCACCGGGCGGACCCGGGGGCCGCGGAGCGCTCGGCCCGCCGATGCTCGAATCGGCGAACATCGTCGCCGCATGATGCACCCCGCCACCCGGAGGCGGCGTCGCACCAGGAGGACCCGGAGGACCGGGAGGCCCCGGAGCAGCAGGCGGCTGCGGAGCACCCGGAGCACCGGGCGGACCCAACTGCGACACGAGCTGCGTCGGTACGTAGCCACCGGCCGGCGCACCGGGCGCACCCGGCCCCGACGGCGGCGGAGTCGCACCGGGCCGCGCACCCGGGACACCGGGTGCCCCGGGCGGCGGCGGAGTCGTCGAACCGGTCCCACGCGCACCGCGCGAGACCACGGCCTTGCTCGTCGCCGCGTCCGCGATGTCACCCGCACTGCTCCCCGGAGCCGGGGTCCGGTTCGGAGCCGCAGGAGTGGCGGCCGCGGGCTCGCCCGGAGCACCGGGCCGCGGGTTCAGTCCGGGAACGATCGAGGTCCTGGGCAGCTGGCTGCCCCCCGACATCAGCGCCGTGGGCGCCTCCGCCGACACGACCGGAGGCGGCGTCCCCTCGTCGTCCGAACCGGACAGCGGCGGCGAGAACACCGTCGCCGGCAACGGCACCGCACCGTCGTCCGAGTCCGCGTTCGTGTCCGTCCCCGCCCACGGCGTAGCGCCCGCGGGCACCCCGTCGGACGAAGTCGGCTCGTAGTCCCGCTGCCCGCCCGCAGCAGGCCACCCGGCCCCGCCCGAACCGGACGGACCCGACGGTGCCGACGGACCCGGAACGGGAAGCGGACCGGGAACCGGATCCGGCGCGGACGGCGCCCCCGGGGCAGCCTCCGCACGACGGTCCGGAATCCCCAGCTTGTCCGCCGCCTCCTGGAGCCACTCCGGCGGGCTCAACAGGAACGACGTCTGATTCAGATCGATACGCGCCGGCGGCTCCGGAGCGGCAGGCGCCGCATCGGACACCCCGTACTCCTCCTCGTACCGCCGGATCACCTCACCCACGGGCAGCCCGGGCCACAGCGTGGCCTCACCACTGTCACGGGCGATCACCAGCCGCTGACGGCCCCCGTCCGAAACAGGGCCCTCCGCACGGTCCTCGGCCCACACCACGAAACCCAGCTCGAACTCACGGACCCGAACCTCACGGTGCTGATACGCGGGCACGTCACCGTTGACCCACTCGTCCGCCCGCTCCTGTGCCTGCGCGAAGGTCACCACCGCGCTCACCCCTCCACCGGGACGGCCTGCGCGAAGCCACCGTCCACCATCAGATTCGCCACGGTCTCCAACTCCGGCGGATTACCCGCCAGACGCTGGAGGAAGGCGTCGAAGTCCGCACCGCAGGGAAGCAGCAACCGGTCCACGCGCTCCTGCACGCTCCAGCCGTCCTGGTCCCGGGCATCGTCGTACGCGCAGAACCACACCGATCCCACATCGCCGCCGCGCACCTTCACGGCGACGATGCCGCCCTGGACGAAACCGACGCCCAGATAATCCTTCGTGAAGTGGTCCCGCAGGCACTTGTTGACGTACACCAGGTCGTTCACGGCCGCCTCCTCACGCACCGTGAAGAACGGCTGGTCGACCAGCAGCCCGAGCTCCGCGTCGAGCGCCGCACCCACCGGGGCAGCACCGCCCGCCGCCTTCAGGAACGAGCGGTACGCACCCGGAAGCCGGTAACCGAGATCCTCCTCGACACTCAGGACCTGCTGCTCGCTCACCGCGACCGCGCCCTTCGGCAACCGGAAGTGGGCCGGCCGGGTCTCCTGCAACGGCCGCGTACCCCGCCGGTTCTGATCCACCTGGGTCGTCGCCAGACCGCCGTGATGACGCAGCAGCGCCTTCACCTCGACCGGAACGAGCTCCATCCGCCGGCCACCCGCCACGTGATGCCACGTCCAGCCGTGCGGGGTCGCCACGGCCGGGATGGTGTCCCACAGCTCATGCCCACTCGCCGCCATGGCCGCGTTCGCCGACACGTAGTCGGTGAGCCGCAACTCATCGATACCGAACCCCGGCGGGGGATCGGCGATCTCCGCGGCTGCCCGCGCGTACGGCGAAAGGTCCGGACGGCCGTTCTCGTCCACGCGCACACCTCTGGGGTGGCGGGAAGCCCGGACCGGATCCGGGAAGTGCACGACCTGCCCGGCATAGGCCGCGTTCGGTGGCGCGGCTTGCTGCCCGAGCCGACCTGTCGTCATGGCGGTTGCCCCCTGCTGCGTCTGGTGTTCAGCACAGCCTATGCGGTGGCGCAACAAGGGGTCCCGCCCCTCCGATTCACTCACCGAACGTCACCATCAGGTGACGGACGTGCGACGGTCGGGCCACCGAGCCGCGACACGCAGACACGTTTCACCGCCCCAGCTTCCCCAGCGCCCCGCACATTTGGCAGGCTGTCCCCCGCAACGCGGGGGCGTGCACGGCTGCAGCTGCCGCTGCGGGCACGGGAGGGACACCAGCACATGCACACTGCACAGACAGTCACATCCGGAGATCCGAGACTCAGCTGGAGCACCACCGGAGCCGGCACCGCACCCCGACTCCAGCACCGCCGCGACGGCATCCTGCCGGCCGTGGCCGCAGCGCTGTCCGTACGCGGAGAGACACTGACCTGCACGGCCGGCAAAGGGGACCAGCCCCCCGTGCTCCACCCACTCGTGCAGGACTTCCTCGACACCCTCACCAGCGGCCAGCGCGAACGCTTCACCGGACGCTGCCCCGAAGCGATACTGCTGTCCCGGCAACTCACCGCCGCCGACGAAGGCCGCTCCAAGCGCGCCCAGCGCAAACCCCTGACCAACGGCGAAGCCCGCCGCGTACTCAAACACGCCCGCCTCACCGCCCGCCGCATCCGCGAGGACGGCGACCCGCTGCACGGCAGCTACGCACCCCCCTGCCGCTCCTGTGCGGAGATGCTCGCCCACTTCGGCGTACGACCCGTCGACCTCACCGCATCCGGTGCGGCGACCACCGCCGAGAAGGGCTGACCGCGAACAGATGCACGACCGAACCGAAGTCCCCGCCCAACAGGACCGCAGCTCCACCACCCGCTTCCCCGTCGCCGTCGACGCCGCACTGCGCGAGGCCGGGTGGCAGCCCGGACGCTGGGACATCCGCCAGGCCGAGGAATGGGCCGACGCCCTGCGCTCCCACGCCTCACCCGCAGGGCACCAGCACGCCGTCTTCCCGGCCGCGGTCGAGGCCTGGGCCGAGTTCGGCGGACTGCGCATCACCGCATCCGCACCCGGCCGGCAGATCGCACCCGCCGCCGTACGCATCGACCCCCTCAGCGGACTGCACCTGGCACGGACACTCAACGACCTGGGACGCGCTCTGGGCACCGAGATCGCCCCGCTCGGCGAGGAGGGCGACGGACAGGCGGTCCTCGCGATCGACAACGAGGGACGCGTCTACTCCATCGACCACACCGGGGACTGGTACCTCGGACCCGACATCGACGGAGCCCTGGCGACACTCGTCGGCGGAGTGCAGCCGGAACGGCTCACCTCGGGCTGAACAGCCGGCCCGCCCCCGCCGCCCTCACGCCGCGGACGGCCCGGACGTGTCCGGCAGAACCGCGGAGACCCGGAAGCCACCCGCGTCCGTCGGACCCGAGACGAAGACACCGCCCAGCCCCAGCACCCGCTCCCGCATCCCCACCAGACCGTTGCCACCGCTCGGCAGACCCGCGTCCGCCGTGGCACCGTCCGTCGGACCGTTCTCCACCTGCATCGCGACCTCCGCACCACGATGCGCCAGCCGCACCCAGGTCTTCGCACCCGCCGCGTGCTTGTGCACGTTCGTCAGAGCCTCCTGCACCACCCGGTACGCCGTCTGCTCGACCTCGGGGGCATACGGGCGCAGCTCACCGTCCACCGACAGCTCCACCGTCATACCGGCCTCACGGGACTGCGCGATGAGCATCTCCACCTCCCGCAGCCGCGGCCCGTCCTCCACGGCCGCCGCGGCGGCCGCGGCAGCGGCCCGCCCCACCGACGCGAGCGGCACCCGCCCCACCGGAGGGGCGATCAGCGCGTCCCCGGTGCGCAGGACCCCGAGCATCTCCCGGAGCTCCGTCAGCGCCTGCCGCCCCATGTCACCCACCAGCGCCGCGTTACGCACGGCCTTCGCCGGATCCTTCGGAGCGACCGCCTGGAGCGCCGCCGCGTGCACCACCATCAGACTGACCCGGTGCGCGACCACGTCGTGCATCTCACGGGCGATCCTCGTCCGCTCCTCGGTACGCGCCCACTCGGCCCGCTCCTCGGCCCGGTCCGCAAGGAGCGACAGCTCCCGCTCCAGCGAGTCGGCCCGCTCCCGCAGACTCTCCATGAGCCGCCGCCTGGCCCCGATGTACAGACCGAACAGCACCGCCGGCGCCGTCATCCCCAACGACATGAAGAGCGACAGCAACGGCACGTACCAGACGCCCGGCCCGAAGTCGGCGTGATCGCTGACGCTCTGCCGAAGCCGCACGTACGTGACGATGAAGGTGCCGACGAGCGTCATCCCCGTGAGGACGACGGTGATCCTGCGCGGCACGTCGGAGGCGGCCAGCGTGTACAGGCCGACCAGCCCCATCAGGAAGCCCATCTCGGCGGGCGTCGTCGCGATCGACACCAGCACCACCGCGATCGGCCAGCGCCGGCGCACCACCAGCACGGACCCTGCCAGCAGCCCGAAAAGCACCCCGATCGGCACCGGCATCCCGGTGTCCCCGGCGAACGCCACCCCCTCCAGCGCACACTCCAGCGCCGAAACCAGCGCCAGTCCTACATCCAGGGCGACACTGCGCCGCCTTTCCCACCACCAGTAGCTGCGGGTGGTCGAGCCCGCCGCTTCCCGGTCTGCCCCCGTTGCGGTCATGGCATCCAGACTACGGGCGGACGCATCCCATTTTCGGGCGACTCCGTCAGCACACGACGTCATCGGCCACGCCACGAATGGTGTGCAGATCCCACGATCCGGTGAACAGCTCAGCCTTCCGGGCCGGACGTCCGCATTCCGGACGATCGTTTTCGCATGACACATGCCAGCGGCAAGTACGAGAACTTCGAAGAGCTCCGGGAGCAGGCGATCGCACTGCGACGGGAGGGGCTGAGCCGCCGCCAGATCCGCGACCGGCTGCTCGTCGACAACAACGACATCCTGAACCTCCTCCTGGAGGGCGAACCGGCACCGGAGTGGACGAAGCGCCCGAACGCCAAGGACGACCTGCGGGCAAAGGCCCGGGAGCTGCGGCTGCAGGGCATGACGTACGACGCGATCCAGGTGGAGCTGGGGTGCTCGAAGGGCTCGATCTCACTGTGGGTACGGGACCTGCCGAAGCCTGAACGGAGCAGGTCAGCGGTCGAACAGGCGCGACTCGCGGGGAGAATGCGATGGGACCACGAGCTGGCCGTGCGCGACGCCGAACGGCAGCGCACGAAGCTGACCGCCAAAGAGGAAATCGGTGCTCTGGCTGATCGGGATCTCTTCCTCGTCGGCGTCGCCCTCTACTGGGCCGAGGGCACGAAGGACAAGCCGTACGACCGTCGCGAAAACGTCACCTTCATCAACAGCGACCCCGGTGTGATCCAGACCTACCAGGCATGGCTGACTCTGCTAGGAATCACACCGGACCGACTGTCCTACCGACTCTCTATTCACGAGTCCGCAGACGTCGAGACCGCCAAGCTCTACTGGGCCGCGCTGGTAGGAGTCGACGTTTCTGTCTTCCAGAAGACGTCACTGAAGAAGCACAACCCAAGGACCGTCCGGAAGAACGTGGGCGAGGACTACCGAGGGTGTCTGGTGGTCCGTGTTACGCAAGGTGCCGAGTTGTATCGTCGAGTTGAGGGCTGGTGGCACGGAATCGTGGAACAGGCCCAACTCCACCTCAGGTAGGGTCTGACGCAGTGATCCGCCGTGGGGTAGCGGCATCCCGCAGGCCTTTGGAGCCTTGAGACGCTGGTTCGAATCCAGCCGGCGGAGCCCACGCATCCGGGCCCCGACCTCACGGTCGGGGCCCGCGCTCGTTTCGGGCGGAAACACCCCCGGTATCCTGCGGGTGTCCACCACCCGAAGCCGAAGGGCACATCCGTGAGCGCCAACAGCCCGGCAGCCGTCGTCGTCCTCGCAGCGGGTGAGGGCACCCGCATGAAGTCGAAGACACCCAAGGTCCTGCACGAGATCTCCGGGCGCTCGCTCGTCGGGCATGTCGTCGCCGCGTCCCGTGAGCTCGACCCCCAGCACCTCGTCGTGGTCGTCGGCCATGCGAGCGAGCAGGTCACCGCACATCTCACCGCCGGGGACACCCCCGTGCGCACCGCCTACCAGGCCGAGCAGAACGGCACCGGGCACGCCGTGCGGATGGCGCTCGAGGAGCTCGGCGGCACCGTCGACGGCACCGTGATCGTCGTCTGCGGCGACACCCCGCTGCTGTCCGGTGAGACGCTCTCCGCGCTCGCTGGTACGCATGCGGCCGACTCCAACGCCGTCACCGTGCTGACCGCCGAGGTCCCGGACTCCACCGGCTACGGCCGGATCGTCCGTGACGCGGTCACCGGCGCGGTCATCGAGATCGTCGAGCACAAGGACGCCACCGAGGACCAGAGGGCGATCCGGGAGATCAACTCCGGTGTCTTCGCGTTCGACGGGCGGCTGCTCAGCGAGGCGCTCGGCAAGGTCCGCACCGACAACAGCCAGGGCGAGGAGTACCTCACCGACGTCCTGTCGATCCTGCGCGCGGCCGGTCACCGGGTGGGCGCCTCGGTCACGGGTGACCACCGGGAGATCCTCGGCATCAACAACCGGCTCCAGCTGGCCGAGGCCCGTCGGCTGCTCAACGAGCGGCTCCTGGAGCGCGCCATGCTGGCGGGCGTGACGGTCGTAGAGCCGGCGTCGACCGTGATCGACGCGACGGTCACGTACGAGCGGGACGCGATCGTGCACCCGGGAACGCAACTGCTGGGCACGACGCACCTCGCGGAGGACTCCGAGGTCGGCCCGAACTCCCGGCTGACGGACACCGTCGTCCACGCGGGCGCCCGCGTGGACAACTCGGTCGCGCAGGGGGCCGAGGTGGGCCCCGGGGCGACGGTCGGCCCGTTCGCCTATCTGCGGCCGGGCACCAGGATGGGCGCGAAGTCCAAGGCCGGTACGTACGTGGAGATGAAGAACGCCACGATCGGCGAGGGCACCAAGGTGCCGCACCTGAGCTACGTGGGTGACGCGACGATCGGCGACCACACCAACATCGGTGCGGCGAGTGTCTTCGTGAACTACGACGGTGTGGCCAAGCACCACACGACGATCGGGTCACACTGCCGGACCGGGTCCGACAATATGTTTGTGGCGCCTGTCACGGTCGGGGACGGCGTCTACACCGCGGCCGGATCGGTCATCACCAAGGACGTGCCGGCCGGTTCGCTGGCCGTCGCACGGGGCCAGCAGCGGAATATCGAGGGCTGGGTGGCCCGGAAGCGTCCCGGCAGTGCCGCGGCGCAGGCAGCTCAGGCCGCCACCCAGGAGGCCGACAGCGAAAGCTGACCGGAAACAGGTGCGCCTGACTCGGCGTACCGTGATAGATGCTCACCCATTTCGGCTGGCTCGTTGCACATCGGGACACATGCGTGCAGCGCCAGAAACACGTCTGAGGAGACTGTGCTGTGACCGGGATCAAGACGACCGGCGAGAAGAAACTGATGTTCTTCTCCGGCCGCGCCCACCCCGAGCTGGCCGAGGAGGTCGCACACCAGTTGGGTGTCGGCCTCGTGCCGACGAAGGCCTTCGATTTCGCCAACGGTGAGATCTACGTACGTTTCCAGGAGTCCGCCCGCGGCGCCGACTGCTTCCTGATCCAGAGCCACACGGCTCCGATCAACAAGTGGATCATGGAGCAGCTGATCATGCTGGACGCGCTGAAGCGCGCGTCGGCCCGTTCCATCACGGTGATCGTGCCGTTCTACGGGTACGCCCGTCAGGACAAGAAGCACCGTGGCCGCGAGCCGATCTCGGCCCGTATGGTCGCCGACCTGATGAAGACGGCGGGTGCGGACCGCATCCTCACCGTCGATCTGCACACCGACCAGATCCAGGGCTTCTTCGACGGCCCGGTCGACCACCTGTTCGCCCTGCCGATCCTGGCGGACTACGTGGGTGCGAAGGTCGACCGTTCGAAGCTGACGATCGTCTCTCCGGACGCCGGCCGTGTGCGTGTCGCCGACCGCTGGTGCGACCGTCTGGACGCCCCGCTGGCGATCGTGCACAAGCGCCGCGACAAGGACGTTCCGAACCAGGTCAGCGTCCACGAGGTCGTGGGCAACGTCGAGGGCCGGGTCTGTGTCCTGGTCGACGACATGATCGACACGGGTGGCACCATCTGCGCGGCCGCGGACGCCCTGTTCGCGCACGGTGCCGAGGACGTCATAGTGACGGCGACGCACGGTGTGCTCTCGGGCCCCGCCGCGGACCGTCTGAAGAATTCCAAGGTCAGCGAGTTCGTCTTCACGGACACTCTGCCGACCCCGGGTGAGCTGGAGATCGACAAGATCACGGTTCTCTCGATCGCTCCGACGATCGCGCGTGCGGTGCGCGAGGTCTTCGAGGACGGTTCGGTCACGAGCCTCTTCGAGGAGCAGGGCGACTGACGCCTTCGGACCACCTGCGGGTGATCCACTTTGGGATGCGGCCTCCCCGCCGGGTAGACTCACGGAGTTGCTCGGCGAGGGAGGCCGTTCTCATGAGTTCTCATGGGAGCCGCCGGTCCGTTATCGACGCGCTCTTCGTAGCAGGCCTGTCGTGGGCCGGGTGACTTCCGACTTTTTCGTCACCTTACGAGGAGTGCATCATGGCCGAGATCAAGCTCGCCGCCGAGGCCCGTACCGAGTTCGGCAAGGGCGCTGCCCGCCGTACCCGTCGTGCCAACCTGGTCCCCGCGGTCGTCTACGGCCACGGTGCGGACCCCGTCCACATCACGCTGCCGGGCCACGAGCTGCAGCTCGCGCTCCGCACCGCGAACGTCCTGATCGGTCTCGAGATCGACGGCAAGGACGCCCTGGTCATCCCGAAGGCTGTCCAGCGCAACGCCATCAAGGGCAACATCGAGCACGTCGACCTCCTCACCGTGAAGCGCGGCGAGAAGGTCGAGGTCGAGATCGCGGTGCACGTCGAGGGCGAGCTGGCCCCGGGCGGCAACCTTCTCGAGTACGTGCAGAACACCCTGCTCGTCGAGGCCGAGGCCACGCACATCCCCGAGTCGGTCACGGTCTCCATCGCGGGCCTCGACGCCGGTGACTCGATCCTCGCCAAGGACATCCCGCTGCCCAAGGGTTCCGTGCTGGCCGGTGACGAGGACGCCGTCGTGCTCCAGGTCGTCGCCGCGCAGGCCGAGGAGCCGGCTGCGGAGTCCGCCACCGAGGCGACCACCGAGGCCTGAGCCTCACCGCACCTGCTTGACTGACGGGGTGGCGGTTCCCTTCCGGGGGATCCGCCGCCCCGTTTCCCTGTATCCCACCCGTCCGTACGCGAGGAGACCCAGCGCGATGTCCGACGCCACCGACCCCTGGCTGATCGTGGGCCTCGGCAACCCCGGCCCCGAGTACGCGGCGAACCGGCACAATGTCGGGTTCATGGTCGCCGACCTGCTGGCCGAGCGCGTCGGCGGGAAGTTCAAGCGGGCGCAGAAGGCGCAGGCGCAGGTCCTGGAGGGCCGGATCGGCCCGCCCGGTCCTGCGAGCCGTCGTGTGGTCCTGGCGAAGCCGATGTCGTACATGAACCTGTCGGGCGGTCCTGTGACGGCGCTGCGCGACTTCTACAAGGTGCCCACGGACCACGTCGTGGCGATCCATGACGAGCTGGACATCGATTACGGGATGCTGCGGCTGAAGCTGGGCGGCGGTGACAACGGGCACAACGGGTTGAAGTCGATGACGAAGTCGATGGGTCCGGAGTACCACCGGGTGCGGTTCGGGATCGGCCGGCCGCCGGGGCGTATGCAGGTCGCGGACTTCGTGCTGAAGGATTTCTCGTCCACGGAGCGCAAGGAGCTCGGCTATCTCGTGGACCGGGCGGCGGACTCGGTGGAGTCGTTGCTGGCGGACGGGCTGGAGCGGGCGCAGTCCACGTACAACTCCTGACATTCCCCCTGGTTCCAGGGGCATTTTCGGCCACAGGTTGACCGAGGGCATCGCTCTGCCCAAAGATCGGCCCCCATGAAGCGGAGTTCCTCCCACCGGCTGTTGGCCCACGGCCGTATGTTCGCCGCGGGCTGCCTTGTCCTTCTGGTGCTCGTCGCGGGCGCGTGGACGTCGTGGAACACCGCGCACCACATCGTCCTGGCCAAGGGCCGCGAGCACGGCACGATGTCGGTCACGGGCTGTGGCGAGGACGTGTGCACGGGGTCGTTCGCACCGGACGCGGAGTCCGGGAAGCGTCCCGGCGTGACGATCGCGAGGTCCGTCGCGGTGAAGAAGGGGGACCGTTTCCCCGTCGTGGTGAAGCCCGGCACCGGTGAGGTCGTACGCACCGGAACGCCGGGCTTTCTGCATGCGTGGGTGCCGTTGGGCGGTGCGCTGGTGCTGGCCGCCCTGGTGATCGGCGGCGGTATGCGGCTGACCCGGACCGCGTGGGGCACCGGGATCGCGGGTGCGGTCCTGCTGGTGGCGACGTTCATCGCCCTCTAGACAGGGCCGCACCCGCTCCCACGGGACTCAGCCGGTGTTGCGCAGGCCCGCGGCGACACCGTTGACGGTGAGCAGCAGGGCCCTGGCGAGCAGCGGGTCGGCTTCCTCGCCGCGCTCGGCCGCCTTGCGCTGGCGGGCGAGGAGCGACACCTGGAGGTAGGAGATCGGGTCCAGGTAGGCGTCGCGGATGGCGAAGGTCTGCTGGAGCACCGGGCTGGTGCCGAGGAGTTCCTTGCCGCCGGTGACCTTGAGGACTTCCTGGACGGTGAGCTCGTGCTCGGCCTCGATGACGTCGAAGACGTGCTGGAGTTCGTCGGGCACGAGGGTGTCGACGTAGTGCCGGGCGATGCGCAGGTCGGTCTTGGCGAGGGTCATCTCGACGTTGGAGAGGAAGTTCTGGAAGAAGTGCCACTGTTCGTGCATCTCGTCCAGGACGGTGTCGAGGCCGGCTTCGCGCAGTGCCTTGAGGCCGGAGCCGACGCCGAACCAGCCGGGGACGATCTGCCGTGACTGGGTCCAGCCGAAGACCCACGGGATGGCGCGCAGGCCGTCGAGCGAGACGCCCGAGCCGGGGCGGCGGGAGGGCCGCGAGCCCAGGTGCAGGTCGGCGAGCTGGTCCACCGGGGTGGAGGCGAGGAAGTACGCGGGCAGGTCCGGGTCCTCGACCAGCTTGCGGTACGCGTCGTGGGCGGCGTCGGAGACGGTGTCCATGGCCGCGTCCCAGCGGGCGAGTGCCTCGTCGGACTGGCGGGGGGCCGTGTGCAGCGCGGAGGCCTGGAGGGTGGCCGCGACGGTCAGTTCCAGGTTCTCCCGGGCGAGTGCCGGGATGAGGTACTTGTCGGAGATGACCTCGCCCTGTTCGGTGACCTTGATCTCGCCCTCCAGGGTGCCCCAGGGCTGCGCGAGGATCGCGTCGTGCGAGGGGCCGCCGCCGCGGCCGACGGTGCCGCCGCGGCCGTGGAAGAGGCGCAGGCGTACCCCGTAGCGGTGGGCGACGTCGCGGAGGCGGCGCTGGGCGCGGTGGATCTCCCACTGGGAGGTGGTGATGCCGCCGAACTTGGAGGAGTCGGAGTAGCCGAGCATGACCTCCTGGACGTCGCCGCGGAGGGAGACGAGGAGGCGGTAGGAGGGGTCGGCGAGCATCTCGTCGAGGATGACGTCCGCGGCGCGCAGTTCGTCGGTGGTCTCCAGGAGCGGGACGATGCCGATCTTGGCCCAGCCGCCGTGCAGGTCGAGGAGGCCGGCTTCGCGGGCGAGGACGGCGGCGGCGAAGACGTCGTCGGCGCCCTGGCACATCGAGATGATGTAGGACTCGATGACTTCGGGGCCGAAGCGCTCGAAGGCTTCCTTGATGGTGTGGAAGACGCCGAGGGTCTTCTGGCCGGCGGCGTCGAGCGGGGCCGGGGTCGGGGCGAGCGGGCGGCGGGAGCGGAGTTCCTTGGCGAGGAGCTTCTGCCGGTAGTCGCGGGGCATGTCGGCGTAGCGCCAGGACTCCTCGCCGAGCCGGTCGAAGAGCTGGCCGAGGACGTGGTGGTGGGCGTCGGCGTGTTCGCGTACGTCCATGGTGGCGAGCTGCAGGCCGAACGCGGAGAGCGTGCGGATGGTGCGGTCCATCCGGCCGTCGGCGACGATGCCGCCCTTGTGCTCGCGCAGCGAGGTCTGGATGAGGGCCAGGTCGGTGATGAGCTCGGCGGTGCCGAGGTAGTCGCAGCCGGGACGGTGCGGGGTGCCCGAGGCGAGGCGCTCGCGGGTGTTGACGAGCTTCTGCCGGATGCAGGTGGCCTTGAGCCGGTAGGGCTCCTCGGCGTTCAGCCGCTTGTAGCGGGGGCTGATCTCGGGCAGGCGCTCCAGGTCGGTCTGGAGGGAGGTGAGGAGCTCGTCGGTGGCTCCGGTGTAGCGGATGGAGTTGGAGAGGAGTCCGCGCAGCTGGTCGACGAGTTCGAGGGCGTCGGTGATGCCGTGCTCGTGCTGGAGGATCAGCACCTCCCAGGTGACGGCGGGCGTCACGTTGGGGTTGCCGTCGCGGTCGCCGCCGATCCAGGTGCCGAAGGTGAGGGGGCGGGTGCCGGCGGGCAGTTCGACGCCGACGCGCTCCAGCTCGGCGGCCAGGTCCTCCAGGACGTCGCCCACGGCGTTGGCGTGGAGCTCGTCGAGGTAGTAGATGGCGTTGCGGGCCTCGTCGGCGGGTTCCGGGCGGACGACGCGCAGTTCGTCGGTCTGCCAGATGAGGTCGATGTTCTCGGCGAGCCGGATGTCCTGGCGGCGCCGGTCGGCCTCGATGACCGGGGTCTCCAGGAGTGCGGCGATGCGGCGGAGCTTGTTCAGTACGGAGCGGCGTGCCGCTTCGGTGGGGTGCGCGGTGAAGACGGGCCGTACGTTGAGGTTCTTGACGGTCTCGCGCAGGTGTTCGGGGTCCGCGTCCTTGAGTCGGTCGGCGGTGCGGGCGAGGAGCCCGCCCTCGGCGGCCCGGCGGTCGCGCATCTCGTGGGCGCGGTGGACCTGCTCGGTGACGTTGGCGAGGTGGAAGTACGTGGAGAAGGCGCGCACGAGCTGTGCGGCGGTCTCCAGGTCCGTGTCGCCGAGAAGCTGGGCCGCCGCTTCGCCGTCGGTGCGGGTCAGGGCGCGGACGCGTTCGACGAGGTCGAGGAGGTCCTGGCCCTCCTGTCGTACGAGGGTCTCGCCCAGCAGGTCACCGAGGCGGCGGATGTCGGCCCGGAGTTCGGGGCTGGCGGCAGGGGTCTGGTCGGCACTGCTCACAGTGTGCGGCTCCTTGCAGTGGTTGAGCACTTCTGTCACAGGGGGTCCGGGGCTGTCGCGGTGTTCACGTCACCCCCGGGAAAGCAGAGTGCGGACCGCGCTGTCCGACCCACCCAGGATAGGTGTCCGGGGGATCGGCGTGCTCGTTGCCCTGGGAGGCGTCCTGGATCCGGGGTATGCGAAGGGTGTGGGCCCGTCCCTCCGGGGCTGTCCGCCCGGCGGTCCCGAGGGACGGGGTGGTGCCGCTCTCGTGTTGCGGGCCCCTTCACTGCCATACTTACGTCTCCGTAGGTTACGGATGCGTAGCCCGCTCATTCCGTCATATTTTCTCACCTCACGGGGGACTCCCCATGCCCACCAGCCCCGACGTGATCAACGACGGTCTGCCGCCGGCGGCCGGAGGCCCCACGCCTCCGCCCGCCACGCTCGGCGGCGACAAGAAGCGTTCGGTCGAGCAGATCGCACTGCTGCTGTTCATCGTGGTGCCCTTCGCGGCCCTGGTCGCCGCCGTGCCGCTGGCCTGGGGCCGCGGAGTCAGCTGGCTCGACCTGGGTCTGCTGGTCGGGATGTACTACCTCGGCTGCCACGGCGTCACGATCGGTTTCCACCGCTACTTCACCCACGGTTCGTTCAAGGCGAAGCGTCCGCTCCGTATCGCCCTGGCCGTCGCGGGTTCGATGGCGGTGGAGGGTCCGGTGGTGCGCTGGGTGGCCGACCACCGCAAGCACCACCGTTTCTCCGACGCCGAGGGCGACCCGCATTCGCCATGGCGGTTCGGTGAGACCCTTCCGGCCCTGATGAAGGGCCTGTGGTGGGCCCACATCGGCTGGATGTTCAACGAGGAGCAGACGCCGCAGCACAAGTACGCCCCCGACCTGGTCAGGGACCCCGCCATCCGCGCCGTCTCACGTCACTTCCTCACCTTCACGATCATTTCGCTGGCGATCCCGCCGCTGGTCGGCGGCCTGGTGACGATGTCGTGGTGGGGTGCGTTCACCGGGTTCTTCTGGGGTTCGCTGGTCCGGGTCGCGCTGCTGCACCACGTGACCTGGTCGATCAACTCGATCTGCCACGCGGTGGGCAAGCGGCCCTTCAAGTCCCGTGACAGGTCCGGGAATGTGTGGTGGCTGGCGGTTCTGTCGTGCGGCGAGTCGTGGCACAACCTGCACCATGCGGACCCGACGAGCGCACGGCACGGGGTGATGCGGGGCCAGATCGATTCGAGCGCCCGGCTGATCCGCTGGTTCGAGAAGCTGGGCTGGGCGTACGACGTGCGGTGGCCCGATGCTTCACGTATCGACTCCCGGCGCAAGACCGTGGCCGCCGACCCGGCATGATTGACGACGTGGCGACCGACGGAAGCACCAGCGGCGAGACGAGCAGGCCTGCCCCCACCCGCCGGACCCGGCGGGTCCGGATGACCGGCAAGGAGCGCCGCGAACAGCTTCTGGACATCGGGCGCACCCTTTTCGCCGACAAGGGCTTCGAGGGCACCTCCGTCGAGGAGATCGCGGCGCGTGCCGGAGTCTCCAAGCCGGTGGTCTACGAACACTTCGGCGGCAAGGAGGGCCTGTACGCCGTCGTGGTGGACCGCGAGATGCGCCAGCTGCTGGATCTGGTCACCGGCGCTCTCACGGCGGGTCACCCGCGTGAGCTGCTGGAGCAGGCGGCGTTCGCGCTGCTCGACTACATCGAGACGTACACGGACGGCTTCCGGATCCTCGTCCGCGACTCCCCGGTCGCGCAGTCCACGGGCACGTTCGCGTCGCTGATCAGTGATATCGCCACGCAGGTCGAGGACATCCTGGGCCTGGAGTTCAAGGCCCGGGGCTTCGACCCGAAGCTGGCCCCGCTGTACGCGCAGGCGCTGGTCGGCATGGTGGCGCTGACCGGCCAGTGGTGGCTGGACGTCCGTAAGCCGAAGAAGGCGGAGGTCGCGGCCCATCTGGTGAATCTGGCGTGGCACGGGCTGGAGAACCTGGAGTCGAAGCCGCGTCTGATCGGCCACCGCAGGAGCTGATCGGCGCGGCCGTCAGCCGGCGACCGGCTCCAGGAATTCGAGCCGGTTGCCCACCGGGTCGTAGGAGTAGAAGCGGCGGTGGCCCGGGAGGTCGCCGTCCCATTCGACCGGGACACCGTGCTCCGCCAGTCGGGCGGCGTAGGCCTCGATGCCCGTGACGCGCAGGCCGGGGTGGGCCTTCTTCGCCGGGCGGAAGTCCTTCTCGATCCCCAGGTGGAGCTGGAGGGGACCGGCCCGGAACCAGCAGCCGCCGCGGGCTGCAAGAACCGGGGGCTTGGGAAGTTCCGTCATGCCGAGGGCGCCCACGTAGTACGCGCGCAGAGCGTCCTCGGAGCCTTCCGGGGCGGCGAGCTGGACATGGTCGAGGCCCGTGATCATCGCTTCTCCCTGCGGGCGACGGCGAAGATCCGGCGGAACGGGAAGACCGTGCCGTGCGGGCCTGCCGGGTAGGCGGTGCGCAGCAGGTCGCGGTATTCGGCGACGAAGGCGTCCCGGGCCTCGGGTTCGTCGGCCAGGGCGGTCAGGACGGGGCGCAGGCCGGTGCCCTTCACCCAGTCGAGGACCGGGTCCTCCCCGCCCAGGAGGTGCAGGTACGTGGTCTCCCAGACGTCCACCGTGCGACCGGGTGCGGTCAGGCGTTCCAGGTAGTCGGCCGGGTCGAGTACGGCGTCGCCGTGGCGGAGCAGGCCGTCGAGGCGTGCGTGCCAGCGCGGGGAGCCGGCCAGTTCGCGCATGAGGGTATGGCTGGGTGCGTCGAAGTTGCCTGGGACCTGGAAGGCGAGGGTGCCGCCGGGGGTGAGGGCGTTCAGCCAGTGGGGGAAGCGGTCGGCGTGGCCGGGTACCCATTGGAGCAGGGCGTTGGAGACGATCAGGTCGTACGTCTCGTCGGGCGTCCAGGTCGTGGCGTCGGCCTCGGCGAAGTCCAGCCGGGGTCCGGCGTGGGCGTGGGCGCGCTCCAGCATCTCGGGGGAGCTGTCGTAGCCGGTGATGCGGGCCTGTGGCCAGCGTTCGGCCAGCAGGGTGGTGACGTTGCCGGCGCCGCAGCCGAGGTCGGCGATCCGGGGAGCGTCCTCGTGGGGCAGGGGCCCGATGCGGGCCAGGAGGTCGTGGAAGGGGCGGGTGCGGTGGTCCGCGTGGCGCAGGTACTGCTGCGGATCCCAGAGGGGTGCGGTCATGGGTTCAGGATCGACCCCCAATTATCTTGATGTCAAGACACTTGAATTCAAGAGACTTCATGTCGAGGGACCATCTACACTGATCGACATGGAGGACGAGGTCGACCGACTGGTCGCTGCATGGCGCCGCGAGCGCCCCGACCTCGACGTGGAACCACTCGAGGTACTGAGCCGCGTCTCCCGCCTGGCCCGCCACCTGGACCGGGCGCGCAGGATCGCCTTCGCGGAGCACCACCTGGAGCCCTGGGAGTTCGACGTCCTGACGTCGCTGCGCCGCGCGGGCGCCCCCTACCAGCTCTCCCCCGGCCAGCTCCTCACCCAGACCCTGGTCACCTCCGGCACGATGACCAACCGCATCGACCGGCTGACCAAGAAGAACCTCGTCGAGCGGCTGCCCGATCCGAGTGACCGGCGCGGCGTCCTCGTACGGCTGACCGCGGAGGGCCGTGACAAGGCCGACCAGTCACTCGCCGGCCTGCTCGACCAGGAGCGGGCCATCCTGGCCGAACTGTCCCGTGGGCAGCGCGGCGAACTGGCGAACCTGCTACGCCAGTTGACCGCCCCGTTCGACAACGTCCCCGGATAGCGCGGCCGGACCCACCCCGGCCCGCCTGGCCAGGGCCACGGCAGCCAGCGTCGAGTGCACGCCCAGCTTCCCCAGCACGTTCTGCATGTGCGTACGCACCGTGTGCGGGGACAGGAACAGCCGCTCCGCGACCGCCTTGCGGCCCAGGCCCGCCACCATGCACCGCAGCACCTCGCGCTCGCGCGGCGTCAGCGACTCCACCAGCTGCTCGCTCTCGGTGCGGTGCTTGCGCGCCGTGGTCAACTCCCGCAGGACGCCCGTCAGCAGCGCGGCGGGCAGATGCGTCTCGTCCCGCAGCACACCCCGAATGACCGTCAGCAGGCGCTGCAGCGAACAGTCCTTGGCGACCCAGCCCGACGCTCCGGCCTGCAGCGCGAGCGCCGCCCTGCGTGGGTCGTCCTTCTCGGCGAGCACCACCGTGCGCACCGTCGGCTGCCCCGAACGCACCCCGGCCACCAGCGAGATGCCGTCCACCGGAGCGGTCCCGTTCGGCCCGCTGTCCGGTACGGGCACGGCCCGGGCACCACCCGTGGCCAGGATGCCCAGCTCGGCGTCGATCAGCATCACGTCGTAGCGGCGCCCCTCGGCGGCCGCGCGCTCCAGGCATCGCAGCGCGGCGGGGCCACTGCCCGCGGCCGACACGTCGACGTCCGGTTCGGCGGCGAGGGCCGCCGCGAGGGACTCGGCAAAGATGCGGTGGTCGTCCACCACCAGGACTCGGATACGAGCCACGGACACCCCCATGCTGTGTCAGCTCCTGGGGTGCCCCTGTCCGGCCTCCCCGACGGGGACGGACCACGGCGGACACGACGCCCGGGACACAGAGGGTGAGCAGCCGTTCCACGGCCGCCGCCGTGTCCGACCGCCACCCGCCCCGGGCGTCGTATCCGACTGTCTCGTCCCCTGAATCAGCACCGGCCCCCACCGGTGCTGTGCATCAGCGTACGGCGGGCGGTCGACGGCGGAAGGCAATTCACAGAACTGACTGTCCAAGGTGTTTAGGGTGTGCTTCATGTTCCGTCTTGAGACAGAAGTAGACAAGGAACGTCGCATTCTGCTGGGCCGACGGCTGCACGACGACAACTGGGCCGGATCACCTCACCTGCGGTCCCTGGCCGGCACCTCCGCCGAGCACGAACTCCCGTTGGAGGTATGGCTCCTGGACGGGCAGGGAGCCCTCGCCGGCGGGCTGAGCGGGCGGACCTGGGCCCACTGGCTCCATGTGGACCTGCTCTGGGTGGACGCCGGCCACCGCGGCCGGGGCCTCGGGGCGCGGCTGCTCACCGAGGCGGAACGCCTCGCCCACGAGGACCGGGCCTGTACCCGCTCCCGGCTGGAGACCTGGGACTTCCAGGCCCCCGCCTTCTACCGGAAGCAGGGGTACGAGGTGGTGGGCGAGGTCGAGAACTACCCGCCGGGAGTGACCGAGTTCATCCTGGTCAAGCGGCTGGACCGACCCGCCGGGCGCCCGCCGAGGGAACGGCGGGGAAGACGCCTGGCGTGGCGTGACCGGCGGAAGTGAAGGCTTCCAGAACGGACTTGGTGACCGTGTCCGCCGTGGCCTCCTCCACCAGCACGATCGCGGAACCGCCGAAGCCGCCCCCGGTCATCCTGGCCCCGAGCGCCCCGGCCGCGTTCGCCGCGGAGACCACCAGGTCCAGCTCCGGGCAGGAGACCCGCAGATCGTCGCGGAGCGAGACGTGCCCCTCGTTGAGCACCGGGCCCGCCGCGCGCACCTCCCCCGCGTCGAGCAGCGCGATGACCTGCTCCACACGGTGGTTGTCGCTCACCACATGGCGGACGTAGCGCACGACCGACTCGTCCTCGCCCGCCGCCTCCAGCGCCGCCAGTGCGGCACCGAGGCCCTCGTACGGGAGATCGCGCAGGGTGCCGATGCCGAGGGCGCGCGCCCCCGCCTCGCAGCCGGCCCGCCGCTCCGCGTACGCCCCGTCGCCCAGAGCGTGCTTGACCCGGGTGTCGACGACCAGGAGCTGCAGCCCGTGCGCGGCCAGGTCGAAGGGGACCTGTCGCTGGGTGAGGTCGCGGGTGTCGAGGTGCAGCGCGTGACCCTCGGTGCAGCAGGCCGAGGCCATCTGGTCCATGACCCCGCACGGCACGCCGACGAAGGCGTTCTCGGCGCGCTGGCCGAGCACCGCGAGCTCCGCAGCGCCGAGGCCCAGGCCGAAGAGATCGTTCAGCGCGAGGGCGGTGACCACTTCGAGGGCGGCGGACGAGGAGAGTCCGGCGCCGACCGGGACGGTGGAGGTGAGCTGGATGTCCGCGCCGGTGACGGCGTGGCCGGCCTCGCGCAGGGCCCAGACCACGCCGGCCGGGTAGGCCGCCCAGCCGTGGCCCGAGTGCGGGGTCAGCTCGTCGACGCGCAGCGACACGACTCCGCCCGGTACGTCGGTGGAGTGCAGGCGCAGTTCGCCGTCGGTGCGGCGGGCGACGGCGGCGCGGGCGGCGTGCGGAAGGGCGAGCGGCATGACGAAGCCGTCGTTGAAGTCGGTGTACTCACCGATCAGGTTCACCCGTCCGGGCGCTGCCCAGATTCCCTCCGGGGCTCTCCCGTACAGCTCGGTGAAGGAGGCGGCCAGAGCGCTGTCGTTCATGGGCTCGGTCATGGGGTGGTGGGCTCCTCTCGACGGGCGAACGCCCAGGCGTCGGCGACGATTCCGGCCAGGTCGGCGCGGGACGGCTGCCAGCCGAGCCGCTCCCTGGCGGTGGCGGCGGAGGCGACGAGGACGGCAGGGTCGCCGCCGCGCCGGGGGGCCGGGGTCTCGGGGACCGGGTGGCCGGTGACCTGCCGGACGGTCTCGATGACCTCCCGTACGGAGAAGCCGTTGCCGTTGCCGAGGTTGCAGATCAGGTGCTCGCCCGCGGTGGCCGCGTCCAGCGCGAGCAGGTGGGCGTCGGCGAGGTCGGCGACGTGGATGTAGTCGCGTACGCAGGTGCCGTCCGGGGTCGGGTAGTCGTCCCCGTACACGGAGATCGACTCGCGCTGCCCGAGCGCGACCTGGAGGACCAGCGGGATCAGGTGCGACTCGGGGCTGTGGCGCTCGCCGCAGGTGCCGTAGGCCCCGGCGACGTTGAAGTAGCGCAGGGAGACCGCGGCCAGGCCGTGTGCGGCCGCCTCGCCGGTGATCATGTGGTCGACGGCGAGCTTGGACGCGCCGTACGGGCTGGTGGGCGCGGTCGGGTCGGACTCCGTGATGGGGCTGGAGACGGGCTCTCCGTAGGTCGCCGCGGTGGAGGAGAAGACCAGGGTCCGCACCTCCGCGTCGCGCATCGCGGCGAGCAGGGCGGTCGTGCCGCCGACGTTGTTCACCCAGTACTTCTCCGGGTTGACGACGGACTCGCCGACCTGGGAGTACGCGGCGAAGTGCAGCACCCCGTCGTAGGAGGGGTCCAGCCATTTGGCGGCGTCCTGGATGCGGCCCTCGATGAACTCGGCGCCCTCGGGCACCCCCTCGCGGAAGCCGGTCGACAGGTCGTCGAGGACGGTCACGGTGTGACCTGCTTCCAGCAGATGCGCGGCGACGACGCTGCCGACGTATCCCGCGCCGCCCGTCACCAGGTACTTCTTACCGGGGTTGCTCACTCGCTCGCTACCTCTCGCAGTCGCTGGGCCGCGGCCTCCGGCGGCACATCGTTGATGAACACGCTCATGCCGGACTCGGAGCCCGCGAGGAACTTCAGCTTGCCGGACGTGCGCCGGATGGTGAAAAGCTCCAGGTGCAGACCGAACTCCTCCCGCCCGGGGATCCCGAACGGGGCCTGGTGCCAGGCGGAGATGTACGGGGTCGGCGGCTCCCCGGGGCCGAAGATCCGGTCGAATCGCCTCAAGAGTTCCAGATAGATCTGTGGGAACTCTGTGCGGGCGGCGTCGTCGAGCTCCCGCAGGTCGGGAACGCGGCGGCGCGGGTGCAGGTGGACCTCGTAGGGCCAGTGCGCCGCGTACGGCACGAAGGCGACCCAGTGCTCCCCCTCCAGGACGACTCGGGTGCCGTCGGCCAGCTCGCGGGCGACGACGTCGTCGAAGAGGTTGCGGCCGGTCTCGGCCCGGTGGGTCTCCGTCGAGCGCATCATCAGCTCGGTGCGCGGCGTGACGAAGGGGTAGCCGTAGATCTGCCCGTGCGGGTGGCCGAGCGTCACGCCGATCTCGGCGCCCCGGTTCTCGAAGCAGAACACCTGGGTGACCTGCGGGTGTTCGGCCAGCTCGGCGGTGCGGTCGGTCCATGCCTCCAGGACCAGGGCGGCCTGCTCCTCGGTGAGTCCGGCGAAGGACACGTCGTGGTCGGAGGTGAAGCAGACGACCTCGCAGCGGCCGGAGTCACCGGCGAGCGAGGGGAAGCGGTTCTCGAAGACGGCGACGTCGTAGTGGTCGTCGGGGATCTCGCTCAGCCGGCCGTCACGCGAGGGGCAGAGCGGGCACTCGTCGGCCGGCGGGTGGTACGTACGCCCCTGCCGGTGCGAGGCGATGGCCACCGAGTCGCCGAGCAGTGCGTCGCGACGGATCTCCGACGACGTCGAGACGGCGTCCAGCGGCCGCAGGTCCACGGCGTCGCGGACGGTGTCGTCCGCGGAGTCGTAGTAGATCAGCTCACGGCCGTCGGCGAGGGTCGTAACCGTCTTCTTCACCAGGCTCCTCAAGGTAACCGCCCTCCAACAGAATCGCACATAACAAATCACAAGCCAACAGGCGAGTCAATGCCGCCAGTTTCTGTGATTTCGCTGGGCGTCGAGGCAGCCAGATCAGGACATTCCACCCTGTCCGATCACGATCAAACAAAGAACGCCACTCAAACTGTTCATTTTCTGAACACAAAGGCGTAGGTTCCGACGGGTTCAGTTCGGCAACGAAGCGAGTACCCCCCATGCAATATCTGGCCGAAGGGCTCCGGCTCCCCACGAACGGGCTCGATTACACAATCCTGGCGATCTACTTCGTCGTGGTGCTCGGCATCGGCTTCGCCGCCCGGGCCAGTGTGAGAACGAGCCTCGACTTCTTCCTCTCCGGACGGTCGCTGCCCGCCTGGGTGACCGGTCTGGCCTTCGTCGCGGCGAATCTCGGGGCCACCGAGATCCTCGGCATGGCGGCGACCGGCGCGCAGTACGGCGTCGCGGTCGTCCACTGGTACTGGATCGGCGCCATCCCGGCCATGGTCTTCCTCGGCCTGGTGATGATGCCCTTCTACTACCGGTCGAAGGTCCGCTCCGTACCCGAGTACCTGCTCCAGCGCTTCGACAAGTCGGCGCACCTGCTGAGTTCCATACTCTTCGCCTTCGCGGCGATCCTGATCGCGGGCGTCAACCTCTACGCCCTGTCGATCGTCGTGGAGGCGCTGCTGGGCTGGCCCCAGTGGGTCGCGATCGTCGTCGCGGGATTCTTCGTCCTCATCTACATCACCATCGGCGGGCTCTCCTCGGCGATCTACAACGAGGTGCTGCAGTTCTTCGTCATCCTGGCCGCGCTGATCCCGCTGACCCTGCTCGGGCTCAAGCGCGTCGGCGGCTGGGACGGACTGACCGGGTCGCTGGAGAAGAGCCACGGCGAGGACTTCCTCTCCGCGTGGGGCGGTACGGGCATCGGTGACGCCAACCCGCTCGGCGCCAACTGGCTGACGATCATCCTCGGCCTCGGCTTCGTGCTCTCCTTCGGCTACTGGACCACCAACTTCGCCGAGGTGCAGCGCGCCCTGTCGGCCAAGAACCTCTCGGCGGCCAAGCGCACCCCGCTCATCGCCGCGTACCCGAAGATCTTCATCGTCTTCGCCGTGATGATCCCGGGCCTGGTCGCCGCCGCCGTCTTCCCGCAGATCGGCACGCCCGGTTCGGACCTCACGTACAACGACGCCATCCCGCTGCTGATGCGGGAGCTCCTGCCCAACGGTGTGCTCGGCATCGCGGTGACCGGTCTGCTGGCCGCGTTCATGGCCGGCATGGCCGCCAACGTGTCCTCGTTCAACACGGTGTTCACGACGGACATCTGGGCGCGGTACGTGATCAAGGACAAGCCCGACGCGTACTACCTGCGCTTCGGCCGGGTGATCACGGCGGTGGGTGTACTGGCCTCGATCGGCACGGCGTTCATCGCCGCCAGCTTCTCCAACATCATGACGTACCTGCAGACACTGTTCTCGTTCTTCAACGTCCCGATGTTCGTGGTCTTCATCATCGGAATGTTCTGGAAGCGCGCCTCGATGAAGTCCGGTGTCTGGGGCCTCGTCGCGGGCACGACGGCCGCGATGGTCAACTACTTCGTCATCTACAAGCAGGGCATCATCGACATCCCGACGGACCAGGGCGCCAACTTCGTCTCCGCGATCGTCGGATTCGTCGCCGGTGCGGTCGTCATGGTCGCCGTCACGCTCTTCACGGCACCCAGGCCCGAGGCCGAACTGGCCGGTCTGGTGTACGGCACCGAGTCCCCCGACGCGGACGAGATCCCGGCGGAGGGCGACAGCGCCTGGTACCGCAGTCCCGCTCTCCTGGGCTGGGGCGCCATCGTCCTCGCCGCCCTGTGCTACCTGCCCTACTCGCTCTGATCGGAGGCACTCACCATGTCCGACCTGCACAAGGAAGTCTCCGAACTGGAGGGCAAGTCCGCGACCGCGGCCCGGCTCTTCGACATCCGCCGGATCATCGGTGGTCTCTTCGTGGTCTACGGAGTGATCGTCACCATCGCCGGCATCAACCCGTCCGAGGCCGACCTGAAGAAGGCCGAGGGCGTCCACATCAACCTCTGGACCGGCCTGGCCATGCTGGCCCTCGGGATCTTCTTCCTGGCCTGGATGAAGCTGCGTCCGGCCCAGGTGCCGGACGAGGCCCCCGGTACGCCGGAGAGCTGACCGCGACACCGTTGCGGGGGCCGGACCGTCACGCGTTCACGCGAGGCCGTCCGGCCCCTGCGGCATTCCCGCCGTCGCCCGGTCCAGCAGTCCGGTACGGGCCGCGAGCGCGGCGGCCTCCAGCCGGGAGCCGACGCCCAGCTTCATCAGGACCCGCTGCACATGCGTGCGCGCGGTGCTCGGCGCGATCCCCATCCCGGCCGCGATCAGCCGGGTGTCCTCGCCCTCGGCGACCCGCACCAGCACCTCGACCTCGCGCGGGGTGAGCATCTGCAGCAGCCGCTGCCCCTCGTCGTCCGGCTGGACCGCCGGGTGGAGCAGCTCGGCGAACGCGCCCCGCAGGAGCTGCGGGACGACCGCGGCCTCCCCCGCACGGGCCTTGATCATCGCGCGTTCGACGCCCTCTATGCGTTCGTCGTGGCGGACGTAGCCGGCGGCCCCGGCGGCGAAGGCCGCCGCGATCCCGCGCGGGCTCGGCACCGGGCCGAGCACCACGACGGCCACCTGCGGGCGCTCCCGCCCGATCCGCACGATCGGGTCGAAGGTGCCCGGTTCGGCCGGTGTCGCCGTACCGAACAGGCAGACCTCCGGCGCCCTGCTGACGACCAGTTCCGCGGCCCCGGACGTCGGCGCCGCTGCCGCGAGCACCCGGTGCCCGCGCAGTTTCAGCGCCGAGGCCAGCGCCTCGGCGAGCAGACGGTGATCATCGATCACCATGAGCCGCACGCCCATCGAGCAACCCCCATGTACCGCTGTGTAGCCCTCGATCAGGCCCCCCGGCCCTCTGACCCGGCAAGTTACACGCTTGTTCGACGTGGCGCGCCCCTTACAGGGCAGAAGCCCCCCAGAATGCCGAATTCTGCGTCATTCAGGGCTACTTGCCGAGCGGAAAAGATCGGCCCTGCCGGCTGAATGATCAACCGACAGGGCCGCTGCTCACCCGCGGACGGGTCAGCCGGTGGTGAAGCTGACGACGAGGTACTGCTTGTCGTCCAGCGTGCTCTCACGGGGCTCACTGATCATCTTCTCGGAGATGAACAGCCGGCCCTTGTCGTAGATGTACTCGGCGTAGTACCCGCTGAACCCGGTCTCCGCGTCGCGCACCGCCTCGTCGCTCGGGTTCTCCATCAGCACGGTCTCCTTGAAGGTGGAACCGTCGATGGAGACGATCTGGCCGCCCTTGTCGTACGGGGGCTCCTTGTAGGCGATGACGTTGGTGCCGTCCATGCGCAGCGGGGTCAGCGTGTAGCGGTCGCCCGCGTCCGCCTTGCCGCCGACGAGCTTGCCGGTGGCCAGGTCGAAGGCGACGATCTCGTTCGTGTCGCCGTACTCGCCGCCGCCCTCGTGCTCCTCGGTCGGCACGTAGAGCTTGTTGCCGCCGACGGCCAGGGACTGGCACGTCTCGACCTCGGTGGAGCCGCAGCGTCCGGCGTACTGGTCCGCGTCGGCCGAGATCCGGACGATCAGCTTGCCGGTGGCCGCGTTGATGGAGAAGAAGTCCGAGATGCCGCTGCCGTCACCGGCGGTGTCGCCGACATCGGCCGCGACGACGAGCGGCTTGGTGGAGACGATGCTCGCGTACTCCACACCGGCCGGCATGTTGTACGAGGACAGCGGGGCACCGGTGGCCGGGTTCAGCGCCTGGATGGTGAGCTGCGGGGCGTCGTAGGTACCGCACTTGCGGACCACGGCGAGGGCCTCGCCGCCGCCGTACCCCTTGTCGTAGCAGCCGTTGGTGTCGGTCTTCGGCTTCCACAGCTCCGCGCCGGTGGCGAGGTTGAACGCCGCGCCGCCGCTGGTGCCGCCCGCGGCGACCGTGGTCCCGCTGAGCGTGACCTCGCTGAACCTGATGGGCTCGTCACCGCTGGAGCTGGAGGTGACCGACTTGCTCCACATCAGCTTGCCGGTGGTCAGGTCGAGGGCGCCGACCTGGTTGCACGACGGGTACTTGTCCGCCTTGGTCGGCTTGCCCTCCTCGAAGACGATGGCCGTCTTGTAGTCCTTGCTCATGTGCCGGGAGGCGGCGCAGAGCTGGCCGGGCAGCGGGATGGACCAGAGCTTGGTGCCCTTGGCCGGGTCGTAGCCGACGATCTCGTACACGCCGGTCTTCACGAACGCCTTGTCGGTGAGCCAGGAGCCCGTGACCGTGGTGGTGTCCGTGACCTTCGGCTGGGGGAGCTGGAAGCCGACCTTGGACTTGATGTCGGCCGGTGCCTTCTCGTTGCCGCCGCCGAGTCCGCTGCCTTCGCCGCCCTTGCCCTCGCCGCCGTTGGTGCCGGCCGAGGACGCCTCGTCCTTCTTGCCGCCGTCGTCACCGCTGCTGGAGGCGTAGATGACTCCGCCGCCGACGATCAGCACCACCGCGACGACCGCCGCGACGATGATCTGCATCTGGGTGTTGAACTTCTTGCCGCCGTTGCCGCCCGGCTGCGGCGCCAGGTACTGCGGCTGCATCGGGGCGGTCGGGTAGCCGTACCCCTGCTGCGGGGGCATGCCGGGCTGTCCGGGCGGCGGTCCCTGCGGGAAGCCGTACCCGGGCTGTCCCGGCGGCGGGGCCTGCGGGTATCCGTACGCGGGGTTCTGCGGCGGCTGGCCAGGCTGCGTCTGGGGGGCACCGTATCCACCGGCGGGCGGGGGCGGCGGGCTCCCGTAACCACCGGCGGGCGGGGGCGGCGGGCTTCCGTATCCACCGGCGGGCGGGGCGGGCGGTGCGGCCGGAGGCTGCTTGGAGAAGCCGTCGGACGGCGGCGGCGTCGGCGCGCCGAATCCGCCGGGGGGCGGGTCCTGCGGGGCGCCGAATCCGCCCTGGGGCGGATCGTTGGGCGGCTGGGGCGGCTGCGTCATGGCGTACGTACCTCTGAGGAGTCTGTGGAGAGGGGGCTGCGGGTGCGGCGGGAGGGCCGGGTCCCTCGGATGCCGTCGTGGTCCGTCACTTGCCGAAGGCCATCATCGTCTTCTGGGCCTTCTCCTCCTCGTCGTTCGAAGCGCTGACGCGTCCGCTGACGATGAAGGAACGGCCGCCCGTGTAGGCGATCTTCGACGTGAAGAAGGAGCTCTCGATCCGGGTGGTCGAGTCCGGGTGCTGCAGCACCACCTTGGGCGCGCCGCCGGCCGGTGCGAGCGTCGCGATCGCGCCGCCCTTGTCGTACGTGGCCTCCAGGTAGAGCAGCACGTTGCCGCCCTCCATGCGCAGCGGCTTCATGACGCGCTCGGCGGGGGCCGCCGCCTTCCACTTGGGCTTGCCGGTGTTCAGGTTGAACGCGACGACCTTGTTGGTGCGGCTCGTGCCGCTGGTGTCGTCCTCGGTCGCCATGTAGAAGGTGTTGGCGTCGGCTGCGACACCGGTGCAGCCCTCGAGCTGCTCACCGAAGATCGCGAAGTCGTGGCCGCAGTCGACCGAGAACTTGTCCTCCTTGTCGCCGACCAGCTGGGAACGGAGCGTGCCGTTCTCCTTGATGGCGAGGATGGACCACTTCTTCTCCTCGCGCTGGGTCAGCGAGACGACGAGCGGGCTCACCGAGTAGACCTTGTCGACCTCCCAGCCGCGCTGGGGCTTGTACGTCCACTTGGGCTTCCCGGTGGCCGGGTCGATCTCCTGGACCTGGTGCTGCGGGTTGTCCAGGTCCTCGGTGCGGCAGCTGGACGCCGCGATCAGCTTGGCCCCGCCGGCGAACGCGAACGGCTGGCAGTTGCCCGCCTGCTTGCCGAACAGCTCCTTGCCGTCGCTGACCCGGTAGCCGTTGGAGTTGCTGGTGCGGCCCACGGTCACGGTGTCACCGCTGATCGCCAGGCCGATGTCGGACATCAGGTCCCAGGTGCTGTTCTTCGTGATCGACTTCTTCCAGCCGGGCTTGCCGGTGTTGAGGTCGATCATCTGCAGGACCGAGCAGTCCGCCTTGTCCGTGGTGCCGTTCTTGACGCCGATGACGATCTTGCCGTCGGTGGTGGCCGTGCCGGGCGCCGCGCACATGTCGGCGGGCAGCGGAAGGGTCCACTTCTGCTTGCCGTCGGCGGCGGAGTACCCGGAGACCGTGCGGTACATGCCCTTGACGACGGTGTCGCCGACGATCCACGGGCCGTACACGTCAGCGCCGTTGCGCGGGAGGTCGACGTCGTTCGTCGTCAGCCAGAGGACCTTCGCCTCACCGGGCTTGCGTCCGGCGTTCAGGTCGTCGTCGACCTCGCGGCCGTCGCCGTTGCCGTCACCCTCGTCGACGGTGGGCGAGGCGGTCGGCCCGGCGGGCCCGGTGCTCGTCTTCGCGACGGGCTTCTTGTCGTCGTCGCTGCCGCTCGTGGCGAACCAGACGCCACCGCCGACGACCAGCAGTGCGGCCACGGCCGCGCCGATGATCACCGCGGGCTTCCCCTTGAAGGGGTTGCCGCCGGAGCCGCCGGGAGCCGGCGCGCCGGGGTACTGCTGCTGCGGGAAGCCGTAGCCGCCGGGCTGCGTCGGCTGGCCGTAGGGGCCGGGCTGCTGGCCGTACGGACCGGGCTGCTGGGCGTACGGTCCGGGCTGCGCTCCGTACGGGCCCGGCTGCTGGGCGTACGGTCCGGGGGCCTGCGGGTAGCCGTAGCCGGGGGCGCCGGCCGGTGCCTGCGGGTAGCCGTAGCCCGCTCCGCCCGGGGGCGGCGTCTGCGGAGGAGCCGGCGGCATCTGCGGCGGGGCTGCGGGCGGCGTCTGGGGCGGGGACGGCTGGGACGGCTGGTTCTGGGGCGGCTGAGGAGTTCCCTGCGGCGGCTCCTGCGGAGACCCGAAGCCTCCCTGCGGCGGTTGCTGGCTGGGCGGCTGGGTCATCAGCACGTCCCCCTTCGTGCGGTGCGGTCCGGTGCCCGGTTCGTTCTCCCCCGCGATTCCGCTGGGCTGAATTCCCCTCGGAAAGGAGCGAATCGGGCATGGCTTCCGCGGCGTTACGACAGTCGAGCGGGGCTTCTTTGTACCACCCGCGCGACATCGAACAGGGGATCGGTCCACCCCCTGTTCCCAAGGGAGAACCGGCCCGTGATGCCGTCGTTACGCGCCTGCCCGGGCCGTTCGGGGCAGGCGCCACGGACGTTGCGTCAACTTGCCCCGTAGCGGGCGCCTTTCACGGACCCTGCACGTTTTGCGCGGTACCGCTGCGTGACGTACCGGCGGGGCGCACACACGGAACCCTCACTTAGCGAAGACCATGAGGGCCGTCATCGCCTTTTCCCCCTCGTCCTCGTCCGAGCTGATCCGGCTCGGCAGGACGAAGGAACGGCCCCCCGCATAGGCGGTCTTCGGCGCGAAGATCAAGGACTCCGTCGGGGCTCCCGACGCCGGGTGCTTCAGCAGCATCCTGGGCGCACCCCCGGTCGGCGCGATCAGGCCGATCCCGCCGCCCTTCCTGTACGAGGCCCTCACGTGGATCAGTACGTCGGTGCCCTCCATGCGCAGCGGCCACATGACCTGGTTGTCCGGCGCGGGTGCCTGCCACACGGTCCGGCCGGTGGCCAGGTCGAAGGCGACGACCTCGTTGGTCATGGCCTTCGCGGTGCTCAGGGACTCGGTCGACAGGTAGAGCCGCTCCTTGTCGGCCGCGGCCCCGACGCAGGCATCGAGGTTGCCGCCCATCTCCACGGACTCCTCACTGCACCTCGCGGTGTAGTTCTGGGTGCCGCCGACCAGTTGGGAGCGGTAGGTGCCGTTCTCGTTCAGTACGACGACGGCCCACTGCTCGTCCTTCTTGATCGAGATGACGAGCGGGCTCGACGAGTACACGTGCGCGACCTGCCAGCCGGCCTTGACCTCGTACGTCCATTTCGCCGCTCCGGTGACCGGGTCGACCTCCTGGACCTGCTGGCGGACGGGGTCGACGGGCTCGGCCTGGCAGCTGACGGCGCCGATCATCCTGGGGCCGCTCGTGTAGGCGAACGGCTGGCAGACACCTTCCCGTTTGCCGAACAGCTTCTTGCCGTCACTGATCCGGAACGCGTCCGTGTTGCTGGTCCGTCCGAAGGTCACCGTGTCCCCGCTGACCGACATCGCGACGTGCGACAGCCCGTCCTGGATGCCGGTGCGGTCGACGGTCTTCTTCCAGCCGGCCTTGCCGGTGCGCAGGTCGATCATCTGCAGGACCGAGCACTCCGCCTCCTGCTCCGAGACGTTGTCCTCGATGCCGACGACGATCTTGCCGTCGGCGGTGGGCAGTGTCGGTGCCGCGCAGAGGTCGGTGGGCAGTTTCAGGGTCCACTTCTGCGACCCGTCGGCCACCGAATAGCCGGATACCGAGCGGAAGATGGCCTTGGCGACCGTGTCGCCCGCGAACCACGGGCCGTACTGCTCGTCCCCGTACTGCGGCAGGTCGATCCCGCTCTCCCGGATCCACAGCACCTTCGCCTCGCCGGGCTTGCGCTTGGCGTTGAGACCGGCGGCGGTCGGAGCGTCGCTCTTTCCGTCCTCCTCGCCCGTCGTGGGCGAACCGCTCGGCTTCGTGGTTCCGCCGCCCGAGACGGGCTTCTTACCGCTCCCGCCGTCACCGCTCGTGGCGAACCAGACGCCCCCGCCGACGAGCAGCAGGACGGCGAGCACGGCCCCGATGACCGTAGCGGGCCTGCCCTTGAACGGTCCGCGACCGGACCCGGATCCGCCGGGGCCCTGCCCGGGAGGCTGCGGGTACGGTCCGGGCTGCTGGACGTAGGGCCCCGGCTGCTGGGCATACGGCCCGGCCCCGTACGGCCCGGGCTGCTGCGCATACGGCCCGGGCTGCTGCTGGGAGTACGGTCCCGGCTGCTGCCCGTACGGTCCCGGCTGCTCGGCGTAGGGCCCCGGCGGAGGGCCGTACGGTGCGCCGAAGCCTCCCTGCGGCGGTTGCTGGCCGGGCGGCTGGGTCATGCGGCAGGTCCCCCTTGGAGCGGTACGGCTACCGCAAGGTCACGACGATTCGCTCGGGCCTACTTTCTACCATCAGCCCCACGCACCCCTGCCGCCCCACCTGCACCACAGGTTCCGCCGTGCCCCAGCGGTCAGGCCTCCTCGGCCAGTTCGAGCCACCGCATCTCCAACACATCGCGCTCCGCGACCAGTTCACGCAGCTCTGCGTCGAGTTCGGCCACCTTCCCGAAGTCGGTGGCGTTGTCGGCGATCTGCGCGTGCAGCTTGGTCTCACGCGTCGACATCTTTTCGAGCTGGCGCTCGACCTTCTGCAGCTCCTTCTTCGCCGCACGCGCCGCCTGCGGTGAAACGGCCTCGGCCGCCGCGCCCTTCGGCGCCGAGAAGGCGGCGGCGGACGGGGTGGCCTCCTCCTCCATCCGCTGCCTGCGCTCCAGGTACTCGTCGATCCCGCGCGGCAGCATCCGCAGCGCACGGTCGCCGAGCAGGGCCATCACCTTGTCGGTGGTCCGCTCGATGAAGAACCGGTCGTGGGAGATCACGATCATCGACCCGGGCCAGCTGTCGAGGAGGTCCTCCAGCTGCGTCAGGGTCTCGATGTCCAGGTCGTTGGTGGGCTCGTCGAGGAACAGGACGTTGGGCTCGTCCATCAGCAGACGCAGGATCTGCAGCCGCCGCCGCTCGCCACCGGACAGGTCACCGACCGGGGTCCACTGCTTCTCCTTGGTGAAGCCGAACTGCTCGCAGAGCTGGCCCGCGGTCATCTCGCGGCCCTTGCCGAGGTCGACCCGGTCGCGTACCTGCTGAACCGCTTCGAGCACCCGCAGATTCGGGTTGAGCTCCGTGACCTCCTGGGAGAGGTACGCCAGTTTGACGGTCTTGCCGACGATCACCTTCCCGGCGGCCGGCTGCGCGTCGCCCTGCGTACGGGACGCCTCGGCGAGCGCCCGCAGCAGAGAGGTCTTGCCCGCGCCGTTCACACCGACCAGGCCGATCCGGTCGCCGGGGCCGAGCTGCCAGGTGAGGTGGGTGAGCAGCGTCTTGGGTCCGGCCTGGACCGTCACGTCCTCCAGGTCGAAGACGGTCTTGCCGAGCCGGGCGTTGGCGAACTTCATCAGCGAGCTGGTGTCGCGCGGGGGCGGCACGTCGGCGATCAGCTCGTTGGCCGCCTCGATGCGGTAGCGCGGCTTGGACGTACGGGCGGGGGCGCCGCGCCGCAGCCAGGCCAGCTCCTTGCGCATCAGGTTCTGCCGCTTGCCCTCCTCGGTGGCGGCGATCCGCTCCCGCTCCGCCCGGGCGAACACGTAGTCGCTGTAGCCGCCCTCGTACTCGTGGACCGCACCGCGCTGGACGTCCCACATGCGGGTGCAGACCTGGTCGAGGAACCACCGGTCGTGGGTGACGCAGACGAGTGCGGAGCGCCGGGCCCGCAGATGGCCGGCGAGCCAGGAGATGCCCTCGACGTCGAGGTGGTTGGTGGGCTCGTCGAGGACGATCAGGTCCGGCTCGCCGATGAGCAGCTTGGCCAGCGCGATCCGGCGCCGCTCGCCGCCGGAGAGCGGGGCGATGACGGTGTCCAGGCCGTGCTCGAAGCCCGGGAGGGCAAGCCCGCCGAAGAGGCCGGTGAGGACATCGCGGATCTTGGCGCTGCCCGCCCACTCGTGGTCGGCGAGGTCACCGATGACCTCGTGCCGGATGGTGGCCTTCGGGTCGAGCGAGTCGTGCTGGGTGAGGACACCGAGACGCAGCCCGCCGTTGTGGGTGACCCGGCCGGTGTCGGCGTCCTCCAGCTTGGCGAGCATCCGGATGAGCGTCGTCTTGCCGTCGCCGTTGCGGCCGACGACGCCGATCCGGTCGCCCTCGGACACCCCGAGGGATACACCGTCGAGCAGGGCACGGGTGCCGTACACCTTGCTGACCTGCTCGACATTGACCAGATTGACGGCCATTTCACTCCTGTTTCGGGGATCCCAGCGTCGGGGACCGCTCTACGTACGCTCGACGTCCCAGGGTAGTCGCCGCGGGAGGTGCGATAGCGTGCGGCGATCGATCATGGGACAGAACCCCTGGTCGGAGCGGTTCGGATCATCTCTGGGGTGGGGACTTCATGATGCGTGGTGCGGTACGGACGCTGGTTCCGGCGGTCCTGGCGGCGGTGGCACTGGCCGGCTGTTCGTCGTCCGGCAGCGGTACGGCGGGTACCGATCCGGTGAGCGGGAAGACGGACACGGCGGACGGCGACGGCGACGGCGGCACCGATGCCGCGGAGCCCGTCGCCAAGGGCATCACCCTCGGCGTCGTCGGCTCGCCCTGCGTGCTGCCTGTCACCTTCGACCTCGCGGCGGACTGGAAGCCGAAGGCCGTCGAGATCGAGCCCGGCTCCGACCTGGCGGCGCTGGGTGAGCAGGGCACGGTCACGATGGTCTGCGAGATCGACGCGAAGCCGGCGGGGAACATCGGCTACCTCCGGGTCTGGCAGGGCAAGGCCTCCGACGGTGACCCGCAGAAGGTGCTGGAGGCGTTCGTGGCGGACGACCCCGACTCGGCCGAGGAGTCGTACACACAGACCGAGGCCGGTGACCTGGCCGCCGTCGAGGTCAGCTACACGGTGGACAGCGAGCTGCTGGACGAGCCGAAGACCGAGCGCGCCTTCGCGGTCGCCACGCCCGACGGTCCGGTCGTGGTGCACCTGGGCGGGCTGGACACCGAGGAGCACCGGCAGATGCTCCCGGCGTACGAGCTGGCGAAGAAGACCCTGAAGCTCGGCTGACGCGACGGGCGGCCGGCACGGCGCCTCGTGCCGCCGCCGCCCCTGCTGCCGCTGGACCGTCTACTGCCGCTGGACCGTCGCCCCCGGCGCCGGGGACACCGCGGCCCGTGCGCTGCGGCAGGTGCCCGACGTCAGCAGCGCGTCGGCCACCTTCTCCGCGGACTCCGCGTCCGCCACCAGGAACGCCGTGGTCGGCCCGGACCCCGAGACGAGCGCGGCCAGGGCGCCCGCGGCGGTGCCCGCCGCCAGGGTGTCGGCCAGCGAGGGGCGCAGGGAGAGCGCGGCGGCCTGGAGGTCGTTGCCCAGGGCGCCGGCGAGTGCGGTGGTGTCCCCGGCGCGCAGCGCGTCGAGGAGCGCGGCCGACGCCGTCGGCTCGGGCACGTGCCTACCGGCGGTGAGCCGGTCGAACTCGCCGTACACCGCGGGGGTGGAGAGTCCGCCGTCGGCCACCGCGAAGACCCAGTGGAAGGTGCCGCCGACGTCCACGGTGGTCAGCTGTTCACCGCGCCCGACCCCGAGTGCTGCCCCGCCGACCAGGCTGAACGGCACGTCGCTGCCCAGTTCGGCGCAGATGGCGAGCAGCTCGTCCTGGGTCGATCCGGTGGACCACAGGGTGTCGCAGGCGAGCAGGGCGGCTGCCCCGTCGGCGCTGCCGCCCGCCATGCCGCCCGCGACGGGGATGTCCTTGGCGATGTGGATGTGCACATCGGGGGCGATGCCGTGCCGTTCGGCCAGGGCGATCGCGGCACGGGCGGCGAGGTTGGTGGCGTCGAGCGGTACCTGGGCGGCGTCCGGGCCCGAGCAGGTGACGCGCAGGGCTTCGGCGCGGGTGACGGTGACCTCGTCGTACAGGCCGACGGCGAGGAAGACGTTGGCCAGGTCGTGGAAGCCGTCGGGGCGCGCCGCGCCCACCGCGAGCTGCGCGTTGACCTTGGCGGGGACGCGGACGGTGACGCTGTGGGTCATGCGGAGGGCTCCGGCCTGTTCTCGGCGATGGCGGCGAACTCCTCGACCGTCAGCGCCTCGCCGCGTGCCTGCGGCGAGACTCCCGCGGCGACCAGGGCGGCCTCGGCGGCGGGCGCGGAACCCGCCCACCCGGCGAGGGCCGCGCGCAGCGTCTTGCGGCGCTGGGCGAAGGCGGCGTCGACGACGGCGAAGACCTCGGCCCTGCTCGCCGTGGTCCTGATCGGCTCGGTTCGCCGCACCAGGGAGACCAGCCCCGAGTCGACGTTCGGGGCGGGCCAGAAGACCGTGCGGCCGATGGAGCCGGCGCGCTTGACGTGGGCGTACCAGTTGGCCTTGACCGACGGCACGCCGTAGACCTTGTTGCCCGGTCCGGCGGCCAGCCTGTCGGCGACCTCGGCCTGCACCATCACGAGCGTCCGCTCGATGGTGGGGAAGCGCTCCAGCATGGTGAGCAGGACCGGTACGGCGACGTTGTACGGAAGGTTCGCGACCAGGGCTGTGGGCGCGGGGCCGGGCAGTTCCGTCACGAGCATCGCGTCCGAGTGGACCAGTGCGAAGCGGTCGGCCCGCCCCGGGAGCCGGGCTGCGACCGTGGCCGGCAGGGCACCCGCGAGCACGTCGTCGATCTCGACGGCGACGACCCGGTCGGCCGCCTCGAGCAGGGCCAGGGTCAGCGAGCCCAGGCCGGGCCCGACCTCGACCACCACGTCGTCGGGCCGCACCTCGGCGGTCCGGACGATCCTGCGGACCGTGTTGGCGTCGATGACGAAGTTCTGGCCGCGCTGCTTCGTGGGGCGTACGCCCAGTGCTGCGGCCAGCTCGCGGATGTCTGCGGGGCCCAGGAGGGCGTCGGGCTCTGTGGTGCTCACCCGTTAAGCCTACGGCCGCCGCGGGGGCCGGGGCCCGCCCCCCGCTGCCGGCCGGGTCTCGCGGTGGACGACGACCTCGTCGCCGTCGGCGAGCCCGGTGCCGGGGGCCGGTGCGACGAGGTCGCGGGCGCCGACGGTGACGCCCCGGTCGTCGAGGAGTTCACCGACGTCGTCCGCGAAGGTGTGCACGGTGCGCGGCCGGCCGTCGACGCTGAGCTCGACGGCCTTGTCCTGGGCGAGGAACGCCGAGGTGCCGCCCGCCAGGACGGCGACGACCAGGGCCTGCGTGAGAAGCCCCTGGAGGCTCTCGGGGGCGCTCCGGTGCCTGGCGGCCGCCGCGCGTCGGGCGGCGGCCCTGCGCCCGGTCGGCAGGTCCGGGGCCTTCGCCTGCCGGGGCACCAGGGGCGTGTCGAGCACCGTCGGGTCGTGCACGGGCAGGACGCCGGGCCACGACCCGGCGACGATCGTCCGCTCCTCGTGGAGGGAGCGCGGCGCTGCCGGAGCCGGGACCTCCTTCGTCCGACGACCGGCGCGTGGTGCGCGATGACTGCCCTGCGAATGGCCCACGACGCTCCAGGGGTTCCGGCCGGCCGACCCGTTGCGCGGGGGACGATAGCGGAGCTTCCGTCACTTTCCACAGTTGTATGACTGCGGAGCGTGGCGGAGCGAGGCGCCTGGGGTCGCCTCAGAAATCGAACGCGCGCGCCGTGTTGTCGTAGACCGCGGCGGCCAGGGCGTCCTCGTCCGTCCCCCGGACCTCGGCCATCGCACGGAGCGTCACCGGAATGAGGTAGGGCGCGTTGGGCCTTCCGCGGTACGGGGCGGGGGTGAGGAAGGGGGCGTCCGTCTCGACGAGGACGAGCTCCGTGGGAGCGACGGCCAGCGCGTCGCGCAGCGGCTGGGCGTTCTTGAAGGTGACGTTGCCCGCGAAGGACATGAAGTACCCGGCCGCCGCGCAGATCCGGGCCATGTCGGCGTCACCGGAGTAGCAGTGGAAGACGGTCCGCTCCGGTGCGCCCGCGTCGGCGAGGATGCGCAGCACGTCCGCGTGCGCGTCGCGGTCGTGGATGACGAGGGCCTTGCCGTGCCGCTTGGCGATCTCGATGTGGGCCCGGAAGGACTCCTCCTGGGCGGCCATGCCCTCGGGGCCCGTACGGAAGTAATCGAGCCCGGTCTCGCCGACGCCGCGTACGTGGTCGAGGGCGGCCAGTGCGTCGATCTCGGCGAGCGCCTCGTCCAGCGCCGCCTTCCCGCCCGGCTCCCGGACGCCCTGCCGCGCCGAGCCGTCCGGGTCCCCGTGCACGATGCGCGGCGCCTCGTTGGGGTGCAGGGCGACGGAGGCGTGCACGGAGGCGTGGGCCGCCGCGGTCTCGGCGGCCCAGCGCGAGCCCTTCACGTCGCAGCCGACCTGGACGACCGCGGTCACGTTGACCGCCGCGGCCCGGGCCAGGCCCTCCTCGACGGTTCCGTCCTGCATGTCCAGGTGGGTGTGCGAATCGGCGACAGGAACCCGGAGGGGTTCGGGCAGCGGCGGGGCGTCCGTACGGCTCATGCCCACGACTCTACGAGGGCATGAGCTCCGCCTCACCGCCGGTGGAAGGGATGCAGCAGATCGGACAGCTGCCAGTGGTGCGTCGCGGAGCCCGATGCCAGGACGGCCGCGGGTTCGGCCGCCGTCTCCACGGCCTCCTTGGGGCGCTTGGCCTTCTGCTGCAGCAGCTGCTGCACGGTGGAGACCCGGCCGGACCTCATGATCCGGACCACATGGCCGCCGCAGTTCGTGCACGTGGGAGTGGACAGCGGAGAGGGCACGCGCTCCCCGTCCGCCTTGTACACCACGAACGCGTTGCCTGAGGCGTCCACATGGTGCTCTATCTCGTAGGCCTGCTCCCAGCCGTATCCACACCTCATGCAGGCGAACGCGTACGCCTCGTGCACGGTGGTTGCTGCGATGTCGCTCATGCCTGCTCCTCTTGTCCGCCGGACAAGCACTCCGGACAAGCACTCCGGGTGGTGCGTTCCACCCTCCAGTGGACGCCTTTCCCGGCGGCAACGCACCAGGTCTGCCGAGTGTTGGAACGCTCTTGGCCCATCCATGGACTGGGGGCCGAGTACGCGGCTCGGGCTTTACATTTCAGGTTAGTCCTTTGCCCTGCGCGTGGCCGGTCCTGGCCGCGTTCTTTGCCGCGACGACCGCATCGAAGACCTCGCGCTTGGGCAGGCCGACATCGGCGGCGACGGCCGCGATGGCCTCCTTGCGGCGCTCCCCCGCCTCCTCGCGCACCTGCACCCTGCGCACCAGCTCGTCGGCGTCCAGCCCCTCGTTCCCGGTGTCGGTGGCGCCCTCGACCACGACGGTGATCTCGCCGCGCACGCCTTCGGCCGCCCACTGCGCCAGCTCGCCGAGGGGCCCGCGCTTCACTTCCTCGTACGTCTTGGTCAGCTCACGGCACACGGCGGCCCTGCGGTCCTCGCCGAACACCTCGGCCATCGCGGCCAGGGTGTCGTCCAGCCGGTGCGGTGCCTCGAAGAAGACCATCGTGCGGCGCTCCCCGGCGACTTCGCGCAGCTTCCCCAGCCGTTCGCCCGCCTTCCGGGGCAGGAAGCCCTCGAAGCAGAACCGGTCGACCGGCAGGCCGGACAGCGCAAGCGCGGTCAGCACCGCGGACGGCCCCGGTACCGCGGTGACCTTGATGTCCTTCTCCACGGCCGCGGCGACGAGCCGGTACCCGGGGTCGGAGACGGACGGCATTCCGGCGTCGGTGACCAGCAGGACACGCGCGCCGTTCACCAGTGCCTCGACGAGTTCCGGCGTACGCGCCGACTCGTTGCCCTCGAAGTAGGAGACGACACGCCCCGTCGTATGGATGCCGAGCGCCTGGGTGAGCCGGCGCAGCCTCCGGGTGTCCTCGGCGGCCACGACATCGGCCGTCTCCAGTTCGGCGGCGAGGCGTGGCGGGGCGTCCGCCACGTCGCCGATGGGGGTCCCTGCGAGCACGAGCGTTCCAGTCGTTCCAGTCACATCGGCCATCCTCCCAGCACGGGCGCCACCACTCGCACAGATGCGTTCCCTACGATGGCGCGGTGACGAGTACTGCGCCCGAAGCCCAGCAGGGCCACGACGCCGGGAACGACGCCGGCGACCAGCCGCATTCCTGGCAGCAGCGGCTGCGCCGCTTCGGCCATTCCCCGCAGCCGGGAACGGGGCTGCGCGAGCGGCTGATTCCGCCGTACACCCGCCCGGGAGGCCAGTTCTGGGAAGTGCTCGCCGTGCCTCCGACCCTGGCGGGCCACCTGGTCCGCTGGTCCGCCTGGGGCGGGCCGCTCCTGGTGGCGCTGGTCGCCGGGGTGCTGCGGTTCTGGAACCTGGGCAGCCCCAAGGCGGTGATATTCGACGAGACGTACTACGCCAAGGACGCCTGGGCGCTCGTCAACCAGGGGTACGAGGGCGCCTGGCCCAAGGACGTCGACAAGCTGATCCTCAAGGACCCGTCCTCGGTGGACATCCCGGTCGACCCCGGCTACGTCGTGCATCCGCCGGTCGGAAAGTGGATCATCGGTTTCGGCGAGCAGATCTTCGGGTTCACCCCGTTCGGCTGGCGGTTCATGGTGGCGCTGCTCGGCACCGTCTCGGTGCTGATGCTGTGCCGGATCGGCCGGCGGCTCTTCCGCTCGACGTTCCTGGGCTGTCTCGCGGGCGCGCTGCTGGCCGTGGACGGGCTGCACTTCGTGATGAGCCGCACGGCACTGCTCGACCTCGTCCTCATGTTCTTCGTGCTCGCGGCGTTCGGCTGCTTCCTCATCGACCGTGACTGGGCCCGCCGCAGGCTGGCCGCCGCGCTGCCGGTCGACGAGGACGGCGTGCTGCGCCCGGACGCCCATGTCGCCGAAACGCTCCGCCTCGGCTGGCGCCCGTGGCGGATCACCGCGGGCGTGATGCTCGGCCTGGCCTTCGCCACGAAGTGGAACGGGCTGTACATCCTCGCCGCGTTCGGTGTGATGGCGGTGCTGTGGGACGTGGGCGCGCGGCGCACGGCGGGTGCGCAGCAGCCGTACCGGGCCGTGGTCCTGCGGGACCTGCTGCCCGCGTTCGTCTCGACGGTTCCGGTCGCGATCGGCACGTACCTCGTCTCGTGGACCGGCTGGATCGTCACGGGCAAGGGCTACTACCGCAACTGGGCGGCCACCGAGGGCAAGGGCGGCAGCTGGACCTGGCTGCCGGACTGGCTGCGCAGCCTGTGGCACTACGAGAACCAGGTGTACGAGTTCCATGTCGGCCTGACCTCCGGCCACACGTACCAGTCCAACCCGTGGAGCTGGATCGTGCTGGGCCGCCCCGTCTCGTACTTCTACGAGGAGAAGACGGGCTGCGTCACGTCGGAGACCGGCAAGTGCGCCCGCGAGGTGCTGGCGATCGGCACCCCGCTGCTGTGGTGGGCGGGGTGCGTGGCGCTGCTGTACGTGCTGTGGCGCTGGTTCTTCCGCCGCGACTGGCGCGCGGGCGCGATCGCGTGCGGTGTGGCGGCGGGCTGGGTGCCCTGGTTCTTCTACCAGGAGCGGACGATCTTCCTCTTCTACGCGGTCGTGTTCGTGCCGTTCCTGTGCCTCGCGGTGACGATGCTGGTCGGCGCCCTGCTGGGCCCGGCGGCCGGTACCGGGACCAAGTACGAACTGGGACTGAGCACCGGTGATCCCACCGGCGAGCGCAGACGGACACTGGGAGCGATCGCGGCGGGCGTGCTGGTGCTGCTGATCGTCTGGAACTTCGTCTATTTCTGGCCGCTCTACACGGGGACATCGCTTCCGGAGAACTCCTGGCGTGACCGGATGTGGCTGGACAGCTGGGTGTAGCAGGGGAAACACGGCAGCAGGGCCCGGACCGCGCGTCGCGGTCCGGGCCCTGCCCCGTGCGGTGCCGCCCTGCGGCGGCGGTGCGTCAGCTCTGTGCGGTGTCGTCGTCCGTCTGTCCCGAGCCCTCGGCCGCGGCTGCCTTCTCGCGCATCTTGCGCACCAGCTCGGCCTTCTGCTCGGCCGCACCCTGGCGGTCGAGGTTGCGGTGCGGACCGTTGTTCTGCCGTTCGGCGCGGGACAGCCTCTTGCGCTTGCCGCCGCCCATGCCCACGGGGTTGTTGATGTTCTTGCTCACGGTCATGGGTTCTCCCGGTCATGATGTGGAGTGATCTACGGATTCTTCGGTGGGGGACGGGCGGCGACGTCGAAGGACGTCAGCAGAGGCCCATCACGCTCTCACTCGTAAATCGGCGTCTGGAAGAACATGCCAAAGACGTTACCCGGTTCCGCCGACACCGCACACCATCCGCTTCGCCGCCCGCCGGCAGCACCACATCCTCCTCAGGAACGTGAGCCCGCGAACCGCGAGACGTACGTCTGTTTCCGGCCTCTCTCCGCGGGGACCTCGCTCCCGGGGAAACTCCTGGCGGGAACGCATGCAGCTGGACGGTTGGGTACGACGGCGCGGGAGAGCGCTCTCGCCCCAGACCGTCGCGGTCCGATAACAACCTCCTCAGCCGTCACACCTGTCCCGTACAGTGCCGAGGACATCCCCCCTTGAACACGTTCAAGGGGGACTCCTGGGGAGGGGGACTGCACAGATGCGCAGTGGAGCGAAAGTCGCCGTTGTGGGCGGGGTGTTCGTGCTGGTGGCCGGAGGACTCGGCTACGGCGTGTACAGCGTGGTGCTGGGCGGCGGTGAGGACGGGGGTACGGAGTCCGCGTCCGCGTCCTCCGAAGTGAGGACGGGACCGCCCAGCAAGTCCGAGATCGAGGAGACCGCGAAGGGGTTCCTCAAGGCATGGGCGTCCGGCGACGGGACGGCTGCCGCCCTGCTCACCAACAACAAGGACATCGCCGAGCCACTGCTGACCGGCTACGGCGAAGAGGCCCACGTCACCAAGGCGGTGATCACCCCGGGCCCGGCCGTCGGCACGAAGGTCCCGTACACGGTGAAGGCCACGGTGTCGTACGAGGGGAAGACCAAGCCCTGGTCGTACGCCTCCGAGCTGACCGTCGTACGCGGGCTGACCACGGGCAAGGCCCTCGTCGACTGGCAGCCCACGGTGATCCACCCCCAGCTGACCGAGGGGGCCTCGCTGAAGACCGGCGAGTCCTCGACGGCCGCGATCGAAGCCCTGGACCACGACGGCAAGGTGCTCGACAAGGAGAAGTACCCGTCGCTCGGGCCGATCCTGGACAGCCTGCGCGAGAAGTACGGCGACAGCACCGGCGGTTCTCCGGGCATCGAGACCTGGATCGAGCCCGCGGACGCGCAGCTCCCCGACACGACGCTGCTGACCCTCGCCAAGGGGAAGCCCGGCAGGCTACAGACGACACTCGACGCGGGCGCCCAGGCGGCCGCGGAGAAGGCGGTCAAGCAGTTCAGCGGGGCGTCGGTGGTCGCCGTGAAGCCGTCCACCGGGTCGATCCGCGCGGTGGCCAACAACCCGGCGACCGGCTTCAACGCGGCGATGCAGGGCAAGCAGGCACCCGGTTCCACGATGAAGATCGTGACGGCCGCGATGCTGATCGAGAAGGGGCTCGTCTCGGCGAACAGCCCGGTCGAGTGCCCGAAGGAGGCGACCTGGCAGAGCCGGACGTTCCACAACCTCAAGTACTTCGAGCTCCCGCCCACCGACACGTTCACCACCAGCTTCGCCCGTTCGTGCAACACGGCCTTCATCAAACTGATCGACGACACCAAGGACGACGCCGCACTCGCCAAGGAGGCCCGGGACGTCTTCGGGATCGGCCTCGACTGGAAGACCGGCATCACGTCCGTCGACGGAAGCGTCCCCGAGGAGACCGGCGGTGCGGCTGCCGAGCAGTACATCGGCCAGGGCACCGTCCAGATGAACGCGCTCAACATGGCGTCCATCACCGCCACCGCCCGTACCGGAACGTTCCGCCAGCCCGTCATCGTGCCGCGCGACCTGGACGACCGTCAGCTCGCCGCGGCCTCCCGCTCGCTGTCGCAGAACGTCACCCGCCAGCTGAACGACTTGATGCGGGCCACCGCCTCCTGGGGCACCGGCAAGAACGCCATGTCCTCGGTCGGCGGCGACAAGGGAGCCAAGACGGGCTCCGCCGAGGTCGACGGACAGGGCACGTCCAACAGTTGGTTCACCGGCTTCAGCAACGACCTGGCGGCCGCCGCGGTCGTCCAGTCCGGTGGTCACGGAGGCGACGCGGCCGGCCCGGTGGTGGCAGCGGTCCTGCGGGCCGGTTCCTGACCGGGGCCGCGGACGTGGTGCCGTCCCCGCCGCGGCGGGGACGGACCGGAACTGCCTGGTGCGGGAGCCGGGCCGTTCAGTAGCGTGCCGGGCATGAGCACATCCGACATGACCCCCACCGCCACCTCGTCCGACGCCCACCCCCGGTTCGCCGAGGCCCTGCGTGAGCTGGGTCTCGACGTGGAGGTACGCCGCTTCCCCGACGCCACCCGCACGGCGGTCGAGGCCGCCGCGGCGATCGGCTGCGAACTCAGCCAGATCGTCAAGTCGCTGATCTTCGAGGCGGACGGCGCCCCGGTCCTCGTCCTGATGGACGGCTCGTCCCGGGTGGACGTCGAGCGCGTACGGAGCGAGCTGGGCGCCGGAAAGGTCAAGCGGGCCGGGGCCGACCTGGTCCGGGAGACCACGGGGTACGCGATCGGCGGCGTACCGCCCTTCGGCCACGTGACGAGGACCCGGGTACTGGCCGACCGCGGCCTGCTCGACCACGCGGTGGTGTGGGCCGCGGCGGGCACCCCGCACACCGTCTTCCCGCTCGACCCGAAGAGCGTGATCGAGTTCGCGGGCGGCACGCTGGTGGACGTGCGCGAGCGGACCGCGTGACCCCGCTGGTGGCGGCGGCCGTCCTGGCCGCCGCGATCACCCACGCCAGCTGGAACGCGATCGCCCACGCGATACGCGACCAGCTCCTGTCCTTCACCCTGATCTCCGGCGGCGGGGCTGTGATCGGGGCCCTCCTGGCCTGCTTCGTACCGTTCCCGGCAGCCGGTGCCTGGCCGTACCTGTTCCTCTCCGCGGGCCTGCACGTGGCGTACATGGTGCTGCTGATGCGGTCGTTCACGCTGGGCGACTTCGGCCAGATGTATCCGATCGCCCGGGGCACGGCCCCCCTGGTCGTGACGGTCCTGGCCGCCCTCCTCCTCGGCGAGCGCCCGGACGCCTGGGCGACCGCGGGCGTCGCGGTGGCCTCCGCGGGGCTCGTCGGGCTGGCCCTGTGGGGAATCCGCGGTTCCGGCACGCGGCCGCACGGGCCCGCGATCCTGGCGGCCCTCGCGACGGGTCTGGCGATCGCCGGGTACACGACGGTCGACGGGGTCGGGGTGCGCGCCTCGGGAACGCCGCTCGGCTACATCGCCTGGCTGATGATCGTGCAGGGTGTGGCGATCCCTGCGTACACGTACGGGCGCCGGCGCGGTGAACTGGCCGCCCAGCTCTCCCCGTTCATGGCGCGCGGTCTGGTGGGCGCGAGTCTGTCGTTCGCCGCGTACGCACTCGTCCTGTGGGCTCAGACGAAGGCCCCCCTTGCCCCGATCGCCGCGCTGCGGGAGTCCTCGATCATCGTGGGAGCCGCGATAGGGACGCTGTTCTTCAAGGAGCGCTTCGGGGCCCCGCGGATCGCGGCCGCCGGGCTGATGGTCGTGGGCATCGGACTGATGCTGCACACGAGTTGAGCCGGGCGGTACCGCGGCAGCGGGCCGGGGCCTCTCAGAACTTCCCCGACTGCTCCTCCGTGCGGTGGCCCAGCTCCCTACGGAACTCCGCGAGGAAGCGCACGCTGAGCGGCGGCCACCCCCAGAAGTCGAACGCGAGCGCGCCGAGGTCGAATCCGGACCCGAAGTCCCACTCGGTGACCGGCGAGGAGACTCCGCAGGCGGAGCAGGGGGCCGTGCCCTCCCCGGTCTCCTTCCATGCCTCGATGCCGTCCCGGAACGGCTGCCAGACCTCGTCGTCCGGTTCGAACTCCTCCGGGTAGTCGATGACCACGGTCCTCGTCCCGCACCGTGGGCAGGTCGCGGACTCCGCGGTGTCCTCGCCCTGTCCGCCGACGTGGTAGTCCCGGCCCACGACGACCGCCACCGGGGCGGGGATCCACGTCGGGTCGGACGCGTCGGCCACGGCCCGCGCCCAGTCGGGTCCGGGGACATGGCCCAGGTCCACGTTCAGGCTGTACATCGCGTCGCCGGACAGCTCACGGGTGATCAGCCCCTGGCCGACCATCCAGTCGACCATCCGCGCGGCGAGCGGCCCGGCCTCCTCGCCGGTCGCCTCCAGATCGACGATCCGCTCGAAGAAGTCACCCATCGACGTCACCCCGTGTCCTCGGCACCGCTTCCTCCAGGGCCGGTCACTCTGTCACACGGGTCCGACAACCGCGTCCCGTGCGGGTAGTTCGACGACCACCTCGTCGTCCTCGACATCGTCCGTCGGCCGGAAACCGAGCGAGGTGTAGAGCGTGGCGGCGGCGGTGTTGCCGGGGGCGTACGAGAGCCGGACGACCTCGCAGCCGTCCTGCTCCGCGAGCCAGGCCGTGAGCGTGCGCATGACCGCGCGCCCGATGCCCCTGCCCTGCTCGGGGCCGTCGATCAGCATGCCGCCGATCCAGTACGAGCCGTCGTCGTCCCGGGCCCACATCACGTGCCCGAGCGCCAGGTCGCCGGCGTGGACGGCCAGTGAGTTCCAGGTGTCCTCGCGCATCGACAGCAGGAGGTACCGGGCCGCCAGCGCGGGGACGTGGTCGCGCTGGCTGTCCAGGGGGGCGACATCGGCGACCGCACGCCAGTTGTCGCTGTCCACCTCGCGCAGGGTGACGCGCCGGCCGGTCCGGTCCGAGAATCCGTGGTCAATCATCGAGGGAGGGTAGGCCGGCGTACACCGCACCGGCTACCGGGTTTTCCCGCCCTGCGACAACGCGTTGCGGAAGCCCGTGTTGACCCCGAGCAGTCCGCCGTCCACCCGCAGCGTCGTCCCCGTGATCCAGGACGCGTCGCGGGAGGCGAGGAAGGCGACGGCGGACGCGATGTCGTCCGGGGCACCGAGCCGGCCGAGCGGGTAGAGGGCGCTCGCCCGCTCCAGTTCGGCGTCGCGGCCCGCCCAGGCCTCCGTACGGATCGTGCCGGGGGCGATGAGGTTGACGCGCACCCCGCGCGGGCCCGCATGGCCGGCGAGGGTGCGGGTCAGACTCGCCAGGCCCGCCTTGGCGGCGCTGTAGGCGTGGCCGCCGAAGTCCTGTTCCCCGTTGACCGAGCCGATGTTGACGATCGCGCCCCGCCCGGAGGCCACCAGGTGCGGCAGCGCGGCGCGGGAGCAGCGGTAGGGGCCGGTCAGCGTGATGTCGAGGGTGTGGTCCCAGGATTCGTCCGCCTCGTCCTCGAAGAGGGGGGCGTCCTCATGGTTGGCGTAGGCGTTGTTGACCAGGACGTCGAGCCGGCCGAAGGCCGCGACCGCGTGGGCGACCGCCGCCTCGACGGCGGCCCGGTCGCCCACGTCGCAGGCCAGGGACTCGGCCGTGCCGCCCCGTTCCCGTATCTCCTTCACGGTGTGCGCGGCCCGGCCGCCGTCGAGGTCGGTGACGAGTACGGCCGCGCCCTCGGCCGCCAGCCGGTGGGCCGTGGCCGCGCCGATGCCCCGGCCTGCGCCCGTGAGGAGTGCGGCGTGTCCGTCGAAGCGTGCGGTGCAGGGAGCGGCCGGGGAAGGAGCGGCGGGAGTGGAAGTCATAGAGCGGAACGTACTGCCCTGACCAGGGCCTGGGCACGGGGGTCGGCGGTGACTCCCTTCTGCAGGCCGTTCGTCACGTAGCCGAGCGCGATGCCCGATTCCGGGTCGGCGAAGCCCAGCGAACCACCGCGGCCGGGGTGTCCGAAGGAGCCGGGGGCCAGGAACGGGGCTGCTGTGCCGTGCAGCATGTACCCGAGGCCGAAACGGGTGTTGACGACCAGGACCCGGTCCGGGCCCTCGGACTCCTCGGTGCGGGCGAGGGTGAGCGTGGCCGGGGCGAACAGCCGGTGGCCGTCCACTTCACCGATCATCGCGGCGTAGCAGCGGGCGAGTCCGCGCGCGGTGGCGACACCGTTGGACGCGGGCAGTTCGGCCGCACGGTAGGCGGGGTCGTTCTCGTCGGGGAAGGGGTCGATGGCTCCGAAGGCACGGCGGGTGAGCGAGGCAGGGTCGCGGTAGGCCTCGACCACGGACCGCTTGGGGCGCATGCGCAGGGCGCCCCCGTTGTGCTCGGTCACGGGCGGCTCCACGGGGCCGATCCGCCCGACCCGGTGCGCCTCGTCCGCCGGGAGGCCGAACCAGAAGTCCAGGCCGAGCGGGCGGGCGATCTCCTCGGCGATCCAGCGGCCGATGGTGCGTCCGGTGGTCCTGCGGACCAGTTCGCCGATGAGCCAGCTGTAGGTCTGGGCGTGGTACCCGTGGTCGGTGCCGGGCTCCCACAGGGGCCGCTGGGCGGCGACGGCCCGGGGGCCGGAGGTCCCGTCGGCGGCCTCCTCGGGGGTCAGCGTCCCGTCGAGTGCGGCGAGTCCTGCGCGGTGGGCGAGGAGATGGCGTACGAGGACGCGTTCCTTGCCGTTCGCCTTGAACTCGGGCCAGTACGTGCCGACCGGGGCGTCCAGGTCCACCTGGCCCCGCTGGTGCAGCAGCAGCGGCACGGCCGCGGCGATGCCCTTCCCGGCCGAGCGGACGACCTGGACGGTGTCGACCGCCCACGGTTCGGTCCCGTCGACATCTCTCGTACCGGCCCACAGATCCACGACCTTGCGCCCGTGACGGTAGACGGCCACGGCCGCTCCCCGTTCCCCGCGCTGTTCGAAGTTACGGACGAAAGCATCCCGTACCGCCTCGAACCCGGGCGTCACCGTGCCCCGTACATCCACGCCTGCTCCCGCGCTCCCGCTCATGCCCCCATGGTGCATCCCGCCGCAGGTCGGACGGCTGGCGGGTCACCCCATGTTCACGTATGCGGAACGGACACGGAACGCGGGTCGAAGCCGAAGGGCAGCTCCAGCCGGTGGCTGCGCATCAGTTCCTCGTCGCAGAGGAGGTCCTGGGTGCGGTTGTCGGCGGCGATCACTCCGTCGCTGAGGATGACGGCCCGCGGGCAGAGTTCGAGGGCGTACGGCAGGTCGTGGGTGACCATCAGCACCGTGACGTCCAGGGAGCGCAGGATGTCCGCGAGTTCGCGGCGGGAGGCCGGGTCGAGGTTGGAGGAGGGCTCGTCCAGGACGAGGATCTCGGGCTGCATCGCGAGGACGGTGGCGACGGCGACCCGGCGGCGCTGGCCGAAGGAGAGGTGGTGCGGGGGACGTGTCGCGAACTCCTCCATGCCGACCTGCTTGAGCGCGGCCGTGACCCGCTCCTCCAACTCGGGACCGCGCAGTCCGGCGGCGGCGGGCCCGAAGGCCACGTCCTCGCGGACGGTCGGCATGAAGAGCTGGTCGTCGGGGTCCTGGAAGACGATGCCGACCCGGCGGCGGATCTCGGCGAGGTGGCGCTTGCCCACGGGCAGCCCGGCGACCCGGACGCTTCCGGCGCCCGCGTCGAGGATGCCGTTGAGGTGCAGGACGAGGGTGGTCTTGCCGGCCCCGTTGGGGCCGAGGAGGGCGACCCGTTCGCCGCGGGCCACGGTCAGGTCGACGCCGAAGAGGGCCTGGTGACCGTCGGGGTAGGCGTAGGCGAGGCCGGTGACCTCGAGGGACGGGGCGGCGGTGTTCGGGCTCATACGGTCCATCCCAGCAGACACACGGCGAGGGCGGTCAGGGGGAGTGCCGAGGCGTACGCCCACTGGGTTCGGGAGGCGGTCACCTCGTCGATGACGGGCATGGTGCCGGTGTAGCCGCGGCTGACCATCGCGAGGTGGACCCGTTCGCCGCGCTCGTAGGACCGGATGAACAGGGCTCCGGCCGTCTTGGCCAGGACACCCCAGTGCCGTATGCCGCTCGCCTCGAATCCGCGGGAGCGGCGGGCGATCGACATCCGCCGCAGCTCGTCGGTGATCACGTCGCCGTACCGGATCATGAAGGAGGCGATCTGGACGAGCATCGGCGGCAGCCTGAGGCGCTGGAGTCCGAGCAGCAGGGAGCGCAGCTCGGTGGTGGAGGCCAGGATCACCGAGGCGGCCACACCGAGGGTGCCCTTGGCGAGGACGTTCCAGGCGCCCCAGAGGCCGGGAACGCTGACGGAGACGCCGAGGAGCTCGGTCTGCTCGCCCGGCACCACGAACGGCATCAGCAGCGCGAACGCCACGAACGGCACCTCGATGGCCAGCCGCTTCAGCAGGAACCCGGCGGAGATCCGGGCCAGGCCGGCGACGACGCCGAGCAGGACCGCGTACAGGGCGAAGGCCCACACGGCCTCGCGCGGGGTGGAGACGACGACCACGACGAAGCACAGGACGGCGGCGAGCTTGCAGTGCGGGGGGAGGCCGTGGACCGGTGAGTGCCCGTGCCGGTAGAGCTTGTGCGCGTGGCCGGCGCCCATGTCAGACGGCCCCGGTGACGGGGGTGGCCGGCGCTTCGGTGGTACGGCGCCGGCGTACCGCCCAGAAGACTCCGGTGCCGACGGCGACGGTGGAACCGACACCGATCACTCCGGCGAGACCGCCGGACATCCGGGCGTCGCCGATGTCCTTGACGCCGTAGTCGGCCAGGGGGGAGCCGGCCGCGTCGTGCTCCTGGACCTTCTCGTCGATTCCCTTGTCGGCGGCGACCTTCTCCAGGCCGTCCGGGTTCGCGGAGGCGTAGAAGGAGACGAAGCCCGCGAGGACGAGGGCGGCGGCCAGGCCGGTGGCCCAGACCTTGCGGGTGGAGCGGGCCGCGACGGCGACGGGGGCGGGAGCCGCGGCCGGGGCGTCGATGAGCTCGCCGCCGACGCGCAGCTTGAGCGGGGCCGCGAGTCCGCGGGCGCCGTACACGAGGTCCGGGCGCACCGCGATGACGGCGCCGACGGTCAGCGCGGTGATCGCGGCCTCGCCGATGCCGATCAGGACGTGGACGCCGACCATCGCGGTCAGGACCTTGCCGAGGGGGACGTCGGTGGTCCCGCCGATCGCGTAGATCAGGGTGAAGGCGGCGGCAGCGGCCGGTACGGAGACCAGAGCGGCCACGAAGGACGCGACGGTCGTCGAGCGGCGCCCGCGGGGCAGCACGTGGGTCAGCCCGCGGAAGAGGCCGTAGGCGACGACCGTGGTGACGACGCCCATCACCGTGATGTTCACGCCGAGCGCGGTGAGACCGCCGTCGGCGAAGAGGATTCCCTGCATCAGCAGGACGACCGCTATGCAGAGCACCCCGGTGTACGGCCCGACGAGGATCGCGGCCAGCGCCCCGCCCAGGAGGTGGCCGCTGGTGCCGGCGGCGACCGGGAAGTTCAGCATCTGCACGGCGAAGATGAAGGCGGCGACCAGTCCGGCCAGCGGGGCGGTGCGCTCGCCACCGCCCCCGGTTCCGTCCGAGAGGGAGGCGCCGCCCAGTTCTCGTCGGGCGCCCCGGAGGCTGACGGCGACCGCGCCTGCGGCGACGACGCCGGCGACGGCGGAGACGGGTGCATTGATGAATCCGTCGGGTACATGCATGGAGTGGCTCCGCTTTCGGGCGTTTTCGCGGGCGGGGTCGGGAACCGCTCAATGATAGTGCCCTGTTGCAAACGGTTCGCAAGAGCGTACGCAACACAACTGCTCACGCCTCCCAAGGTGCCCAATATGGGACATATGGCACATTGGAGAGGAGAGATGCATACACAGGAGGAGCCGGCCCATGTCCCTCGTGATCCAAGAACATGCCAGAGCCCGGCTCATCACCGACGGACCCGACCCACGGCCGGTCCCCGTGGAACTCACCTGCGATGCCGACGCCCCGCAGACCGTCCACGTCCGGCTCCCCGGCGGCGTCGACTGGACGTTCGGCCGCGACCTCCTGGAGAGCGGACTCCGCGCCCCCGTCACACGCGGCGACATACGGGTCTGGCCGTGCGGCCGCGCCCAGCTGGTCCTGGAACTGCACTCCCCCGACGGCGTCGCGGTGTTCCAGTTCGATGTCGCGCCGCTGATCCGCTTCCTGCACCGTACGCACGAGGCCATCGAGCGCCGGGCCCCCGCCCCCGCCCCCGCTCCCGCTCCCGCCGCCCCCGCCGCTCCGGCCCCTGCCCCGGCCGCCTCCGTCACCCGCGCCTGACACCGGGCGGCTGCCGGACCGGGCGGCGCTGCATGACGAAAGCCCCCGTGCCGCGTGCACGGGGGCTTTCTGTCGCCCCGGTCCCCCGTCCCCACAGGTAACCGGTGCACCGGGGCCGCGCTCCGCTCAGACGCGGACCCCGGGGTACGTGCGGCTCGGACCGCGGATCAGACGCGGGCCAGTTCGCGCTCCTCGCCGTCCGCCGGGCCGCCGGCCAGGTCCTTGCGCAGACCCTCGCCCTCCACGTCCACGTTCGGCAGTGCGCGGTCCAGCCAGCGCGGCAGCCACCAGGCACGCCGGCCGAGCAGGGCGAGCACCGCCGGCACGATGGCCATGCGGACCACGAAGGCGTCGAAGAAGACGGCGATGGCCAGCGAGAAGCCGATCATCTTGATCATCGACTCGTGGGAGCCGATGAAGCCCGCGAAGACCGCCATCATGATCACCGCGGCGGCGGTGACCACCCGGGCCCCGTGCTTGAAGCCGGTGACGATCGCCTGGCCGGGCGTCTCCCCGTGGACGTACGCCTCACGCATCCGGGTGACCAGGAAGACCTCGTAGTCCATCGCGAGGCCGAAGACCACACCGACCATGAAGATCGGCATCATGCTCATGATCGGTCCGGTCTGCTCGACCCCGAAGAGCGAGCCGAGCCAGCCCCACTGGAAGACCGCGACGACCGCGCCCAGGGCCGCCACGACCGAGAGCAGGAAGCCGAGGGCCGCCTTCAGCGGCACCAGCAGCGAGCGGAAGACCACCATCAGGAGCAGGAAGGCCAGGCCGACGACGAGCGCCAGGTAGGGCAGCAGCGCGTCGTTCATCTTCTGCGAGAAGTCGATGTTCATCGCCGTGGCACCGGTGACCAGCACCTCGGCGCCGGTGTCGCTCTTGATGTCCGCACCCGCGTCACGGATCGCGTGGACGACCTGCTCCGTCTCGGTGGAGCTCGGACGGTCCTTCGGGATGACGGTGATGGTCGCGGCGTCGCCGGCCTTGTTGAAGGTGGCCGGGGTGACGGCCGCGACATGGCCGATGCCCTCGATCTCCTGGGAGACCTGGTCGACCGCGGTCTTGCCGTCCGAACTGCCCTTCGTGTCGACGACGACCAGCAGCGGACCGTTGAACCCGGGACCGAACCCGTCGGACAGGAGGTCGTAGGCCTGGCGCTGCGTGGTGCTCGTCGGCTGGGAGCCGTCGTCCGGCAGGCCCATCTCCAGCGAGGCCGCGGGTACGGCGATGACTCCGAGGCCGATGACGCCGGTGAGCAGGACCCACACCGGCTTGCGCAGGACGAAGCGCGCCCAGCGGGTGCCCATGTTCGGCTTGGCCTCGGGCCTGTTCTCCGCCTCGGCGGCCTTGCGCGCCTTGCGCCCCATGACCCGCTTGCCCGCGAAGCCCAGCAGCGCCGGGACGAGGGTGAGCGCGATGAGGACGGCGATCGCCACCGTGCCCGCGGCGGCGAAGCCCATCTTCGACAGCATCGGGATGTTGACGACGGCGAGACCGACCAGGGCGATGACGACGGTCAGACCCGCGAAGACGACCGCGGATCCGGCGGTGCCGACGGCCCGGCCGGCGGCTTCCTCGCGCTCCCGGCCCTCGGCCAGTTCGGCGCGGTAGCGGGAGACGATGAAGAGCGCGTAGTCGATGCCGACCGCGAGACCGATCATCATCGCGAGCGTGGACGTGGTGGAGCCCAGGTCGAACACGTTCGCGAGAGCCGTGATCAGCGATACGCCGATACCGACGCCGATGAGCGCGGTGAGCAGCGGGAGCCCCGCCGCGATCAGCGAACCGAAGGTGATCACGAGGACCACCGCGGCGATGGCGACACCGATGATCTCGGTGGCCCCTGTCTCCGGCATCACCTGGAGCGCGTCACCGCCGATCTCCACGGTCATTCCGCTGCTCTGCGCGGCCTCGCCCGCTTCCTCGAGCGCCTCGCGCGTCCCGTCGGTGAGCTCCATCGAGCTGACGTCGTAGGAGACGGAGATGTACGCGGTCGAGCCGTCCTTGCTGACGGCGTTCGCCGCGAACGGGTCGGCGACGGAGGCGATCTGGTCCGAGCCGGACTTCAGCTCGGCGACGATCTCCTTGACCTCGGCCTTGTTGGCGGCGTCGGTCACCTTCTGGTCGCCGGGTGCCTTGAAGACGACCCGGGCGGTCGCGCCGTCGGCGCTGCCCCCGGGGAAGCGCTGTTCCAGCAGGTCGAAGGCCTTCTGGGCCTCCGTACCGGGGATGGAGAAGGAACTGGAGGTGGCGGTGGAAGCGGAGGCGGCACCGAATCCGGCGAGCGCCAGCAGTGCCACCCAGACGAGGGCGACATAGCGGCGGCGCCGGAAGGCAAGCCTGCCGAGCTTGTAGAGGAATGTGGCCACGGAGGGGTACTCCCGGTCAGGTCGTTGAGTGGAAAAGGGCGTGAGAAACCAGCCCGACGACGAGAGCGGCGTGTCAGGTTGAGCTTCGGGGAGGGGTCCTCAGAAAAGACGAGAGAAAAGAATGGGGACGTCAGACGCCGAGGGCGGGGAACACCACGGCTTCGACATAGTCGATGAGGAACGCCTGGTCGACGGAGCGGTCGTCCACCAGTTGCCGAGCGGCGAAGGCGCCGATCATCATGTGCGGCACATAGGGGAGCGCCGGATTGTCCGGACGCACTTCGCCCCGGTCCACGGCCCGCTGGAGCAGCGCCCCGAGTCCGGTCATCTCCGGCTCGATCAGCAGCTCGCGCAGCGCCTGGAACAGGTCGGGGTTGTCATGAACGGCATGGGTCAGGCCCCGCATCAGCGCGGAGTTCTTCTCCATCTGGCAGTCGTCGGTGCGCAGCAGCACGGCTTGGAAGTCGCCGCGCAGCGAACCCGTGTCGATCTCGGCAAGGTGCACCGGCTTGTCGTTCCGGAGCGCCTTGACGACCAGCTCGGCCTTGCTCCCCCACTGGCGGTAGAGGGTGGCTTTGCTGGAACGGGTGCGGGCGGCAACGGCGTCCATGGTGAGGGCCTCGTATCCGACCTCACCGAGCAGCTCGAGCACGGAGGTGTACAGCTCGCTCTCGCGTTCCGGCGTGAGTCGCCCCGCCATGTCTCGACCTCCTTGTCCGTTGTGCCTGCTGGATCGTCCGGCGGTGTCCGATCATCGGAATGATCAACCAGGCGAACGAAACTGTTTCGTACACCTCGAAGGTACTCCCCTCCCCTAGCGAAACGAGGCAGTTTCGCTTGTGTCCTGCACCACAAGTTGCCGGAGCCTCCTCGCACGGAAAGCATTGGGGGGTGAGTGACGACGTCGCGTATCTCCGTTTCCCGCACCTCCACAAGGACTTGCTCTGCTTCGCGGCCGAGGACGACCTCTGGGTCTCCCCCCTCGTCCCGGCGGGGCAGCGGCCCGGCCGGGCGTGGCGGGTGACTGTCGACCGGACCAGGGTCAGTCATCCGCGCTTCTCACCCGACGGGAGCCGTATCGCCTACACGACCTGGCGCACGCTCGACCCGGAGATCCATCTGGCCCCCGTGGACGGCGGGCCCGCCCGCAGGCTCACGTACTGGGGCTCGACCGACGCCCGGGTCTGCGGCTGGAGCCCCGATCCCGGCGACTCGTCCCAGATCCTCGCCGTGTCCTCGCACAACCAGCCGTTCTCGTACTTCTCGTGGGCCTACAGCGTGCCGACCGACGGCAGCCCGGGCGGCAAGCTCCCCTGGGGGCCGGTCTCCGACATCGCGGTCGCCGACATCGGCGGCGAGCGGCGCACCCTCCTGCTCACCGGCAAGCCGCCGCACGAGCCCGCCGCGTGGAAGCGGTACCGGGGCGGGGCCACCGGGCGGCTGTGGCTGCACGGCGAACGGCTGCTGCCGGACATCGGCGGCCATCTGGACTCACCGATGTTCGTCGGGCGCCGGATCGCGTTCCTGTCCGACCACGAAGGGGTCGGCAACCTGTACTCCTGCCTGATGGACGGCAGCGATCTGCGCCGCCATACGGACCACGACGCGTTCTACGCCCGCCACGCCTCCAGCGACGGGAACCGGGTCGTCTACCAGTGCGCGGGCGATCTGTGGCTCGTCGACGACCTGGAGTCGCCGGACGCCGTACCGCGGAAGCTGGAGGTACGCCTCGGCGGGCCCCGGGCGGGGAGGCGCACGTACCAGGTGCCGGCCGCCAGCAACGTCGACTCGCTCTCCGTGGACGAGACGGGCCGGGCGAGCGCCGTTTCCGTACGCGGCAGCCTCTACTGGCTCACGCACCGCGACGGGCCCGCCCGCACGATCACCGACACCCCGGGGGTGCGGGTCCGGCTGCCGGAGATGCTCGGCAGCAGCGGCAAGGTCGCGTACGTGACGGACGCGGACGGCGACGACGCGATCGAGATCGCCTACCTCCCCCGGGCCAGTGGCAACCGCGAACCGGTCCGGCTGGCCTCCGGGCAGCTGGGCCGGGTCCAGGAGCTCACCTCGGACCCGGAGGGCGAGCGGCTGGCCATCGCGTCGAACGACGGCCGTCTGCTCCTGCTGGACACAGCCGTGGAGGCGGAGACGGCAGCGGAGGGCGAGGACGGTGCCGAGGACGCCCCGCCGGTTCCGCACATCCCCGCGGAGGACGTGGTCACCGAGCTCATCCGTTCCGTCAACGGTCCGGTCCGCGATCTGGCGTTCTCACCGGACGGAGCGTGGCTGGCCTGGTCCCACCCGGGCGTGGGCCGGTCCCTGCGGCAGATCAAGCTGGCGAGGATCTCCGGTCCCGACGCCCCGGTGATAGTGGATGTCACCAACGGCCGCTTCGAGGACGAGAACCCCGTCTTCACGGGTGACGGCCGCTATCTCGCGTTCCTGTCCTGGCGCGGATTCGACCCGGTGTACGACGTCCACACCGGCGACCTCTCCTTCCCGCTGGGCTGTCGCCCCTATCTGGTCCCGCTCTCCTCGGCGACCCCGTCCCCCTTCGCCCTGCTCCCGGACGGGCGGCCGGCCGCGGGCGGGCTCGACCCGGTCGACATCCCCGAAGGCACGGTCGAGGGGACGACGGTCACCGTGGAGTTCGAGGGGCTGGAGAGCCGGGTGACGCCGTTCCCGGTCTCCGCGTCGAAGTACTCCGGGCTGCAGCCGGTCAGCGGCGGCGGTCTGGTCTGGCTGCGCTGGCCGATCTCCGGCGCCCTGGGCGAGACGTTCGCGAACCCCTCGGACATGTCGGGCCGGCCCACACTGGAGCACTTCAACATCGCCAAGGCGCGCAAGACCGAACTCGTCGACCACCTGGACTGGTTCGCGGTCAGCGGGGACGCGAGCCGGCTGGTCGTGATGGACGACGGCGAACTGCGCGCCGTACCGTCCAACGAGGCCGGCGACAGCGACTCGACGGTCTTCCTCGACCTGCGCCGGATCCTGCACGACGTCGACCCGGCGGCGGAATGGCGTCAGGCCTACGGGGAAGCCGGACGCATCATCCGGGCCTACTTCTGGGAACCGGACATGTGCGGCATCGACTGGGACGGGGTGCTCGACCAGTACCGGCCGCTGGTCGAACGCGTCGCCACGCCCGACGAGTTCGCGGACCTGCTGCGGGAGGTCCTGGGCGAACTGGGCACCTCCCACGCGTACGTCTCGCCCGCCCGCCGCAACGAGGGCCCGCCGCACTACCAGCGGGCGATCGGACTGCTGGGCGCGAACCTCGTGTGCCGCGACGGCGACTGGACGGTCCAGCGGATCCTGCCCGGCGAGTCCTCGGACTCCAAGGCCCGTTCACCGCTCGCCGGTACGGGCATCCGGGAGGGAGCGGTCCTCACCCATGTCGACGGCAGGCCCGTCGACCCGGTGGCGGGCCCGTACCCGCTGCTGACGGCGGCGGGCGGCACCACGGTGGAGCTGACGTTCCGGCCGTCCGGGGGCGAGTGCGGCGGCCGGTCCCGGCGCATCGCGATCGTCCCGCTGGTCGACGAAAGGCCGCTGCGCTACCAGGACTGGGTGGCCAAGCGCCGTGAGGTCGTACGGGAGCTGAGCGGCGGCAAGTGCGGGTACCTGCACATCCCGGACATGGGCGGCTCGGGCTGGGCGCAGTTCAACCGCGACCTGCGCCTGGAGGTCTCCCGCCCGGCCCTGATCGTCGACGTACGCGGCAACGCGGGCGGCCACATCAGTGAACTGGTCGTCGAGAAGCTCACCCGAACGATCCTCGGCTGGGACCTGACCCGCAACGCGCAGGCGGTCAGTTACGCGTCCAACGCCCCGCGGGGTCCCGTGGTGGCGCTGGCCGACGAGGCGACCTCCTCCGACGGCGACATGATCACGGCCGCGTTCAAGCTGCTGAAGCTGGGGCCGGTGGTGGGCCAGCGCACCTGGGGCGGGGTGGTCGGCATGACCGGGCGCCACCGGCTCGGCGACGGCACGGTGATCACGGTGCCGATGAACGCGGCCTGGTTCGACACGTACGGCTGGTCCGTCGAGAACCACGGCGTCGGCCCGGACCTGGAGGCCCTGCGCACCCCCCTGGACTGGGCCGAGGGCCGACACGCGGTCCTGGACGACGCGGTGAGGGTGGCCCTGGACCTCCTGGCGGTCCACCCGGCGGCCACACCCCCCACCTACGCGACAGCCCCGGTCCTGCGCCGCCCCCCACTGCCACCCCGCTGACCCCCGACGGACCGGACACTTCAACCGCCGGGCGCTCGACCACACCCCTCGACGAGCACCGGTCACCCCGGCCCGCCCGGCGATCGAGGGCACCCTCGGCGAGCCAACTCCCGGCCGCCCTCAGCCCGCCCGACGCTTGAGGGCGCCCTCCGGGCCAACTCCGGCAACCCCGCCCTCCGCACGCTTGAGAGCACCCCTCAAGCCCATCCGGCACCCCCAGCCCTCCGCACGCTCGCGGACACCCTCCAAGCCCACCCCGACAGCCATGAGCGCGCCCGGCGCTCGCGGGCATCCTCCGGAGCCCACCCCGACGGCCACCACCCCCAGCCCGCCCGGCGTTTGAGGGCATCTTTCAAGCCCGTCCGGCGATTGAGGACCGGGGGCCCGGGGGCGGAGCCCACGGTTTCGGGAAGGGGCGGGCAGGGGACGAACCCGCGCACGCAAGTGGGGCGCACCCGGTACTCCGGATGCGCCCCACAGCAACGCAGCAACGCAGACGCGTCAGACGCCCCGCGCCGCCGAGCTCACGTCAACGGTCGAAACGCTCGCGCGCCTGGTCCGAAGCGCCCTGCGCCCGCTCCCGCGCGCCGGACTGACCGGCGGGACGAGCGGAACGGTCCGCACGCTGCTCGTCGGCGTCGGACGGGCGGTCGTGCCGCTCGTCCCGCCGGCCGCCGGCCTTCTTCTGCTGCTGCTTGGCCTGGTCGGCAAGCTCCTGCGCCTTGTCCTTGAACTGGTCTGCGATGCCCATGCTGTTCACTCCTATGTGGGTGCGTGGGGTTGGCCCCGGTGGGGCCTCGCTCAGACTTACACACCCGGACATTCATCGCATTTCGATCATTGACGCTCGGCCCGTGCCGCCCTGTCCGCCTCACCGCCGGCCCCCACGAGCCCCTTGCTGACGCCCTCCAGCCGCGGCCCGAAGCGCTTCATCTCCCGCTGCCCGACCGACCCGATCAGCATGGGCAGGTACCCGCGCACCGACTGCATCCCGCGCAGCCACCACTGGGCGTACACATGCGCGGACCGCCGCTCGATTCCGGCAACGATCCGGTCGACGGCCGGACCCAGCGGATACGTACGGTTCGTCGGCCACGGCAGCCGCTGCCTCAACTCCCGCATGACGTCGTCCTCGTCGGCACCGCGCACCATGTCCGTGTCGGTCCAGGACAGATAGCCGACCCCGACCCTCACCCCCCGGTAGCCGACCTCCGCACGCAGGCTGTGGGCGAACGCCTCCACGCCCGACTTGGAGGCGCAGTACGCACTCATCATCGGCGCCGGAGTGATCGCGGCCAGCGAGGCGATCTGGAGGAAGTACCCACGGCTCTCCATGAGCACCGGCAGGAACGCCCGCCCCGTCACCGCGCCGCCGATCAGGTTCACCTCGATGACCCGCCGCCAGGCGACGGGATCGGAGTCCACGAACGGACCGCCCGAGGCGACCCCGGCGTTGGCGACGACGACGTCGACCTTGCCGAACCGCTCCTTGACCTCCAGAGCGACCTGGGCCATGGCCTCGTGGTCGGTGACATCCGCGTACCAGTGGTCGCTCTCCCCGTGCAGCCGCTCCGAGACCTTCTTCAGCTCGTCCGGCTCCAGCCCGACCAGTGCCAGTTTGGCGCCGCGCGCCGAGAGCTTGCGGGCCAGCAGCTCGCCCACACCGCGGGCCGCGCCGGTGACGACCACGACCTGCCCTTCGAGACTCCGCCTGCCGCTCATGCGACCTCCTCCTCGCGCACGGCCTGCGCCGCACTGTCCGCAGTGACGTACCCGGCCACCAGTTCCCGGAGTTTCGCGGTGACCACCTCGGGCGCCTCGACCGGCGTCATGTGGCCCATACCCGTCAGCTCCGTGAGCCCGAGGCTCTGGGGCAGCGCCGCCTCGATGGCCCGCGCGTGCACCGGCGGCGTCAGCCGGTCCTCCGCGCCCGCGATCACCGCGGTCGGCAGCCGCAACTCCCTTACGCCCGACTCGAGATCGAGCTCCGCGAGCACGTGCCCCCAGGCGACACGGGCCTTGCGCGGACACGCGTGCACGATCCTGGCACAGGCGTCGACCCGCTCGGGGGACGAACCACGGCCCATCGTGGCGTATTTGAGGATCGCCTTCGACACCGCGTTGACCGGCCCGAGCGGCGCCCGCGCCCCGAGGACCTTCCCGGTCAGCCGCGTACGGAGGGCGCCGGCCCGCATCGGCAGTACCAGCGACTCGGCGGTCAGCCGCGAACTGCCGGTGCTGCACAGCAGGACGGCAGCCCCGTGCTCGCGCACCGCGGCCCGCCCGGCTGCGGCCATCAGCGTCATCCCGCCCATCGAGTGCCCGGCGAGCACCGCCTTCTGCCCCGGCGCGAGCGTGGCCCTCAGCACGGCCTCCAGGTCGTCGGCCAGCTTCTGCGTGCCGTATCCGTCCGCGCCCGCCTCCGGAGTACGGCCGTGGCCCCGCTGGTCGTAGACGACGACCCGGTGGTCCGCCGCCAGGTCACGCACCTGCGCGTCCCAGAAGCGTGTGTTGCAGGTCCAACCGTGCGCCAGGACCACGGCGGGGGCGCCGTCGGGCCCGTGCAGTTCGACGTGGATGCGCGCGCCGTCGGCGGACACGGCGGTCAGTTCGCGTACGGGGACGGGCGGGACGTCAGATCGGTGCAGCAGCCGGCTCATCGGGCGACCTCCTCGGTGACGGACTTCTCCGTGGTGCTGACGGCGGGCGGGCGGATGACCTCGTACTCCCCGAGGTCGACCGAGCGCGTGGCACGCCGGAATTCGGCCGTCGTCCCCGGCCAGACCGTGGTGTTGCGCCCGGTGGAGTCCAGGTACCAGCTGGTGCAGCCGCCGGTGTTCCACACGGTCCGCTTCATCCGGTCCTGCACCCGCCGGTTCCACGCGCCCACGGCGGAGGTCCGTGCGCCGAGTGCGGCGCGTCCGCCCAGGACGTCCAGCTGGCGCAGGTAGTCGGCCATGTAGTTCAGCTGGGACTCGATCATGAGGATCATGGAGGAGTTCCCGAGCCCGGTGTTGGGGCCGATGACCGTCATCCAGTTGGGGAAGCCCGCCGCGGAGGCGCCGCGCAGCGCCTGCATGCCGCCCTTCCAGGACTCGGCGAGCGTGATGCCGTCGGCACCGACGACCCGGTCGGCGATCGGCATGTCCGTCACGTGGAAGCCGGTGCCGAGGATGATCACGTCGGCCTCGGTCTCCGTGCCGTCTGCGGCGACGACGGTGGAGCCCCGCACCTCGGCCAGGCCGGAGGCGACGACGTCGACATTCGGCTGGGCGAGCGCCGGGTAGTAGGCGTTGGAGAGCAGGATGCGCTTGCAGCCGATGCGGTACGAGGGGGTCAGCTTGGCCCGCAGTTCCGGGTCCTTGACCGCACGCGCCATGTTGGCCTTGGCTATCCGCTCCACCAGGCCCAGCTGGTCCGGATGCTTGGTGAACGCGCCGACCTGCAGCTCCCGGATGCCCCACAGCAGTCCGCGGCGCGCGGTGCCGGTGAACGGGAGCGTGCGGTGCAGCCACTTCTCGGCCCCGCTGATGGCGCGGTCCATGCGCGGCATGACCCAGGGCGGGGTCCGCTGGAACAGCGTGAGCCGGCTCGCCCTGGGCTGGATCTCCGGCACGATCTGGATGGCGGACGCCCCCGTGCCGATCACCGCGACGCGCTTGCCCGTGAGGTCGTAGTCGTGGTCCCACCGGGCCGAGTGGAAGACCTTGCCGGGGAACTCGGCGAGCCCCGGGATGTCCGGCAGCTTCGGGTCGGAGAGCGGGCCGGTCGCGGAGACGACGACATCGGCGGTGACGGTGACCCCGTTGGCCGCCTCGATCACCCAGTGCAGCTCGTCGCCGTCCCAGCGCATGACCGTGACCTCGTGGTGGAACCTGAGGTGCGGGCGCAGCCCGAACGTGTCGGCCACGTGCTCCAGGTAGGCACGTATGTGTTCCTGCCCGGAGAAGGTGCGCGGCCAGTCGGGGTTGGGCGCGAACGAGAAGGAGTAGAGGTGGGACGGTACGTCGCAGGCGCAGCCCGGGTAGCTGTTGTCGCGCCAGGTGCCACCGACGGAGCCGGCCCGCTCCAGGACCAGGAAGTCGGTGATGCCTTCACGGCGCAGCCGGACAGCGGCCCCGAGGCCCCCGAATCCGGATCCGATCACCGCCACTCGTACGTGTTCGTGCTGGGCCATGCTGCCGCCTCCCCGCGGTACGTCACACGACTCTGCCAGCAATCACTGGCATTGTTGGGAGGGTAGAGCAGGACCGTACCGATGGGTAGGGGTCGCACCAAGGAAAGTTACCGGCGGTACAACATAGGGTGCGGGTGTGGCCGAAGGACGCGAGCACCGCGAATACCGCATGGACGAGCTGGCCGAGGAGGCCGGAATCACCGTGCGCACCCTGCGTTTCTACCGGGAGCGCGGACTGATCCAGCCACCGCGCCGCGAGGGCCGCATCGCCTGGTACGACGACCATCACCTCGCCCGCCTGCGCACCATCACGGGCCTGCTGGAACGCGGCCACACCCTCAACGGCATCGCCGACCTCGCCACCACCTTCGACAGCGGCCGCGATGTCGCCGAGGTGCTGGGCCTGGGCGAACCGACCGAGGAGACCCCGGTCCGGCTCACCCCCGAGCAGCTCGCCGACTACTTCAGCGACGAGGCCACGGCGGAGAACCTCTCCGCGGCCCTGGACCTCGGCTACCTCGCCACGGACGGCGACGAGATCGTCCACATCAGCCGCCGTCTGCTGGAGGCCTCGTCGGAGCTCGTACGGGAGGGGGTGCCGCTCTCCGCGGTGCTCGCCTCGGGCCGCCTGGTCCGCGAGCACGCCGACGCGCTCGCCGATCTCTTCGTCCGGGTCATGGACACCCACGCCGCGGGCACCGAACCGGACCGGATGCGCAGCCTCGCCCACGCGGTGGTGGACGCCGAACTGTCCATGGCCCTGGACCGGCGGCTGCGCAGCGAGGACGGCCCCGGCAGCACTCCGGAGAAGTGACCGGCTACCGCTCGTACGTGACCGTCACCGGCGCGTGGTCGCTCCACCGCTCGCCGTGCGTGGCCGCCCGCTCCACCCAGGCCTTCACCGCGCGGGCCGCGAGGCCGCCGGACGCCACCTGGTAGTCGATGCGCCAGCCCGCGTCGTTGTCGAACGCCCGCCCACGGTAGGACCACCAGGAATAGGGCCCCTCCTCGTCCGGGTGCATCGCCCGGACCACGTCCACGTACGCGGCCTCGTCGAACACCCGGGTCAGCCACTCCCGCTCCTCGGGGAGGAAGCCCGAGTTCTTCTGGTTCGACTTCCAGTTCTTGAGGTCGGCCTCACGGTGGGCGATGTTCCAGTCGCCGCACACGACCACCTCGCGCCCCTCGCCGGCCGCCCTCGCCTTGAGGCCCTTCAGGTAGGGCAGGAAGGCGGCCATGAAGCGCTCCTTCTCCTCCTGCTTCTCCGTACCGACGTCACCCGACGGCAGATACAGGCTCGCGACCGTCACACCCGGCAGGTCCACCTCGACGTACCGGCCACTGCCGTCGAACTCCTCGCTCCCGGGGACCCCGAAGCCGCCGAACCCGGTCTGGACGCGCTCCGGGGCGTGGCGCGTATAGATGGACACCCCTGCGCGCCCCTTGGCCGCGGCCGGGGCGTGCACGGTGTGCCAGCCCTCGGGGTCACGTACCTCCTCGGGCAGCTGCTGCGGTTCGGCCCGGACCTCCTGGAGACAGATCACGTCGGCCTCCGTCTGCGCCAGCCACTCGACGAAGCCCTTCTTCGCGGCAGCGCGGAGCCCATTCACATTCACACTGGTTACGGTGAGCATCCCGGCACAGTACCGATAGCCGCTAGTGCATACCTGTACCATTGCTCGCATGAATATCCAGCCTCGGCCTTTCGACCACCCCGACGCCGTCAAACTCAACGACCTGGTGCAGCTCGAATACGCCGAGCGCTACGGAGATGGGGGCGACATCACACCCCTCGACGCCACCATGTTCGATCCGCCGCGCGGACTGTACCTGCTCGCCTACGACGAGCGCGGGCGGCCTCTCGCCACGGGCGGCTGGCGCTCGCAGGAGCGGAACGCCGAGGGCTACTCCGACGGCGACGCCGAGATCAAGCGGATGTTCGTGATATCCGAAGGCCGCGGCAACGGCCTGGCCCGGCGGATCCTCGCCGCCCTGGAAGCCGACGCACGGGCCGCCGGCCGCACCCGCATGGTCCTGGAGACCGGCGACAAGCAGCAGGAGGCGATCTCCCTGTACACCTCCAGCGGCTACACGCCCTGCTCGAAGTTCGGCCACTACCGGACGTACGAGAGCAGCATCTGCATGGCCAAACCGCTGCGGCAGCCTTCCTAGGGAACCCGCGCCACACCCACGTAGAACCCGCTCCGCTCGTAGACCGGCGCGGGCTGCTCCTGGTACCACTCGGTCGCCGTGACCAGCCCGGGCGGAGCAAGGTCCAGCCCTTCGAAGAAGGGCTCGACCTCACCTCGCGCCCGCATCCGCAACGGGATCTCGCCCTTGCGGTACGCGGACTCGGTCTCCTGCCGGAGCTCCGGGTGCTGATCGGCCGTCCCGTGCGAGAGGACCAGGTAACTCCCTGCCGGCAGCGCGCCGACCAGCGTCCTGGTGATGCCGTACGGGTCCTGGTCGTCGGGCAGGAAGTGCATCAGCGCGATGAGGGACAACGCGACGGGGCGACCGAAGTCCAGCACCTCACCCGCGCGTTCGAGGATCGCCGCCGGTCGGCGCACATCCGCGTGGATGTACTCGGCCGCCCCCTCGGGCCGGCCGGCCATGAGCGCTTCCGCATGGCGCAGCACGATGGGGTCGTTGTCGGCGTAGACGACCCGGGCGCGCGGTGTGACGGCCTGGACGATCTGATGCAGATTCGGGGAGGTGGGTATCCCGGTGCCGATGTCCAGGAACTGGTCGATGCCCTGCTGGGCGAGCCAGTGGGAGGCACGGTGCATGAAGGCCCGGTTGCGCGCCGCGTTGGCCCGCGCCTCGGCGGGCAGCTTCTCCCCGACCGCGCGGTCGACGGGGTAGTTGTCCTTGCCGCCCAGGAGCCAGTCGTAGACGCGCGCCGGATGAGGCTTGCCGGTGTCGATCCGAGAGCTGGGCATACCTGCGGTCACAGGACTCCTCCGTACGGAATCGCGGATACTGGCGCTCCCCCGGACCCCGGACAACCCTCAACTGCGGCCACCGGTCACCCAGGTGAGCAGGACCACCCTAGGCACTTCTTCGAGGAGACACACCCGTGCTGTCGAAGGCAGTTCTGAGCATCGAATCCGTGACAGCGGGCGTCACCGGCGCGACGGACGACGTGGCCGTGTGCGCGGTCCGCTGCCTCGAGGGGACGGCACAGCTGGGCACGGTGTTCCAGCTCTCGGGTTCCGCGGCCGTCCCGGGCACGCCGGGGTTCTTGCTGACGGGGATCGAGTGGTACGGCAAGCAGGTCGAGCAACTGGACACCGTTCACTCCGGCAAGGTCACACTCACGGGAGCCGGAGCGGGGACCCTGGCCGAGCGCGACGTCCTGAACTCGGCACCGCGACACTGAATGCCCCCGCGACAGTCCGTCTCTGCCCGGCAGGACGCCAAAGAGCCCCTACCGGGTTTCCCCGGTAGGGGCTCTGAGCTGCGGTGGACCTGTGGGGATTTGAACCCCAGACCCCCTCGATGCGAACGAGGTGCGCTACCAGACTGCGCCACAGGCCCTTGCAACGAGTGAAACTTTAGCACCCCCACCGGGGTGCTCGGAAATCCATATGCCGCAGGTCAGCCGAGTCGGCGTCGCCACCGGTCTCACTCGTTGGCCGCACGGGGCCGGTCCCCGTCGTCGTACTGGTCGAAGAGCGGCGTCCGGCCCCGGTCGCGGGTGCGGCGGGGCTGGTTGGCGCGTCGGCGCGGCGCCGGGTCCGCCGCGGGCTCGGCGGGGTGCGCCGTTCCGGTCTGGGTGGGCTCCGCCGTGCTGGAGCGGGCGGCGCTCCAGGTGTCCGGGTCGCCGACCTCCACGCCGCCCGAGGCGCGCGGGGCCACCGGGGCGGTGACATAGGTCGGGAGGGGGACCGGGACCGGCTCCCAGCTGTCGCCCTGGGCCGGCCCTCGTTCGCGCTGCTGGTCGACCCACTCCGCGTGGTCCGTCTGCTCGACGAGGGCGCGGCGGCCCGCCTCCTGCGGGGAGACCGTGGGGGCGGGTACCGGATGGGAGTCGCGCCCTTCGGGCTCCTCGTCGGGCTCGGCGGGAGCCGTCGCCGCGGGCTGGTGCCTGCGGGGACGGTTCTCCCGGAGCCGTTGCGCGGCGACCTCGGCCAGCCGGCGGTCCATGGTGAAGGCGAACCGGCGCCGCTCCTGGGCCCGCAGATGCACGATGTACGTGCTCAGCAGCACGGCCGGAACCGCGGGCGCCCACAGAAAGCGGAGTCCGCCGACGGCCGCGACGATCGCGCCGAGCGTGAACGCGAGGAACAGGATGATGGTCGTACGCCGACGGCGCGCCAGCACCTTCGAACGCCGGGCACGCCGCTCGCGCTCGGCTTCCGCACTCGACGTACGCGCGCGCTGTACGGGCGCGGGCCGCGCCCCCTGCGCGCGGCGCTCGGGGTCGGGACGCTCGCGTACGGGGTCGTGCAACCGGGCTTCCGTGTGCGCCGGGGGCGCGGAAAAGGCCCGGACGTCCACGGAACCCAATCGGTCCGTGACGGCATCCGGGTCGACGTCGCCGGGCGCCTCCTCGGCATCGCGCTCCCGCAGCTCCTTGGCGTACCGGCGCTCCATCGCCGCCCGTCCGGACAGCAGCCGGATGGCGGTGCTGAAGCGTTCCGTCGGACGGGCCTCATTGAGCTCGTCCTGCCTGCGGAGCCACATCGGCACCAAGTAGGCGGCCCAGGCCCCGACAATGACTGCGTAGATGAGGCCGCTGCTGCTCACGCTCACACCGTAGAGGGGTTTGCACGGCGGCATCCGCCAATTGGCCCGGTGTGTCGCTCGATCCGGCTGATATCACGGACTTTTTTTGCGATTGTTCAGATCAGCAGTCGACGCGAGTGGGTTCGTTAGCGCTCAGAGAGCGATCAATTTCGAACACTTATTTCATTTCCCCGGGAGTGTGCGGTGTCGTAGGCCGCACTCTGCGCCAACGCCGGAGCATCCCGTCAGGGACTTCTTCCGCGGTGAGGGCAAAGATCAGATGGTCCCGCCACGCACCGTCGATGTGGAGATAGCGGGGACGCAGCCCTTCCTCACGGAATCCGAGCTTTTCCACGACTCGTCGGCTGGGACCGTTCTCGGGCCGAATGCACACCTCGATCCGGTGCAGACCGACGCTGCGGAAACAGTGGTCGACAGCGAGCGCCACCGCGGTCGGCATGACGCCCCGGCCCGCCACACTCCGGTCCACCCAGTAGCCGACATGGCCCGAGCACATCGATCCCCAGGTGATCCCGGCCACCGTCAACTGCCCGACGAGACGCCCCTCGAACTCGATCGCGAAGGGCAGCATCCGGCCCGCGTTCGCCTCGGAGCGCAGATGACGGATCATCTGACGGTAGGTGGGCCGCTGGGCAACCGGGGCGCCGGGCGCGGGGGGCGGGACGGTCGCCTCCCAGGGGCGCAGCCAGTCACGGTTGCGCTGGTTGACCTCACGCCACACGCGCTGGTCACGCAGCTTTATCGGGCGGAGGGTGATCGCGCCGTCGGTCAGGATCACCGGCCAGGTCGGGACGTTCAGTTCGAGCTCCCCGGTCGGGGGTGATCGCCGCCGCGCACCTGGTCGACGGCGTGCACCAGAAGCCTGTTCAGGACGGCAAGACCGTCGCGCACCCCGCCGGTGGAACCGGGCAGGTTCACGATGAGGGTGCCGCCCGCGATACCTGCGAGGCCCCGCGAGAGCGCTGCCGTGGGCACCATGTCCCGGCCTTCGGCACGGATCGCCTCGGCGATGCCCGGAATCTCGCGTTCGACGACGCGTCGGGTGGCCTCGGGAGTCCGGTCCGTGGGCGAGATGCCCGTACCACCGGTGGTGAGGATCACGTCGTAGCCGGCTGCCGCGCCGGCCCGCAGGGCCGCCTCGACGGGGTCTCCGTCCGGGACGACCTGGGGGCCGTCCACGGCGAATCCGAGACCCTTGAGCGCCTCGACGATGATCGGGCCGCCCTTGTCCGCGTAGACCCCGGCCGACGCACGGTTGGACGCGGTCACGACGAGTGCGGCGTAGGGAGCGGTGAGCGCGGCGCCGGACGGCGAGGGACCGGCCTGCTCCGGTGCGGGCGCAACGGCGCCCGCGGGGTCGTTGTCGGGCGCGGTCATGCGTCCGCCCCCTCGGGTGCGGGACGGCGGTAGTCGCCGGACTTGCCGCCCGACTTCGCCTCCACCCGGACGTCCGTGATCACCGCGCTCTTGTCGACCGCCTTGATCATGTCGATCACCGTCAGCGCGGCGACCGAGACGGCCGTCAGCGCCTCCATCTCGACCCCCGTGCGGTCGGTGGTCTTCACGGTGGCGAGGATCTCCACCGCGTCGTCCGCGACGCTCAGGTCGACCTTCACGCCGGAGACGGCGAGAGGATGACAGAGCGGGATCAGGTCCGGGGTGCGCTTGGCCCCCATGATTCCGGCGATCCGCGCGGTCGCGAGCGCGTCACCCTTGGGGACGCCCTCGCCCCGGAGGAGCTCGATCACACGCGGCGACACGAGGACCCGGCCACTGGCCCGGGCGACGCGCGCCGTGACGTCCTTCTCCGACACATCGACCATGCGGGCCGCGCCCGCCTCGTCGATGTGCGTCAGCCTGTTCTGCGTACTCAACTCACTCCGCCTAGCGGTAGGGCGCCGGTTGCCCGCTCGGCCCGCACGCACGTGCGGGCGGGCCGGGGGTCCGGGGGGCTTCCCCCGGTAAGGCACAGCGCCAGATACCGTACCGCCACCGCACGGAAGTCAGCGGAGGAGGATCACCTCGGTCTCCGCGCCGGGCTCCGCGGAGGTGACGTCCTCGGGCAGCACGATCAGCGCGTCCGCCTGGGCGAGCGCGGCGATGAGATGCGATCCGGAACCGCCGACAGGGGTGACGGTGCCCGCCTCGGAGTCGTACGTACCCCGCAGGAACTGCCGCTTGCCGGACGGCGAGGCGAGCGCCTTGTCCGTGCTCAGCGTGGCTCGGACCGTCGGACGGCGGACATCCTTCAACCCCATCAGGGTCCGGATCGCCGGCCGTACGAACAACTCGAAGGAGACGTACGAGGAGACGGGATTGCCCGGCAGCGCCAGCAGCGGGGTGTGGTCGGGGCCGATCGAGCCGAAGCCCTGCGGCTTGCCCGGCTGCATGGCCAGCTTCCGGAAGTCGATGCCGCTGCCCGGATCGTCCTCGTCCCCCACCGAGGACAGGGCTTCCTTGACCACGTCGTACGCGCCGACGCTCACGCCGCCGGTCGTGACGACGATGTCCGCGCGGATCAGCTGGTCCTCGATCGTGGCGCGCAGCGTCTCCGCGTCGTCGGCGACCGCGGGCACCCGGTAGGCGATGGCCCCGGCGTCCCGGGCTGCGGCTGTCAGCGCGAAGCTGTTGGAGTCGTAGATCCGGCCGCCGGTCAGCTCCTCACCGGGCTGCACCAGCTCGCTTCCGGTGGAGAGCACGACGACACGCGGGCGCGGGCGCACCTTCACCGTCGAGCGTCCGATCGCGGCGAGCAGCCCGATCTGCGGGGGGCCGACGACCGATCCCGCGCGCAGTGCCAGATCTCCCGGCTGGACGTCGCTGCCCCGGGCACGGACGTGGGCGCGGGCCTCGACGGGGCGGTGCACACGGACCTCGCCGCTCGCCCCTTCCGGGGCGTCGCTGTGGGCGCGCATGGATTCGGCCGGGCCGCCACCCGTGCCCCCGTCGGTCCACTCGACCGGGACAACCGCGTCGGCACCCGCGGGCAGGGGGGCGCCGGTCATGATGCGGGCCGCCTCGCCGGGGGCCACCGACCGGCCGTCGGCGAGTCCGCCGTCGCCCGCCGCGACGTCACCGATGACGGTCAGGACGGCGGGGAACTCCTCGCTGGCGCCCTCGACATCGGAGACCCGGACGGCGTATCCGTCCATCGAGCTGTTGTCGAAGGGCGGCAGAGCAACCTCGACCATGACGTCCTCGACCAGGACACAGCCCTGCGCGTCGGCCAGCTGGAGCTCGATGGGCTCCAACGGCCGCACTGCGGCAAGGATGTCGTCCAGGTGCTCGTCCACCGACCAGATCGTGGTGCTCAAGCTGTCTACAACTCCTCGTTGACGTAACTGCGGAGCCAGGTCCGGAAGTCCGGGCCCAGGTCTTCACGTTCGCACGCGAGTCTGACAATGGCACGCAGATAGTCGCCGCGGTCACCGGTGTCGTAGCGGCGGCCCTTGAAGACGACGCCGTGCACCGGCCCGCCGGCCTTCTCGTCCTCGGCCAGCAGTTGCAGTGCGTCGGTGAGCTGGATCTCGCCCCCGCGGCCGGGCTCGGTGTGACGGAGTATGTCGAAGATCGCGGGGTCCAGGACATAGCGGCCGATGATGGCGAGGTTGCTGGGTGCGTCGGCCTGGTCGGGCTTCTCGACCAGCCCGGTGATCCGTACGACGTCACCGTCGGCGGTGGCCTCGGTGGCCGCGCAGCCGTACATGTGGATCTGCGACGGGTCGACCTCCATCAGCGCGATGACGCTGCCGCCCTCGCGCTCCTGGATCTCGACCATCCGGGCGAGCAGCGGGTCGCGCGGGTCGATGAGGTCGTCGCCGAGGAGGACCGCGAAGGGCTGGTCACCGACGTGCGGCGCGGCGCACAGAACCGCGTGACCGAGGCCGCGCGGGTCGCCCTGGCGGACGTAGTGCATGGTGGCCAGGTCACTGGACTCCTGGACCCTGGAGAGCCGTTCGGCGTCTCCCTTACGGGTCAGCGCGGACTCCAGCTCGTAGTTCCGGTCGAAGTGGTCCTCCAGGGGACGCTTGTTCCGACCGGTGATCATCAGAACGTCGGAGAGGCCTGCTCCGACCGCCTCTTCGACGACATACTGGATGGCGGGCTTGTCGACGACAGGCAGCATCTCTTTGGGAGTGGCCTTGGTGGCCGGCAGGAACCGGGTGCCGAGACCTGCAGCCGGGATGACGGCTTTGCTGATCCTGGGGCGCGACTGAGTCATGTGCAGACTCTAACGGGTGCGTATGGGCGGAAGATGAGCGTCCGGTTAACTTCGTACTCATACGACCCCATACGAGAATTATGCGAGCACCCTTGAACCACGACATGTCCGGAAAGGCGCCCCTGCGGCGCGAACTGCTCGCCGCGCGAAGGCTCCTGACCTCTCAGGACGTCGAAAACGCTGCCGCGGTTCTCTCCTCGGCCGCACTCGTCCTTCCGGAGCTCGACGGAGCCCGGACCGTCGCCGCCTATGTGTCCGTGGGACGTGAACCCGGGACCCGCCCGCTCCTGGACGCGCTGCGGGAGCGGAGCGTTCGGGTGCTGCTGCCGGTGCTCATGGCCGACAACGACCTGGACTGGGCGGCGTACGAGGGCTCCGCACACCTTCTGCCCGCGGGCCGGGGGCTGCTGGAGCCGGACGGGCCGCGCCTGGGGCCGGCCGCGGTCCTCGACGCCGACGTGGTCCTGCTGCCCGGGCTCGCGGTGGACCGGCGCGGGATGCGGCTGGGCAGGGGCGGCGGCAGCTACGACCGGGTACTGGCCCGGCTGTCCGCGGCCGGAGCCCACCCCGCCCTCGTCGTCCTGCTGTACGACGACGAGGTGGTCGCGCAGGTTCCGGAGGAACCGCACGACCACCCCGTGGATGCCGTGGTCACGCCGGCCGGAGCGCGGCGCTTCACTGCCTAGGTCGCCCTGGGCGTCGCCCGGGCTCCCCCGGGTGCCGCCTAGGGTTTCTTGAGGGTCAGGGTGTCGACCGTGGACTGCCCGACCGCTCTGCTGGTGAAGGACCAGTCGAGTAGCTCTCCTTCGACCCACTTGTCGGTCTGATCGGTGTAGTGGGCGCTGAACGCGTGCCCGGAGGCCCCGGTCAGGTTGATCCAGCGGGACTTGTCCCAGTCCCCCACGTTGACGACCATCCGCATCGACGGGACCCAGATGACGTCGTAGCCGCCCGCCGCGTTCCAGCCGGTGGCGTTGACCGCCGCTTCGCCGCCGCCGAGGTGCCAGGGGCCTCGGTTGAGGGCCCTCTGCAGAAGGCCGGGGCCCTCGGTGCCGAGCGTCTGGTTGCGCAGGGTCAGCTGGTGCAGCCGGCCCCAGCTCCACGTGGTGATGTCCTTGCCGAGCTCGGCCGTCAGCTCCCAGCGGGCGTCTTCCATGGCGCGGGCGAAGAGCTCGTCACGGTCGTCGATCGCCTCTTCGCGGCCCCTGGCCGGAGCCTTCCACCACTCGTTGTCCTTGTCCTCGATGATGGACTTGACCACCTCGTACCAGCGGTCGCCGCCGTCCGGCTGTGCGGCGTCCGGGGCGCGCTGACCGCATTCCCGTACGAGCTTGTCCTGCTCGTCCACCGGGCCCGTGCCGGATGCGGGCGGCACGCTCAGGCAGTCACCCTCGGCGCGGAGCTCCTTGGGGAGCTTGTTGCCGAAGGCCAGCTTGAGGATGTTGCGCCAGACGCTGTTGAAGTAGGCGGCCGCCGCCGAGTCGGGCTCCTGGAGGTAGTCCCAGTTCTCCAGAAGCTTCTGCGCCTCGCGGACGTTCTTGTCGGAGATGTTGATCTTCAGCAGTTCGCGCACCAGATCCGGGGCGATCACGCTCTGGTTGTCCATCTGCATGTTCTGCATGTCGTCGGTCGAGATCTTCCCGCCGTCCTTGATCTTCGACTCGATGAGGTCGTTGATCCGCTGGCTGCGGGCGCCGTAGCCCCAGTCCTTCGTGAGCAGATGGGGGTACTTCTCGTCGATGACGGCCTGGTTGGCGGTGACGATGTAGCCGCGCTTCGGGTTGTACTCGTACGGCAGCTCGTCGAAGGGGATCGGCTCCTTCTCCCAGCCGTACTCCGAGGTCCAACCGGGGCTCGGCACCGTGCCGTTACCGGTCTTGCGAACCGGGATCTTGCCGGGGGCCTGGTAGCCGATGTTGCCCTTCTCATCGGCGTAGATGAGGTTCTGCGAGGGCACCTCGAAGTGCTCGGCGGCCGCCTGGAAGGTCTTGAAGTCCTTGGCCTGGTTGAGCTCGAAGACCGCGTCCATCGACTTTCCGGCTTCCAGCGCGGTCCACTTCAGCGCGACCGCGTAGCCGTCGCCGCGGTCCGGCGCCGAGTTGGTGACGGGCGCCTTCTTGCCGACTTTCTCCAGCTCGCCGCTGCGGTCGGATACCAACGGGCCGTTGTTCGTCTCGCGCACGGTGATGGTCCGGCTGCGGCCGCCGGCGACCTTGATGGTCTCCTCACGGGTGACGAAGGGCTCGGTCCTGCCGTCGTACTGGTAGCCCTCGCCCGAGACCTTCTCCAGGAAGAGGTCGGTGACGTCCGCGCCGAGGTTGGTGAAGCCCCAGGCGATGTCCGCGTTGTGGCCGATGATCACACCGGGCATGCCGGAGAACGTGTAGCCGGCGGTGTCGTACCGGCAGGTCTCCGAAGGCACCCGGCAGTGCAGCCCCATCTGGTACCAGAGCGAGGGAAGTTGCGGCGCCAGGTGCGGATCGTTGGCCAGCAGCGGCTTGTCGGTCGTCGTGTACTTGCCGGAGACGACCCAGGAGTTCGAGCCGATGCCGCTGCCGTTGGGGCCGAGCAGCGCCGGGATCTCGTCGAGGGTCTCGGAGAGCGCGGAGAGCTGGGTGTTGAGGCCCGCGGCAGCGCCCTCGGGGGTGTTCGAACCGATGCTGTCCGAGGGCTCGGCGTCCTGTTCGAACTTGCCGGTGACCGGGGAGATGGCACCCTGCCGGACGATCGGCTTGTTCTTGTCGTACGGGTAGGCCGGGTAGAGCTCTTGGATCTGCTTGGCGCTGAGCCTGCTGGTCAGCAGCGAGCGGTCGATCTCGTCCTGCATGTTGCCGCGCAGGTCCCAGGCCATCGCCTTCAGCCAGGCGACCGAGTCGACCGGGGTCCACTCGGTGGGCTTGTAGTCGTTGGTCAGGCCGAGGGCGGCGTACTCGACGGAGATGTCCTTGCCGTCCTTGCCGTCCAGATACTCGTTCACCCCCTCCGCGTACGCCTGGAGGTTCTTCTTGGTGTCCTCGTCCAGCGTCGTGTCGTACTCCTCCTGCGCGACCTTGCGCCAGCCCAGCGTGCGCAGGAAGGAGTCGGTCTCGACCTGGCCGGAGCCGAACATCTCGGAGAGCCGCCCGGACGTCATGTGACGGCGGACGTCCATCTCCCAGAAGCGGTCCTGGGCATGGACGAAGCCCTGGGCGCGGAAGAGGTCGCTGTCGGAGTCCGCGTAGATCTGCGGGATCCCGTAACTGTCGCGTTTGACGTCGACGTTGCCGGTAAGACCCTTGAGCTCGATCGAACCGGTCGTCTGCGGGTACGAGGCCCGAACCGTGGAAACGGACCAGAACGCGCCATACCCGACACCCGCGACAAGCGCCAGCACCAGGACGATCACGAACAGGCGGGCGCGTCGCCCCTTCTTCCTGCCGGACTTCTTCGCATCGGAAGAACCGGAAGGGGCGGTTGTGTTGGCGGGCATCGCTGTCCTTCGAGGGGCAGGGTGGTCCTGGGAGTGCAGGAGCAACCATAGGCGCCCCGCCGAAGCCACTCGGACGCGGTATGGGGATGCATCCATTTGCGCACTGCTCGCACGAACACTCGAAGGCGTCAAGAAAACGTTAAAGATTAGGTAAGGTAACGAAGTACTGGCCCCCGGAGGTCGATCCGGAAGGCGTTCGCAGGGAAGGAACGGACCCTGACTGTCCACGATCTCAACGAACTTCTGCTCGTCTGCTCGCTCGTCCTGCTGGTCGCTGTCGCGGCCGTACGCATTTCGTCCCGCAGCGGGTTGCCCAGCCTGCTCCTGTACCTCGGCATCGGGATCGCCATGGGGCAGGACGGCATCTTCGACGTCAAGTTCGACAACGCCGAGCTGACCCAGGTGATGGGTTACGCCGCGCTGGTCGTCATCCTGGCCGAGGGCGGACTGGGCACGAAGTGGAAAGAAGTCAAACCCGCGTTGCCGGCAGCGGCCATGCTGTCGACCGTCGGGGTGGGCATCAGCGTGGGCGTCACCGCGAGCGCGGCGCACTATCTCGTCGGTCTGGACTGGCGGCAGGCACTGATCATCGGCGCGGTCGTCTCCTCCACGGACGCGGCGGCCGTCTTCTCCGTGCTGCGCAAGGTCCCGCTCCCGTCCCGGATAACGGGCGTACTGGAGGCCGAGTCCGGCTTCAACGACGCCCCGGTGGTCATCCTGGTGGTGGCGTTCTCCACGGTCGGCCCCGTGGAGCACTGGTACGTGCTGGTGGGCGAAATAGCCCTGGAGCTGACCATCGGCGCCGCCATCGGACTCGCGGTGGGCTGGCTCGGCTCCTTCGGGCTGCGTCACGTCGCGCTGCCCGCGTCCGGCCTCTACCCCATCGCCGTGATGGCCATCGCGGTGTCCGCGTACGCGGCGGGCGCCATGGCTCACGGAAGCGGATTCCTGGCCGTCTACCTCGCCGCGATGGTCCTCGGCAACTCGAAGCTGCCGCACTGGCCGGCCACCCGGGGCTTCGCCGACGGGCTCGGCTGGCTGGCGCAGATCGGCATGTTCGTCCTGCTCGGCCTGCTGGTCACCCCGCACGACCTGGTCGACGACTTCTGGCCCGCCGTGGTGGTGGGGCTGGTGCTCACCGTGATCGCGAGGCCCCTGTCCGTCTTCATCAGTCTGGCGCCGTTCCGGCTGCCGAAGCGCGAGAAGGCCCTGATGTCCTGGGCCGGGCTGCGCGGCGCGGTGCCCATCATCCTGGCAACCATTCCCATGGTGTCCGACATCGAGGGCAGCACCAAGGTCTTCAACATCGTCTTCGTCCTCGTCGTCGTCTACACCCTCATCCAGGGTCCGACCCTGCCCTGGCTCGCGAGAGCCCTGAAGATCGGCGAGGACCCGTCCGAGGCCGCCGACCTGGGCATCGAGTCGGCACCCCTGGAGCGGCTGCGGGGGCACCTGCTGTCCGTCGCGATCCCGGGGAAGTCGAAGATGCACGGGGTCGAGGTCGGCGAGCTGCGGCTGCCCGCCGGAGCCGCCGTCACCCTCGTCGTACGGGACGGGAAGAGCTTCGTGCCCGCGCCGTCCACCGTGCTGCGGCGCGGGGACGAGCTGCTGGTGGTGGCGACCGACCCGGTACGGGACGCGGCGGAAGCACGACTGCGCGCGGTCGGCGAGGGCGGCAAGCTGGCCGGCTGGCTCGGCACGACAGCCCCCCGGGACAACGGGTCCCTGGGGATGGAGATGCCTCACGTGATGAAGCTCGCGAAGAGGCTGGGCAAGGACGGTAAGCACGAGGACACGCGGACACACCACTGATCGGAGGTAGTGACGCGTACCTCGTGCGCAATCACAGGCACATGTGACGCACAGCCTGTAAGATGAAGGATTGCTACCGAAGATCCCCCTGTTTTAATCTAGATCGACCAGTCTTGATCGACCACCTCTGTCTGATGCAGAGCTGGCGCGACCCGTATGGCGGTCGTGGCGCCCTTTTCGCTTCCTTCTCATCTCTGAGGCGAGCGCCCGGCATCTACCGCAGTTCCGCGCGAAGAGGACAGCTCTCGGCAGCTCCCGCACGAGCCGCGCACCCCGTGTGACGCGACACCCGGGAGCACGGCTACCAGGCGGCAGAAAGGCAAGGACCGTGGCATCCACGGTCTCCGACCGCCCCGGTTACGGGCAGTTGCTTCGCACCCCTGGTGCGTGGACCTTCCTCCTCCCGGGCTTCGCGGCCCGGCAGCCCTTCGCGATGCTGACCATCGGCATCGTGCTGCTGGTTCAGCACACCACCGGTTCGTACGGCAGCGCGGGCGCTGTCGCCGCCGTCTCCGGTGTCTCGATGGCCCTGTTCGCGCCGCAGAGCGGCAGGCTCGCCGACCGCTTCGGCCAGCGCGCCGTGCTCCTGCCCGGCGTTCTGGTGCACTCGCTGTCCGTCGGCGTCCTCACCGGGCTCGCCCTGGCGCACGCACCCCTGTGGGTGCTGTTCCTGGCGGCCGTGCCCACCGGAGCCTCCATCCCGCAGATCGGGCCGATGGTCCGGGCCCGCTGGGCGGCCCGGCTCGGGGCCGCCCCGGGGCGGCCCGCGTCCCCGCTGATGTCGACCGCCGCGGCCTTCGAGTCCGTGACGGACGAGTTCACCTTCGTCGTCGGCCCCGTCCTCGCGACGGCGCTGTGCACCGGCGTGCACCCGGCGGCCGGTCTGATCGCCGAGGCCGCGCTGACACTGATCGGCGGAGTTCTCTTCGCCGCCCAGCGCTCCACCCAGCCCGCCCCCCGCAGCGCCGCGACCGCCGCCGAGCCGCACCGCTCCGCACTGTCCGTACCGGGGGTCCGGGTACTCGCGATCACCTTCCTGGGGATCGGTGCCGTCTTCGGCGGAATGCAGGTCTCGCTGACCGCGTTCTCCGAGGAGATCGGCAGGCCCGGAGTGAACGGCCTGCTGTACGGGGTCTTCGCGGCCGGCAACATGCTGGCCGGGATCGCCTGCGGGGCCATCGCCTGGAAGAGCAGTCCGCGTCGTCGGCTGATCGTCGGCTACGTGGCCCTGACCCTGACCGCTTCGGGACTCTGGGCGGTGCACTCCGTGCCGCTGCTGGCCGGTCTCGGGCTGCTGGTCGGCCTGTGCATCGCTCCGGCGCTGATCAGCGGGTACACGCTGGTCGAGGCGCTGGTGCCGGCATCGGCCAGGACAGAGGCCTTCACCTGGCTGACGGGCGCTGTGGCGCTCGGCCAGGCGGCTGCTGTCACCGTGGCCGGACAGCTTGCGGACTCGCACGGTGCGAGCACCGGATTCGTGGTGCCGCTGCTGGGAACGGCGCTGGCGCTGGCAACCCTGCTGGCCCTGCGCTCACGGCTGACACCGAGGTACCGGGGGCGGACGGTGGCACGTGGGATCGGTCACCGCGAGCCGGTCACGGTGGACTGATCGCTCGGAATACGTCAGTATGGAACGTCGTTAGCACTCACTGAGTGAGAGTGCCAGGAGGAGCAAGTGCCGACCTATCAGTACCAGTGCACCGAGTGCGGCGAGGGCCTCGAGGCGGTGCAGAAGTTCACCGATGATGCCCTGACCGTGTGCCCGAACTGCGAGGGACGCCTGAAGAAGGTGTTCTCGGCGGTCGGCATCGTCTTCAAGGGATCCGGTTTCTACCGGAACGACAGCCGCGGCTCCTCGTCGAGCAGCACGCCGGCGACGTCGCCCGCGAAGGCAGCCGGTTCCGCGTCCGCCACGTCGACGTCCTCGTCGGGGTCGTCGGGTTCGGACTCGAAGCCCGCCGCGTCAAGTTCTTCGTCGTCCGCGTCTTCGTCGTCCGCGACTTCGTCGAGCGGCACATCGGCCGCCTGAGGCCGTACACGTACACCACACGCTTCACCGGGACCCCGCCGATCGACTCGGCGGGGTCCCGGTCGTGTCCGCCCGGTTAGTGTGACCGCATGGTGAACGCAGAAGCGGGTACGGCGGATATCGGGGTCATCGGCGGATCGGGGTTCTACTCCTTCCTCGAGGACGTGACCGAGGTCCGGGTGGACACCCCGTACGGGGCTCCGAGCGACTCCCTCTTCCTGGGCGAGATCGCGGGCCGCCGGGTGGCGTTCCTCCCGCGTCACGGACGCGGCCACCACCTCCCGCCGCACCGCATCAACTACCGCGCCAACCTCTGGGCCCTGCGCTCCGTCGGCGTACGCCAGGTGCTCGGCCCGTGCGCCGTCGGCGGGCTGCGCCCGGAGTACGGGCCGGGGACCCTGCTCGTACCGGACCAGCTGGTGGACCGTACGAAGGCCCGCACGCAGACGTACTACGACGGCGAGATCCGGGCGGACGGAGCCCAGCCGAACGTCGTACATCTCGGCTTCGCCGACCCGTACTGCCCGCATGGACGCCAGGCAGCACTCGCGGCCGCACGGGGTCGCGACTGGGAGCCGGTGGACGGCGGGACCCTGGTCGTGGTGGAGGGACCGCGCTTCTCGACCCGAGCGGAATCACGCTGGCATGCGGCGATGGGCTGGTCGGTGGTGGGGATGACCGGGCATCCGGAGGCGGTTCTCGCCCGTGAACTGGGGCTCTGTTACACGACGCTGACGCTGGTGACGGACCTTGACGCGGGGGCCGAGGCGGGCGAGGGCGTCAGTCACGGGGAGGTGCTCAAGGTGTTCTCCGCCAACGTCGAACGCCTGCGGTCGGTGCTGTTCGACGCGGTGGCCGCGCTGCCTGCGAACACGGAACGCGACTGCGCGTGTGTGCGCGCGCTGGACGGACTCGACACAGGGATCGAGCTGCCTTGAGACCGCCGACGTCACCTCGGTGAACCCGGCAGCTGTCGACCACGTCGCAGCCCGGCCTTGGACGTAGAGGGCCTGGCAGATCGTCTCGTGGACGCCGGATGAAGTTCCTCGGCGCGGCACTCCTCTTCCCCGGCTCGGGCCGGGGGGCGGGCCCGACGAAGGCGGCGCCTCCTGATACACCGGAGGCGCCGCCTTCTCATTGCCTTGGCAGGCGTGGCGGCCGTTGCGCCACTTCTTGCACGTCCGCACCCGATACCGGCGATCCGAGGCCACTGGAACCCGGGCTTCCGCGCCAAGGCCCTGAGACGGGTGCGCCGTCGGGAACGGCGGACCGCCGGCATGGGTTCCGACGGTCCGCCCTCCCTCTCTGGGCGAGCTCTCTAGGCGAGCGTGATCGCGTAGATCTCGACGCGGGAGTCGTCCGGCAGCGAGACCGAACGGACCGTCTTGCCCCCGTCGAGCTCGGCGGCCATGCCGAAGAGCCGAATGGACGGCCCGTCGACACCGCTGCCCCGCTTGATGCGGTGCGGCATGTCGAGGACGACCGTGCTGCCGTCCGGCGCGGAGCCCGCCCAGTCGCCGAACGTCACCGGTGCCTCCGTGCTGCTGCCGTCCGTGTAGTGCACGGTCAGCGTGGTGGTCACAGGACCGTTGTGCGCCGAGCCGACGAGCCGCAGCGCACTGTGCTGTCCGGCGGGCAGCAGGAGGGCCTGCCCGCGCGCTTCGAGGAAGTTGTTCGCCGTGCCGGTGGAGTCCGGCGCGTCGTACGTCACCCCGTCCCATGTGACCGGCCCCGCCTTGGGCAGCAGGTCGCCGTCATAGCTCCAGCCATGCCCGTCGAAGTCGCCCTCGTCGGACTTCGCCACCGTGGCCGTGCCGTCGTGGCCGAGGTCCGCGCGCAGGTTCACGGCGCACTGGCCGTTCGCCTCACTCGCGCAGGTCGTGGCGGCTCCCACCGCGACGGTGGCCTTGCGGGTGACCGCGTTCGCCCCGCGGCCCACGACCTTCACCTCCACCGGGTAGGACCCGGCGGCGACGCCCGGCGGCACGGTGATGTCGAGCGACACCTTCTTCTGCACCGGAAGGCGTCCGGAATCGATCACCAGTGGTGAACGCGGTGCCGTCGTGGCCTTCCAGCCGCTGGGCACCTTCGCCGTGACCGACACGTTCAGCTTGCCGGGTGCCTGTCCCAGGACGTCCAGCGTGAACTTCGCGGTCTGCGCGGTGTCGCCCGTGGGGACGACCGCCGAGGCGGGACGCAGCGACGCGTCGACGTGCTTGCGGCTGTCGGGGGACGCCTGGTTGACGGAGGGCGGCTGGGCGTCCTTGCCCGTGCCCCAGTTGGACGGGGAGGTCCCGAGCCGGTGGGCCAGGGTTCCGCCGTGCGCGAGCTTGTTCCAGCTCAGCCAGGTCTGGGGTACGTCCCGGCCGTTCAGGGCCACGCTCCGCACGTACCGCTTCGTGTCGCTCGCTCCGGGTGCCTCGATCGTCAGCGTGCCGCCCTGGCCCTTGGTGCCGGACGCCTTGGGATAGCTGCCGATCCGGACGGTCGCCGACTCGAACTGCGGGCTGGACACGGCCAGGAAGTTGCCGCCGCTCATCGTCGGGTAGATGCCGAGCGAGGAGAAGACGTACCAGGCGGACATGGTGCCCAGGTCGTCATTGCCCGTCATCCCGTCCGGCCCGTTGGTGAACAGCGTCATCGCCGCACGCACCACGGTCGCGGTCTTCGCCGGAGCGCCGACCCAGTTGTACATGTACGGGGCGTGCAGATCCGGCTCGTTGTTCGGGTTGTACGTCGGCTTGCCGTAGTAGTCGTACGGCTGCGAGATCCAGTCGTTCCGAGCGGTGCCCGCCGGGTCGGTGAGCAGTTTGTCGTGGACGAAGAAGGAGTCGAGCCGCTTCTCGGTGGCGCTCCGGCCGCCCATCAGGCTGACGAGACCAGCGGGATCCTGCGGCACCAGCCACTGGTACTGGTACGCGCCGCCCTCGTGGAACTGGTGCGCCGCCTCGACCGGGTCGTACGGCGTGAGCCAGGTGCCCTCGGCCGTCCGCGGACGGAACTGCTGGATCGAGGAGTCCCACAGGTTCCGGTACCACTGCCCGCGCGCGGCGAACATCCGGGCGTCCGACGTGTGTCCGAGCCCGTCGGCCATCAGCGCAAGCGACGCATCGGCGGCGGAGTACTCCATCGTCGCCGACGCCGGGTGCTTGCAGTCGTTGTCGCCGCCCTTGTCCGCGCAGTCCTTGCCGAGCTCGAGACCTGACGGGATGTAGCCGCGCTCGGTGTAGTAGTCCGAGCCCGAGCGTCCGTTGTACGACGAGTCGGCGGGCGGGGTGCTGGTCGCGTTCTTCTTCAGCAACGCGTAGGTCTCTGCCTCGTGTCCGGCGAGGAGGCCCTTCGACCAGGCCTCCACGAGGAAGGGGGTGACCGGGTCACCGGTCATGATGTTGGTCTCGCTGTTGGCGAGCGCCCAGCGGGGCAGCCAGCCGCCGTCCCGGCCGGCCGCGACGACCGACAGCGCGACGTCCCGGGCGACCTTCGGCTCCAGCATCTGCAGAAGCTGGTTCTGCGGCCGGTAGGTGTCCCAGAGCGAGAAGTTCTGATACGGCGTGTAGTCCTTTGCCGTGTGCGTCTTGTTGTCGAACCCCTGGTACAGGCCGTCGACGTCGCCGGCAAGGTTCGGGTGCAGCTGGCTGTGGTAGAGCGCGGTGTAGAAGGCCTTCTGCCGGTCCGCCGCGCCTCCGCTGACCCGGATGGAATCCAGCTGCTTCTTCCAGGTGTCCTGCAACGCCTTGCGCGTGGCGTCGAAGTCGAAGGACTCCTCGGTCTCCGCCGCCAGGTTCTTACGGGCGCCCTCCATACCTGTGTAGGACAGCCCCACCTTGAGGACGGCGTCCCGGTCGGTGGTCGCGTCGAAGGTCACCCAGGCGCCCTTCTGGCCGCTTCCCTCCGCGTCGCGGGTGTCGGGCTCGGGGGCTGCGCCGTCCCACGTGCCGTAGGCCTTGAAGGGCCGGTCGAAGGTGGCGCTGAAGTACACCGTGTGCTCGTCGTGCCCGGCGCAGAAGCCCCCGGCGTGCACCCGGCCCTCGATGGTGCGGTCGCCGACGACGTGCACCTCGGAGTCCAGCACCGACTGGTTGGCCTTGCCCGTGTTGAACAGGACGTTGGCCGAACCGGTGGAGGGGAAGGTGTAGCGCTGCCACCCGGTGCGTTCGGTGGCGGTGAGCTCCGCGTCGACGTCGTACTTCTTCAGCCCCACCCGGTAGTAACCGGGGCTGGCCTGCTCGTCGTCGTGGCTGTACGGGGAGCGGTAGGCGTTCGGGTCCACGGAGTCGACCGCGCCCGTGGTCGGCATGATGGGCAGCTCGCCCATGACACCGCAGCCGACGCCGGAAAGGTGCGTCTGGCTGAATCCGTAGATCGAGTCCTGCTTGTAGTCGTAGCCGCCCTGGCCGCCGGTGTCCGGACTGACCTGGACCATGCCGAACGGCGCGCTCGCCCCGGGGAAGGTGTTGCCGAAGTTCTGGGTTCCGACGAACGGATTGACCAGATCGATCGGTTCCGCGTCCGCGGCGGCGGCGGGCTGGGCGATGCCGAGCACTCCACCACCCACGAGTACGGCGGCCATCAGACCGGCTGTTATACCGGAAGCACGGGGACGGAACGGTCTGAAAGCAAACCGCATGGGGTATTTCCCTTCGAATCCTGACACTTGACAACGTTGTCACACTGTTCGTTGGCACCGTAACCCCCGACCGCCCCGCATGTCACTGGTTGAGCAGGGGTCAAATCCCGACGTGAGGAATCGATTCCGCAACATGTGGCGCCCCGCGTCCCACCTCGACATGTCCGGCGGGTCGGGTTGGTGGCGTCGGGCTCGAGCTCCAGTCGCTTCGCCTCGTCGTCGGTGGGTAGCCAGGAGCGCAGGATGTGCCGGCGGTGCACCTGCGGGTGCCCGACCGTCAGAATGTCGTCGATCAGGCTGATATCGCGTTCCTCGCCGGGGAACCTGCCACGGGACGATCCGGGTTCCGCGGGAGCGGATGCGGATGCGGATGCGGATGCGGATGCGGATGCGCCACTCAACGGCACATGGGGGCGGCCGCAGCTCGCCGGATCGAGCTGCCTGAGCTCGCTCCGGACCCGGCGGGGTGGCCGTAGCCATCAGAACCATGCACCCCCGCCGGCTCGCCATGCCCTGGCTCGTACGGGTGCCGAGGTTATCCACAACGTGTGGGTTCTCCACAGGCCGCGGCCGGATTCCCGCGGAAGGTGGATCGTGAGGGGCGTCCGGCGTTGTCGCCGCCGGACGCCCCTCACGCTCTGGATTTCCTTCACCGCAGGTGGTGTTTGCCATGTTCCTGTCCGTGCCCGATACACGTCCGGCTCCTCCCGCACCGCGCGGGGTGCCACCGTTCGACCCCCTGCACGTTCACGGCAGCCGTACTGGACGGCTGCGCCGGGTCATACGCCGACAGCGCCGCGCGATGGCGGCGGGGCTCGCCCTGGCCTCGGCCGCGCTCGCCGCCTCGGGTCTGAGCGCCTCGGGCACCGGCACACCGGGTGCGGGCGGCGGCGCCGTTGCGGGCGGTGTGCCGTCGGCTCCGGAGCGGCGTCCTGTGCGTCTGGTGTCCGCGCCGGTGCGGATCGCGGATGCGGCGACGGTGCGGTTGTTGCGTGCGGGGGACCGCGTCGACGTGATCGCCGCGCAGGAGGGCGATCCGGTTGCCAGGGTGGTGGCGAAGGATGTGGAGGTGGCGGACGTGCCGCGCCGTTCGGAAGACGGCGGGCAGGGGTACCCGGCCACGGACGGCGACGGCGGGACGGCCGCGGAAGGCGGTGCCCTGGTCGTCCTGTCCGTGGAGCGGGAAACCGCCACGGCCCTTGCCGGCGCGGGCGTGTCCGGTCGTCTCGCGGTCGCGGTCTCCCGCACCGGGCAGAGCTGACATGTCGTCAACTCGCCCGCCGGGTTTGCCGGATTGGACAGCGTCGCCTTCCGCCGCCTTATGTGAAGGAGCAGTTCGCCCCCCTTGCGGCACCTACAGAGGAAGGCTCATCGATGAGCGAGAAGAAGGTCAGTCTGCTGGAGGGCTTCAAAACCTTCCTGACGCGCGGCAACGTGATCGACCTCGCGGTCGCCGTCGTCATCGGTGCCGCATTCACCAACGTCGTGAACGCGGTCGTCAAAGGGATCATCAACCCGCTGGTGGGTGCCTTCGGGACCCAGGACCTGGAGAAGTACAGCTCCTGTCTCCGAGGGCCCTGTGTCGTGGATCCGGACACCGGCAGGATGGACGGGATCGAGATCCTGTGGGGCTCGGTGCTGAGCGCCGCGCTCAGCTTCTTGATCACCGGCGCCGTCGTCTACTTCCTGATGGTGATGCCGATGGCGAAGTACCTCGCCAGGAGGGCAGCCGCGCAGGCTGCCAAGGAAGGCGTGCAGGAAACGATGGAGGTGAGCGAACTGGAGGTGCTGAAGGAAATCCGCGACGCTCTGGTATCCCGGCGCGACCAGCCGTAGCCATGTCACACGTGCTGGATCACACGTGGTGGGGCGGCTTCTCGTCGAGGAAGCGGGCCAGATCTGCGGCGCTGCCACCGGCAGGAGCCCGCTCGCCCCACCCCTGGTCCGTATCGTCCGCGGACTGCGTGTCCAGGGGATCGTCGAAGATCAGGGGCGGCTTGGGCCTGGGCTCCTGCGACGGCTTCGACTCTCGCGGTCCGGAGGCGGGGGCGGTACTCATACGTCAAGGGTACGGCGACGCTCACCCCGGTCGTTCATGACCGGCCTCGCCGATCCACCGGTCCGCGTCTCATCGATCCTTCGGTCCACGTCTCATCGGTCCTTCGGTCCGAGTCTCAGCGGTCCTTCGGATCGAGCAGCCACAGGCCGAGGACGACGAGGAACGACAGGCCGAGGAAGCCGGCGCCCCACCAGGCTGTTCCCGTGTTGCCCTCCATCCATTCGTCGATCAGCACCGTCAGACCCCAGAGCTGCCCGACGACCACGGTCATGGCCAGGGCCAGCCGGGCCGTCAGCTTCGAGGAGCGCTCGGGCTCCTGGTCACTGCCGGCTCCGGGGCCGGGGCCGGTGTGTGCCACCCGCGGGTCGCCGTAACCGCTGGTGGCGCGGATCTGGGGATAGCGCTCGTGTACGGGTCGGTTCAGTTCGGGGCTGGCGCTGCCCGGCCGGTACTCGGGGTACAGGTGCCCGGAGGCCTCCTGGCCGACACCTGGTTCCGGGCGCTCCGAGGGCTGTCGAGGGTTCGTCATGACCGCCCTCCCACGGCTCCGGTCCCGCCGGTGGCGCTGCCTGACGGCTCGGCGCCCGGCACACCCGCACTCGACGGGGCCGCCGGGGGTGGTGCTTCCACGCCGTCGCTGACTCCGGGGCAACCGATCCGGGCCGCCAGGTCCGGGCGGTCCTCGCCGAACTGACGGCACAGCCCCTGCTCGATGCTCTCCCCGGAACGGGTGGTGCCCAGGGCCCAGATGCTGCCGTCGGTCTGTTCGGTGAGCACCACCTTGGGCAGTCCGCGGGGCGGCGGCCCCGCGGTGACCTCGCCGGTCCGGGCGTCGAAGACGCCTTCGTGGCAGGGGCAGTAGAGCTCCCCCTCCGTGCCCCGGTCGTTGCGCCAGAGAACGGCGCAGGCGAGGTGCGTGCAGATCGCGGAGTAGCCGACGAGGGTGCCGTCGTCCATCCGTACGGCGACTGCCCGGTCCTCCTCCCCGGGGTAGCGGAAGGCGAGGGACTGGCCGGGCAGCAGCTGCGTGGCGATCTGCTTCGGCTCGGGGGCCTTGCCGTCCTCCTCGTCCCCGTGACGGTGGAGGATCCCGCCCGCCACCCCCAGTCCGCCGAGCGCGAGTCCGCCGGAGACGGTGGTCACGATCCGGAGGTAGTCGCGCCGGGTGGTGAGCGAGTCGGCGGCGATCCGGTCGTGGAGAGCCGCGCGGGGGTCACCGCCGGAGTTCCGGTCGCTGCCGGGCTGCTGTTCGGTGACGCTCATCGGCGGACGTCCTTACCGTTGATCTCGACGACGGGAAGGCCACCGGGCACGGGCCACTGGACCCGGTCCGCGGGGACGACCATGGCCACACCGGTGCGGACCTCGCTCTCGCCGAAGACGAAGGTGTCGGCGACCTGGACACCGGGACGCTCGGCCTGGAGCTCCTCGAGGGTTCCGTAGAAGAGCGCTCCGGTCGGGCAGACGGTGGCGCACATGGGGGCGAGTCCGTAGGCGGTGCGGTCGTAGCAGAGGTTGCACTTCATCTGCAGCTTCGCCTGGAGGTCGATCTTCGGGACGCCGAAGGGGCAGGCGTTGACGCAGTTCGCGCAGCCGATGCAGCGGGTGGTGTCGGCCTGCTGCACCACACCGTCGGCGGTGACCAGGATCGCGTCGGCGGGGCAGACCTCCGCGCAGGGGGCCACGGGGTCCTCGCAGTGCATGCAGACCGTGGGAAGGGAGGCGACCGAGCTGCCCTCGTCGGTGTAGTCGAGGTGAATCATCGACTTGCCGCGGTGCGAGTCGCATTCCCGGCATGCGGATACACAGGCCTGGCAGCCGATGCAGCGCCCCGGGTCGATGAAGATCGTTCTGCCCATCATGCGGCTTCAGCTCCTGTCCGAGGTGCCACGGCCCTGAGGAGACGTGGGCGGCAGCGGGTCGGTCCGGGACACCTGGGTCTCGGGGTAGGCGACATGGCCGGGCGCGACGGGGGGCGCGGGCACCTCGTCGATCTTTTCGGCGTGCTCGATCCGGCAGGCGCACACCTTGTACTCGGGGATCTTGGAACGGGGGTCGAGGGCATCGATGGTGAGCGCGTTGGCCGAGGTGGGAACCGGCCAGTGGTACGGGATGAAGACGGTGTCGGGGCGGATCGCCTCGGTGACCAGCGCGGGGAAGACTTCGCTGCCGCGCCGGGTGACGACACGGACGGGCTCGCCGTTGCGGAAGCCGTGGGAGGGGTGGACCTCCGCCCAGGGCCGCGGGGTCTGCTCGACGAGGGCGCCCAGCCGGCGTGTCTGGTTGCCGGAGAGGAAGTGGGCGACGGTGCGTCCGGTGGTGAGGGACATGGGGTGCTCGTCGTCGTACGGGTCCATCGGCGGGTGCCATTCGACGACCTGCATATGGATCCTGCCGTCGGGGTGGTAGGTCTTGCCGTCCTCGAAGAGGCGCGGGGTACCCGGATGGTCGGTCGAGGGGCACGGCCAGGCGATGCCGCCGGTCTCCTCCAGGCGTTCGTAGGTGATGCCGGAGTAGTCGATGACGGTCCCGGCGGAGGCGATCCGCAGTTCGTCGAAGACCGCCCGGGAGTCGGCGAACGCGAACTTGTCGCCGGCTCCCAGGCGCCGGGCGAGTTCGCACATCACCCAGGTGTCGGTCCGTACACCGGGAGGCGGGTCCTGCGCCTTGTTGTGCTTGACCACACGGGCTTCGGCGTTGGCCATGACGCCCTCGTCCTCGGCCCACGTCGTGACGGGGAAGACGACATGCGCGTTGGCCGCGGTCTCGGAGAGGAAGAAGTCGAACTGGGCGTGGAACTCCGTGGCGTCGTAGCCCTCCTTGACCACGCGGTAGTTGGGGAGGGAGACGAAGGGGTTGTTGCAGATGCCGATCAGTCCGCGGATCTCGCGGCGCTGCATCTGCCAGACCATTTCCATCATCGAGGTCCCGGCCACCGGAAGTTCGGATTCCTCGATGCCCCAGATCTCGCAGATCTGGCGCCGGTGTTCCTCGTTGAGGATCGAACGCCCTCCGGGCAGGAGATCGGACTTCTGACCGTGCTCGCGGCCGCCCTGTCCGTTGCCCTGCCCGGTGAGAGTGCCGTAGCCGGCGCCGGGTTTGCCGATGTGGCCTGTGGCGGTGCAGAGGTTGATCACGGTGAGGCAGTTCTCGACGCCCTGCGAGTGGTGCTCGATGCCCCGGGCGTGCCAGGCCATGGCCTTGGGTGCCCTCGCGAAGGCACGGGCCACCTGGACGATCTGCTCCGCGGGGACGCCGCAGATGTCGGCGGCGCGGGACGGCGGGTACTCGGAGGCCTTGGCCCGGACCTCGTCCCAGCCGGTGGCGTGGGCCGCGAGGTAGGTCTCGTCGGTGAGGCCCTCGGCGATGATCACGCTGAGCACGGAGTTGAAGAAGGCGGAGTCGGTCCCCGGTTTGAGCGCGACGTGGATGTCGGCGGTGCGGGCGATCGCCGTCTCGCGCGGGTCGATCACGATGAGGGTGGCGCCGCGGTCCCGGGCCCCCCAGACGTACTGGGTCAGCACGGGGAAGCACTCGCCGACGTTGGATCCGGCGATCAGGAGGCAGTCCGTCAGCAGGATGTCGGAGAAGGGGTTACCGGCCCGGTCGATGCCGAAGGCGAGCTTGTTGGCGCCGGCGGCGCTGACCATGCAGAGCCGGCCGTTGTAGTCGACGTGCCGGGTCCTGAGCGCGACCCGGGCGAACTTGCCGACGAGATAAGTCTTCTCGGAGAAGAGGCTGGCGCCGCCGAGGAGCCCGAAGGCGTCATTTCCGTGGGCCTGCTGGATGCGCTTGATCTCGGAGACGGTGAAGTCGAGCGCCTCGTCCCAGGAGACCTCGCGGAAGTCCTCGTCGCGCGAGCGGCGCATGAGCGGGGCGGTGAGCCGGTCGGGGTGGTTGACCTGCTGGTAGGCGTTGATGCCCTTGGGGCAGAGCCGCATCCGGTTGATGTCGTGGTTGCGGGGCTCGACCCCGAAGACCTTGCCGCCGCGGTCCACCCGCAGGTACATCCCGCACTGGACACCGCAGAAGCAGCAGTGGGTGGGGACGAGTGTCTCGCCGTCCTGGTCGGCGTGCCACTGGTCGGCCGGAATGCCTCCGGCGTCCCGGAAGCCGCGGGTGCCCGGCGGTGCGAGGGAGGGGTCGAGGGGCACGGCCGTGCGGCGGTCGGCTGCGCGTGGATCCGCGGTCACTTGAAGCCCTTCTTCACCTGGGAGAGGTAGGCGCTGCCCCGCAGCACCCTCTTGCAGCGCGGGCAGTACTCGGCCCACGCGTCGAAGCCGAGGTCGAGGTCGCGCATGGTGCCGCGCAGGTTCTCGACGTACGGCCCGGTGTCGATGGGTTCCTCGCAGCGGCGGCAGGCGAAGACCTCGTCGTCCTGGCGGCCGGTGTACTTGAACAGCTGCATCCCGACCGCCGCCGGGCGCTGCACGATGTGGAAGAACTTCCCGAACGGGATGTAGATGAGGGTGAAGACCACCGACACCATGTGCAGGATCGCCAGGAACTCGTAGCCGCCGCCGTGCAGGAAGAGCGAGGAGAAGGTGAGCAGCAGGCCCGTCACGGAGATGACGATCAGGGCGAGCAGCGGCACCATGTCGTACGCGAAGCGCTGACCGGTGATGGCGCCGCGGTCCTTCATCCGGCGCCAGAGGAAGTAGGCGGCGCCGGGAATGACCATCACGGCGGCGATGTCGAGGCCGTGGAACATCAGCCAGCCGAGGATGTTCAGCGAGTCGAATCCGATGATCTTGAAGCCCCAGATGCGCATCTCGTAGCCGGGGCCCGAGCCGCTGCCCGAGGTGAAGGTGAACCAGCCCCAGGTCAGCGGAAATGTGATCAGCGAGGCGAGGATGCAGCCCCAGAAGATCAGCTGGTGGGCGGCCCAGCGGGCGTGCGACCGGGCGCCGAGGAACTTCTGGAAGCCCAGGTAGGTCGCGATCATCTTCGGCAGGGCGGTGGGGGCCCTGCGGAAGTTCTCGGCCGAGAACAGGCTGCCCCAGCCGCGGATGAAGAGCCGGCGTGCGCCGGGGGCGGAGATCCAGACCGTGTAGCGGTAGGCGACGCCGAAGGCGAGGAAGACGGTGGCCACGGCGTACGGGAGGAGAGCCGAGTCGAAGTTGTGGAGCAGGCGGCTGCCGAGCACGATCGCGAGGATCAGCAGGACGGAGACGACGACACCCGCCAGTGCGGCCCGGGCGTTGACGGACCGCGGGACGATTCCCGCGGCCTTCGCGGCGACGGCGGACGCGGGACCGGGACGGCCGTCCGTCCCGCCGGGAGAGCCGGTGCGGGCACCGGGGTCTGGCTGCTCGGGCGCGGCGGGCTCTGCTGGTGGCTCGGTCACCCGGCCAACTTAGGGTCGTATGACGCGTTCGGTCCTGTTATGGGCACCCAGGGGATGAGCGAGTCGCCCGTGTGGCCCCAGCCCGCGCACCCGGCGGCGACCGCGCGTTCCCGCTCCCTCGCGATCGCCGGTACGTTCGCCGGGACATGGCAGCACCCGCACCTCACGAGGAGCCCGGAATGACCGAGGAACTGCGCCCCTTGGAACCGCTGGACGCGCTGACGGACGTGGGCGGGATCCGTGTCGGCCACGCCCGGGTTCCCGGCGAGGGCGCGCTGAGCGGGACCACCGTCGTCCTGGCTCCCGAAGGAGGCGCCGTCGCCGCCGTCGACGTACGCGGCGGCGGCCCGGGCACCAGGGAGACGGACGCTCTCGATCCCCGCAATCTGGTGCAGCGGATCGACGCGGTGGTCCTCACGGGCGGCAGCGCGTACGGGCTGGACGCCGCGTCCGGGGTGATGGCCTGGCTGGAGGAGCGTGGGCGCGGTGTCCGGGTCGGCCCCGACCCCGCCCACGTGGTCCCGGTCGTGCCCGCCGCCTGCCTGTTCGACCTGGGCCGGGGCGGCGACTGGCGGGCCAGGCCCGACGCCGCGACCGGCCGCGCCGCGGTGGAGGCGGCCGCGGCATCGGAAGCGGGGGCGGCGGTCTCCGAGGGCACGGTGGGTGCGGGCACGGGCGCGGTGGCCGGACAGCTCAAGGGGGGTGTCGGCACGGCGAGCGTGCGGCTGGCCTCGGGGGCCACGGTCGCCGCCCTGGTCGTGGTGAACGCGGCCGGCTCCGTGGTCGATCCGCGGACCGGGGTGCTGTACGGGGAGTACGGCGCGGGCGAGCCCCCGGCGCACCCCGCGCCCGGAGTTCACGAGGCCGCCCGACTGCGCCTGGAGGAGCTCAGGGAGGCGAAGGGAGGGCGCCCCTTCAACACCACGATCGCCGTCGTCGCCACCGACGCCTCCCTCACCCGCGCCCAGGCGCAGAAGCTCGCGGGGACGGCGCACGACGGCATGGCACGCGCCGTGCGGCCGGTCCATCTGCTCAGCGACGGGGACACCGTTTTCGCCCTGTCGACGGAACGGCTTCCCCTGCCCCCCGAGCCCGTGGCGGAGCTGAACGACATCCTGGCAGCGGGCGCCGACGTGCTGGCCCGCGCCATCGTGAAGGCCGTACGGGCGGCCCGGGGCGTCGACGGCCCGGGGGGCGCGTTCCCCTCGTACAGCGACCTCTACGGCACCGCCTGAGGAGGCCGGGAACTTTCTGCGTGCGCGGTACGTTTTTTGCGAACCCCGGTCACGATGTCAGACCCAGGGACTACGTTATGCACGCATCAAGTAACGCGCGGCGACGGCCTGGAGACAGCACCTTGAGCGATCCGTACGAGACAACCGAGCAGCACCTCGAGCGACTCCTGCGATGCGCCCTCAACTCCTTCGACCTGTCCGACAGCACGATCGACCGGCTCGGGACGGCGCTCGCGCACAGCAGCGCGCTGCACTCGTCCCACCACAGCGCGGCCCTCCACCGCGAGACCCACAGACACACCTACCTGCTCTCCGACGGCACCGCACTGACTCTGTGGGAGCTGGTGCACGGCAGCGGCCGGGACGCCGGATCCCCCCGCAGACACGAGCTGTACGACGACGAGGGCGATGCCCGGATCGCCGCCGCCCGGCTGGCCGGAGGCTTCTGGGACACTCCGGCCTTCGGTGACGAGAGCCTCCAGTCGGACCTGGAGGTCCTGACGATGCTGATGGCGGCGCCGCCGGTCCCGCTGCCTCGTATGTACGCTCCGGACAATTCGGCGGACCATGCCCGTCGCGTCCTGCGCCGCGCGGAGAACAGCGACCACCCGGGCGCCGAGACGGCCGGGCTGCTCCGGGCCGCCTTCGCCCACCACATCACGCAGATCTTCGGACGCCAGTGCCGCGTCGAGGGTCGGGACGCCGGTTTCACGCTCTACGAGCACGCCTTCCTGCTCCTGGACGGCAGCGAGACGAGCCTGTGGGAGGTCGAGCACACGGCCACGCCGGACGGCCGCCACATGTGCGAGGTCTACGGGGACGAGGAATCCGCCCGCCGGGCCATGGAGAGCCGCACCCGAATCTGCTGACCGCCGCCCGTGCTCGGTCAGCCGAGCGACACGGACGCACCACGCACGGCGGCCCGTACCTCCCGGCCGGGAGGTACGGGCCGCCGTGGATCGTCAGTGGATCGACGGGATCAGCTCGCCAGTGCGGGCTCCTTGGAGATGCCGTCGTCCTGTGCCGGGGTCTCCGGCTCACCGCCGCCCTCCAGGTGCACCTGCGGCTTGGCCGGCAGGGCGAACATCACCACGAAGATGACCGCGAGCACTCCGGCCACCCACCACAGCGAGTCCTGGAACGCGTCCACGAACGCCGGGCCCACCGCTTCCGGCGCCAGCCGGTCACTGATCGACCCGAAGAAGACGACCGAGACGAGGCCGAGCCCCAGGGCCGTGCCCATCTGCTGCACCGTGTTGATGAGTCCGGAAGCCGATCCGGAGTGCTCCTTCGGCACCCCGGAGAGCACCGCGTCCGTCAGCGGGGCCACGATCAGGCCCATGCCCACACCCATGATCACCAGGGGCGCGGCCATCTGCCAGGTCGTGATGTCCATGCCGTACCGCGCCGCCTCCCCGATGTAGAGCAGCAGCCCGGCGATCATCAGCAGCGCGCCCGCCTGGAGAACCTTCCGGCCGAAGCGGGGCACCAGCTTCTGTACGGAGATACCGGCGGCCACGGAGACGGCGATCGAGAACGGGATCCCGGTCGCACCGGCCCGCAGCGCACTCCAGCCGAGGCCCATCTGCATGTACAGCGTCCAGACAAGGAAGAAGATGCCGAGGGCGATACCGAAGGTCAGCTGCACGGCGACACCCGCGGCGAAGCTCTTGACCTGGAACAACGACAGTTCGATGAGCGGCGAGCCGTCCTTGCGCGCCTTCTGGCGTTCGTACGCGACGAGCCCCGCGAACACCAGGAAGCTGGCGGCCATCGACACGTGGCCCCACACCGGCCAGTCCAGGTCGCGACCGCGGGTCAGCGGGTAGAGCAGCATCAGCAGACCCAGCGTCACCAGGACCACACCGACCAGGTCGAGACGGAGTGCCTTCGGCGCCTTGGACTCACTGATGAACTTGCGCCCCAGGATCAGCCCTGCGATACCGACCGGAAGGTTGATCAGGAAGATCGGCCGCCACTGCAGACCGAAGAGGTTCCACTCGGTGAGCAGCGCGCCCAGCAGAGGCCCTGAGACCGCGCCGAGCCCGACGATCGCGCCGAAGAGGCCGAAGACCTTGCCGCGCTCGTGGGCCGGGAAGGTGGCGTGCACGATCGACAGCACCTGCGGCACCATCAGTGCGGCCATTCCGCCCTGCAGGATGCGGGAGGCGACCAGCATCTCCGGGTTCGCCGCGAAGCCGCAGAGGGCCGAGGCGATGGTGAAGCCGCCGATACCGATGAGGAAGAGCCGCTTGCGGCCGTAGATGTCGCCGAGCCGGCCGCCGGTGATCAGGCCGGCCGCGAAGGCCAGGGCGTATCCGGCGGTGATCCACTGGATCGAGGAGAACGAGGCGCCGGTGTCCCGGGTGATGCTCGGGATGGCGATGTTGACGATCGTGACATCGACCAGGTCCATGAAGGCGGCGGTCATGACGATGGCGAGTGCGAGCCAGCGGCGCCGGTCCGCCGGCGCCACCGGCTCCGTGGGTGCTGCGTTGCCGGCCGCCGCGGACGGCAGGGATTCGGAAGAAGTCATAGGAAGAAACTACCGACCCATTAGGTCAGGTCGTGTCCTGATGGACCGGCATCCTGGACGCATGACGGATACCCCGGCACGACTGCTGAATCTGCTGTCGCTTCTCCAGACACCGCGCGAGTGGCCGGGCAGCGAGCTGGCCGAGCGTCTCGATGTCAGCCCGCGCACCATCCGCCGCGACATCGACCGGCTCCGCGACCTCGGCTATCCGGTCGAGGCGTCGCGCGGCTCGGTCGGCGGCTACCGCCTGGTCGCGGGCACGGCCATGCCCCCGCTCCTGCTGGACGACGAGGAGGCGGTGGCCATCGCGGTGGGGCTGAGGGCCGGGGCAGGGCATGCCATCGAGGGTGTGGACGAGGCGTCCGTACGGGCGCTGGCCAAGCTGGAGCAGGTCCTGCCCTCACGGCTGCGCCACCGGGTCTCCTCCCTGCAGAAGGCCACCGTGCCCCTCACCCGCGGCGACGGATCCACCATCGACCCGCAGACGCTGACCGTGATCGCTTCGACGGTCACCGGGCGGGAGCGGCTGCGTTTCGCCTACCGGTCCGGGGACGGCACCGCGTCGAAACGGCAGGTCGAACCGTACCGGCTGGTCAGCACGGGCAGCCGCTGGTATCTCGTCGCCTACGACCTGGACCGTGAGGACTGGCGCACCTTCCGGGTGGACCGGGTGAGCGAGCCGTTCGCCACGGGGGCCCGTTTCACCCCGCGCGAGCTGCCCACCGAGAGCGGGGACGCCGCGGAGTTCTTCGCCCGGTCGATGTCCCGGATGCAGCCGGATCTGCGCATCGACGTGACGTTCCGGGCCCCGGCGGACTTCGTGACGGCGCGGCTACCCGCGTCGCTCGGCGTTCCGGAGCCGACCGGTGAGCACAGTTGCCGGCTGCGCTCGGTCTCCTCGGACTCGCTGGAGTGGGTGGCGCTGCGGCTGGCCCTGGTGGACTGCGAGTTCACCGCGCACGGGCCGTCGTCGCTGGTGGCCTACCTGAGCGATCTGGGCGCCCGCCTGACCCGCGCGTCGTCGGCGGCCGGTCCCGGGGCGGATCAGAAATGAATGAGCCCCGGCGCCGGGGGGGGTGGGCGCCGGGACTCAGCTCATGGGACCGGTACAGGACCCGGTCGTCGGGCCGGTGCGAACCGGCTTGATTGGGAGGTTACGGGTTATTGGCTCACGCCGCAGCGTCAAAGCCCGTGTCGTGAGCCATTCGCTTCAATTCGAGTAGTGCGTGCTTCTCGATCTGGCGGATCCGCTCCCGCGTCAGACCGTGCTGCTTGCCCACTTCGGTGAGGGTCCGCTCACGGCCGTCCTCGATTCCGTACCGCATCCGGATGATGGAGGCGGTGCGGTTGTCGAGCTTGCCGATCAGGTCCTCGAGCTCCTCGCTGCGCAGCAGTGTCATCACGGACTGCTCGGGCGACACCGCGGAGGTGTCCTCCAGCAGGTCACCGAACTGCGTGTCACCGTCGTCGTCCACGGACATGTTGAGGCTGACCGGGTCACGGGCCCAGTCCAGGACGTTGCCGACGCGCTCGGCGTTGGAGTCCAGCTCGGCTGCGATCTCGGAGTGCTCCGGGTCGCGGCCGTGCTCGCGATTGAACTCGCGCTGCACCCTGCGGATCCGGCCGAGCTCCTCCACAAGGTGGACGGGGAGCCGGATCGTGCGGGACTGGTCGGCTATCGAGCGGGTGATGGCCTGCCGGATCCACCACGTCGCATACGTGGAGAACTTGAAGCCCTTGGCGTAGTCGAACTTCTCGACCGCGCGCACCAGGCCCGCGTTGCCCTCCTGGATCAGGTCGAGCAGGGGCAGGCCCGCTCGCGGGTACCGCCGGGCCACGGCAACGACGAGCCGGAGGTTGGAGCGGATGAATACGTCCTTGGCGCGCTCGCCCTCGGAGACCAGCGCCTCGAGCTCCTTGCGCTTCGCTCCGCCGGCTTTGCTCTCCACCTCGCCGTCGAGGATCTGCTGGGCGTAGACGCCCGCCTCGATCGTCTGCGAGAGCTCGACCTCCTTGGCGGCGTCGAGCAGCGGTGTACGAGCGATCTCGTCCAGGTACATGCCGACCAGGTCGCGATCGGCGATCTCCCCGCCCACGGCGCGAACGCTGCTCGCCCGGGTGGTCCCGCCGCTGGTGGCGGACGAACGTCGGGCGACGGCACGGGTTGCCATGCGTGCTCCCTTACTCAGTAGGTCGCGACACCCTTTCGGGTGCCCTGCATCCGATGGAAACAACGACTGGAATCCGGACAGAATTCCCACCGCGACCGTTCGCTTTCGAGATCATGCAGTACCCTGTCGGCCCCAGCAGGAGGACCGATGCCACATATATCGACAGAAGTGCAGGTCAGGCCCGGCACGGAGGCCGATCTGGAAGTTCTCACGGACATCTACAACCACTACGTCCGTGAGACGGCGCTCACATTCGATACAGCCGCGTTCACTCCGGCCGAGAGGCTGCCGTGGCTGCGCTCCCACCCTGAAGACGGCCCGTACCGCCTCCTGGTTGCCCGGGAGGACTCCACGGCTGACAACGCGACCGGGATCCTGGGTTATGCCACCAGCAGCCCGTACCGCCCCAAGGCGGCGTACAGCACGTCGGTCGAGGTGAGCGTCTACTGCGCACCCGACGCCACGGGCCGCGGAATCGGCACGCTCCTGTACAAGGCCCTGTTCGAGGCCCTGGCCGGCGAGGACATCCACCGCGCCTACGCGGGCATCGCCCAGCCGAACGAGCCGTCCGCACGGCTGCACGACGCCTTCGGCTTCCGGCACGTCGGCACGTACACCGAGGTGGGCCGGAAGTTCGGCCGCTACTGGGACGTGTCCTGGTACGAGAAGCCGCTCCTCAGCCGAACTGCACCGAACGCTTCGCCAGACCCATCCAGAAGCCCTCGATGACGCTGCGTCCCTGATCGAGCTCGCCCTCCGCCGCGCCCAGCGTCACGAACAGCGGCGCGAAGTGCTCGGTACGCGGATGGGCCAGCCTGCCCGCCGGCGACTTGCTCTCGAAGTCCAGCAGCGAGTCGATGTCCTGCGCCTGGAGCGCCCTGTGCCCCCAGTCGTCGAACTCCGCCGACCATCCGGGGATCCCGCCCCCCGGGTGCCGCAGCGCCGCCAGGTTGTGGGTGAAGAAGCCGCTTCCGACGATCAATACCCCCTGGTCGCGCAGCGGAGCGAGCTTGCGCCCTATGTCCATCAGCTTCTGCGGGTCCAGGGTCGGCATGGAGATCTGGAGTACGGGGATGTCCGCGCCCGGGAACATCTCCACCAGCGGCACGTACGCCCCGTGGTCGAGACCGCGGTCCGCGATGTCCTGGACCGGCGTGCCCGCACCGCGCAGCAGCTTGCGGACGTCGTCCGCGAGCGCCGGGGCCCCCGGGGCCGCGTAGCGCACCCGGTAGTAGTGCTCCGGGAAGCCCCAGAAGTCGTAGACGAGTGGGACGGACTCGGTGGCGCCGAGGGCGAGCGGGGCCTCCTCCCAGTGGGCGGAGACCATCAGGATCGCCTTGGGGCGCGGCAGCCCGGCCGACCAGGCGGCCAGCTCGCCGGGCCAGACGGGGTCGTCGGCGAGCGGCGGCGCGCCGTGCGAGAGGTAGAGGGCGGGCATGCGCTCCGCGGTGTCAGTCATGGCACTCCCATTCCTCGGCCGATCAAGGTATGTGTTGTCTACAGGCACCGGAGGCTGATACCTGCCACAGGCACCGGGGACTCGACGGATCAATTGCTTGAACCTTCAAGTTCCAACTACCGGAGACCTTAGCTCTATTTAGTTAAACTTTCAAGAAAAGGTCGTACAGTGAAGTACATGACCACGGCATCCACCGGCGGGCCGCGCTGGCTCACCACCGAAGAACAGGGCGTCTGGCGCTCGTACCTCCACGCCACCACGCTCCTGGAGGATCACCTCGACCGCCAGCTGCAGCGCGATGCCGGCATGCCGCACATCTACTACGGACTGCTCGTCCAGCTCTCCCAGGCTCCCCGGCGCCGGAAGCGGATGACCGAGCTGGCCAAGGACGCCAAGATCACCCGCTCGCGGCTCTCGCACGCCGTCGCCCGGCTGGAGAAGAACGGGTGGGTCCGCCGGGAGGAGCACCCCCAGGACAAGCGCGGCCAGAACGCGGTACTCACCGACGAGGGCCACGAGATGCTCGCGCGGTCCGCACCGGGCCATGTCGAGGCCGTGCGCCAGGCGATGTTCGCCCGGCTCACCCCCGAACAGGTACGCAGCCTCGGCGAGATCATGCAGGTCATCGCCACCGGACTGCAGCCGGAGGACACGGACGCGGATCTGCCCTGGCTCCGCTGAGCGGAACCAGGGCAGATGATCCGGACCGGAGGTCAGGCGGCTTCAGGTGTCACACCGTCGCGCCCGCACCGGCTCAGTGAGCGACGACCGGGATCTTGAGGTCGCCCTCGAAGTCGTCCGCACCTTCGGCCGACCCGCCGGAACCGGTGGCTCCGGTGCCCGGGCGCCCGGTGTTGATCAGCGTCAGAGCGATCGCCGAGGCCGCGGCGAGGATGCCGACAGCCCACCAGATCGCGCTGGCGTAGCCGCTCACCATGGCCTGGAGCTGCAACAGCTTCGGGTCGGAGGCACCTGCGGCGTGGTCGGCGATGTACGCGGTCGTGGCACCTGCCGCGATCGTGTTGAGCAGCGCCGTACCGATGGCGCCTCCGACCTGCTGCGAGGTGTTCACCATCGCCGAGGCCACACCGGCGTCACGCGGCTCGATGCCGTGCGTGGCCAGCGACATGGCCGGCATGAACGCCGTACCCATACCGAGGCCCAGCAGCAGCTGTCCCGGCAGGATGACACCCGCGTACGAGGAGTCGATCTCCAGCTGGGTCAGCAGCAGCATGCCGATCGCCGCCACCAGGAAGCCGGGGCCCATCAGGAGCCGCGGCGGGACCCGGGTCATGAGCCGGGCGCCGATCTGCGTGGAACCGGCGATCATGCCCGCGATCATCGGCAGGAACGCGAAGCCGGTCTTGACCGGCGAGTAGCCCTTTGCGACCTGCAGGTAGTACGTCAGGAACAGGAAGAGCCCGAACATCGCGATGATGGCGAGACCCAGCGAGAGGTAGACCCCTCCGCGGTTGCGCTCCATGAGGACGCGCAGCGGCAGGAGCGGGGACTTGACGCGCGACTCCGTGACGACGAATGCCAGGAGAAGCACGGCGGCCGCGACGAACATGCCGATGGTCAGCGAGTCCGACCAGCCGGCCGACTCCGCGCGGGTGAAGCCGTACACCAGAGAGACCAGGCCCAGGGTGGACAGGACGACACCGGGGATGTCGAGCGGCGAGCGGTTGCGGCCACCGGCCGGCTCACGGATGACGAAGTAGGCACCTGCGGCGGCAACGATCGCGAAGGGGATGTTGACGAAGAAGGTCCAGCGCCAGTTCAGGTACTCGGTCAGGAAGCCGCCCAGGATCAGGCCGACCGCGCCACCGCCACCGGCGATGGCCCCGTAGATACCGAAGGCCTTGGCGCGCTCCTTGGCGTCGGTGAACATCACTGCGAGGAGCGACAGGGCGGCCGGTGCGAGCAGCGCGCCGAAGGCACCCTGCAGGGCACGGGAGCCGAACATCATCGCCTCGCCCTGCGCGGCGCCACCGATCGCGGAGGCCGCGGCGAAACCGAGCAGACCGACCACGAAGGTGCGCTTGCGCCCCCAGAGGTCGGCGATGCGTCCGCCGAAGAGCAGCAGCCCGCCGAACGCGAGCGCGTAGGCGGTGATGACCCACTGTTTGTTGCCCTCGGAGATGCCCAGGTCCGTCTGGGCGGAGGGCAGGGCGATGTTCACGATGGTCGCGTCGAGGACGACCATCAGCTGGGCGAGGGCGATGAAGGCCAGTGCTTTCCAGCGACTGGGATCCGGAAGCAGCGTGTCGGCTGTTTTGGACATGGGAGTAGCCACCTAAGGACGCGAGAGTCGTCGTGAAGGGTCGTGGGTCGGCGGAACGGGCCTACGGCGCGGGAAAAAGGGCGCACCGTGCCGGCGGTCGGACCTGCTGGTCAGGCCCCGACCTGCTCCTTGTGTGTTCTGTCGGCCGCTGGGGCCCCGTGAGTCTGCTGAGTCTCTGATGTGCCGTCGGCGTCAGTGCCTGCGGCGCAGGTCCTCCAAGGTCGCCGCCGATCCGGGCAGCTCGGAACGGGCCGGAGCTTCCAGACCGTCCAGGAAGAGCTGGAGATGGCGGTGGGTGAACCGGTCGATGTCCGGGCAGGCGATGCCGGGCAGCGGCCGGGTGAGCTGGGAGAGGGCGACGAGTACGTCACCGACGGCGATGTCGGTGCGCAGCCGCCCTGCGGACATGGCGCGCTCCACCAGCCCTTCGACGGCCTCTTCGAGGCCTCGGCGGGCGGCGAGCAGTTCGGGATGGTCCTTGTCGAAGCCGCCCGACAGCATCGGGCACAGGGCGCCGACCCGCTCGTCGGCCGCCGCGTGCACGAAGCGGCTGAGCGCGGCGAACGGATCGGATTCCGCCGCAACAGCCTCCTGGGCACGTTCGGTGGTGCGTGAGGTGACCGCGAGAACGACTTCGTGGGTCAGTGCGGCCCGGTCGGGGAAGTTCCGGTAGAGCGTGGCGTTGCCGACCCCGGCACGGCGTGCGACCTCGTCGAGCGGCACGTCCGGGCCGAACTCGACGAACATCTCGCGCGCGGCCGCGACGATCCGCTCCCGGTTGCGCAGCGCGTCGGCCCGCGGACGGGACGTACGGCGCTGCACGGCGCAGGTGGCGGTTTCGGCGACAGTCTCCACGACGGCGGCCCTTCCCATTTCGGTGTGTGGGCGGACCCTCGGAGCTAACCGGGGACCGCTTCCCCGTTTCGCCGGGGACACCCATGCAAACGGGGAAAGGGTCCCCGGTTATTTCCCGAGCAAATGTGACCTGCATCACATGCTTCACGGAGGTGAAAACCCCTCCATCGGCGCACCCAACGAGCGGACCCGCAGGTCCCGGCACAGGCTGATCGGCAGAGCGCAGTCAGGGCCGGCCGACTGCCGCGGACCCCCCGAAGGCGCCCTATGCAGCAGCCCCGCCACCGGATACGCAGGTACCGCCGCACCGTCGCCCTCGCCGGTGCAACAGCTCTGGTGATCGCAACCGTGGCGTCGGCGAGCTCCACGCTCCCCGAGACCGGACGCGCCTCCGCAGGACCGGTGGCCGCCCCCCGGGGCCCGGGACTCGCCCCGTGCCGGATCCCTGCCGCCATGGGCGTGCAGATGTCGGAGGGCATGCCGACACCGCCCGGATACGCGCGCTCCACGGGGGAGATCAAGGCCCTCAACCTGATGATCGACTTCCCGGACGCAGAGGCGACGGAACCGGCCGAGGACCGGTTGGCGGAATTCTTCCCGCAGACGTCCGACTGGTTTCGCACCAGCTCCTACGGCCGCCTCACCTATGTGCCCGAAGCCCCCGTGAAGGACTGGCTGCGCATGCCCCAGCCGTTCTCCGCGTACGGGATAGAGCGGGGTTCACCGTACGAACCCGGCTACCGCAAGCTCGTCAAGGACCTCGTGAGCACCGCGGACCCGAAGGTGGACTTCTCCGCGTACGACCTGGTCAACGTCCTGGTCACCCCGAATGCCGGCCCTTCCGCACTGGACACCGTCCTGTCGGTCACGTTCTCCGGGAACGACGACGCCCCGCTCGCCGACGGAGTCCCGCTCGCCAACACGTCCTTCGTCTACAGCCGCCAGGACGACGGGTCGGGCTCGTACGCGGAAACCGGCTACCGGGTCCTGCCCCACGAGAACGGCCATGTCTTCGGGCTGCCCGACCTGTACACGATGGAGGGCGGCGGCTCCGTGGGCCACTGGGACATCATGTCCGAGGACTGGGGTGCCAACAACGACCTCCTGGGCTGGCACAAGTGGAAGCTCGGCTGGCTCGACAGCAGCCAGATCAGGTGCGCGGCCATGCCCGGCACCAGCGAACACACCCTCGGCCCGCTCGCCACGACCGGCGGCACCAAGCTGGCCTTCGTGCCGCTGAGCGCCGAGTCCGGATACGCGGTGGAGGTCCGCACCCCGGCGGGCAACGACGAAGCGGTGTGCAGGCCCGGTGTACTCATCTACAGGGTGAGCTCCGACGTCGACACCGGCCAGGGGCCGGTGTCCGTCGCGGACAGCGCCGAGGACAGCGGCGGCTGCACCCGGCGGCCCAATGTCCATGCCGAACTCTCCGACGCCCCGTTCGAGCCCGGCGAGGTGTTCACCGACCGGTCCAACGGCATACGCATATCCGTCCTCGCGAAGGACGCCGACGAGAACTACGAGGTCCGGATCACCCGGCCCTGAAACCCGCCGCGCTCAGGCCTCGCTCCTGTGCGCGTGCTCCCTGACTGTCTCCCGGAGCTCCCGCTTGAGGATCTTCCCGGTCGGATTCCGGGGCAGCGGTTCGTGCGTCACCAGGACATGGGCCGGAACCTTGAACGCGGCCAGACTCCGGGCCACCTGGGCCCGTAGCTCCTCGACGCCGGCCTCGGCGCCCGGCCGCAGCCGCACGACCGCCGCGACCTCCTCGCCCAGCACCGGATGCGGGACACCGAGCACCGCCGCGTCCTCGACATCCGGGTGGTCGTGCAACGCCGCCTCGACCTCGACGCAGTACACGTTCTCGCCGCCCCGGATCACCATGTCCTTGATCCGGTCGACGACGGCGACCCGCCCGTCGCGGACCACGGCGAGATCCCCCGTACGGAACCAGCCGCCGCTGAACGCCTCGGCCGTCGCCGCTTCGTTGCGCCAGTAGCCGCGGGCCAAGGACTGGCCGCGCAGCCAGAGCTCGCCGACCTCACCGTCCCCCAGCGCCTCCCCCGCGGCACCGGCGATCCGCACCTCGGTGACCGGAGTCGGGGTGCCGACGCTCTCCGGGTGGGCGCGGTACGCGGCTCCGAAGTTGGCCAGCACTCCTCCACTCGTCTCGGTCAGGCCGTAGCCGTTGCGCGGCTCGATCCGCTCACCGTGCCGGGCGGTGAGCTGCGCGACCAGGTCGGGCGGAGCCGCCGCCCCGCCCGTGTTCAGCATCAGCAGGCTCTCCAGGCCGTCACCCGCACGCTCCGCTCCGGCAAGCAGCTGGAGCGCGGTGGCCGGTACTCCGGCGTAGTGCGTGACCCCGTGCTCACGGATCAGCCGCAGGGCCTCGTCGGTGTCCCACTTGCGCATCAGGACGAGGGTTCCGCCCGTCGCCATCGCCGCGTAGAGACTGGTGAACGCCGCGACGTGGAAGAACGGGAACGTCATCAGGGTGACCGGAGCCGGCCCCTGCCCGGGGATGATCCCGCGGCCCAGTGCGGAGGCGGCGGCCTGGTAGCGCGGGTTGAGAGCGGCACCCGCCTGGGCGAGGTGGGTGGCGACGGCGCCCTTGGGCCGCCCCGTGGTGCCGGAGGTGTAGATGATCGTGGCGTCGTCCTCCGGGCGGACCTCCACCTCGGGAGGCGCGGCCAGCGGGTCGGGCGCGGGCAGGTCCGCGTACCGCTCGGCCCTGTCGGGCAGCCCGCCTTCCCCGACTGCCTCGTCGTGGAAGACGACGAAGCGCGCCCCGGCCTTCTCCCCCCAGCCCGCCACCTTCGGCAGCTGCTCCCCGTCGACCAGCAGCACCCGCGGCTCGCAGTCGTCGAGGGCGTAGCCGAACTCACCTTCCGTCCACCACGCGTTGAGCGGCACAGCGACGAGCCCGGCCAGCTGCACCGCCCAGAACGCGATCTGCCACTCGGGGTGGTTGCGCATCGCGATCACAGCCCGGTCTCCGGGGCGCAGCCCGTACGTCTCGGAGAGTCGGCACGCCAGCGAGGACGCGCCGGCGAAGAACTCCTCGTACGAACAGGTCCGTTCACCCGCGATCAGGAACGGCTGGTCGCCGAAGGCCCAGGTGGTCTCCACGAACTCGCGCAGTGTGCGGGGCCCGTTGGCGTAGACGAGTGGGCCGTGCTCGGCACGGACCACGGCAAAGGGAGCACCCGGCGCGGTCAGCACCGCCTCGGCCTGCGCGCGGGCGGCCTGATCACGAGCGTCCCGATCGCGGGCTGCCCGGGCGGCCTGATCGTGGGCGGGAGCAGGGGTGGAAACGGGCGAAGTCGAAGGGGTGGGGGTGGGGTCGGTGTGCGGCACGGACGACCTCTCCAAGCACTGGCTCAGCAACCCGGCGACGCTATGCCCGCACCCCGCCCCCGTCAAGAAACAGCGGCTCCCCGCCCCTGCCCTCCTCACCCTTTCGGCCAGGTCAGACCTTGCTCCTGGTCCCCGGGAGCTCCTTCATCGCATCGACAACCGCCCGCTCCGTGATCGCCGTGTGCCCGGTCACCGTGCCGGCCTCGATCCCCTCCATGTCACGCATCTGCACCGTGCGCTCCCCCAGATAGCTGAAGGTCTTCGGGTCAAAGATCCACTCGGTGCGGGCGCCGCCCGCCTCATCGGTCCGGGCTATGGCGATCCCGTGCCGACCGACCGCATCGGTCGTGTCGTCCACGACCACCACACCGGGGATCTTCGCGGCGGCCCGGTACAGCGCGGACGTCAGCTCGGCCGGCATCACCTGCTCCATGACCAGGTCACCGATCGTGGTGAAGGCCTGCTGGTCGGGGCCGTTGCCCTGCCCCTCCGTCTCCTCGTAGATCTTCTTCAGCAGCTCGTCGGGGTCGGTGGTCAGCGTCTTGAGGTAGTCGTAGCTGGGCGAACCGATGCTCGGCTCCAGGGCCTCCCCGTCGTCGTCAAGAGTGATCCCGTCCCTGGACGTCGTGCCGTTGCCCGGCTCGATCAGCCAGCCCCTGCGGCCGTCCGGCGACAGCCAGACCTGGCGGGGATGCAGCTTCTGCACATACGTCTCGTTCTTCCCGGTGTCCACGTTCTGCGACATCGACAGCCAGGAGACCTGGCTCTTGATGTAGATGAACTGCCCCGGCGCGGGCTCGGGGAGCTTCTCCTTCACAGCAGCCACGGAGATACGGTCGACCGTGCTGTTCAGCCCTTTCGTCGTGCCCTGCGCGACCTGTACCACCGAAGCGGGAACAGATCCTTCCGGCGGACCGGCGGCTTCGACAGCCTCCTGCCCCGTCAACCGCGCGACTCCGATCGCCCCGGCCAGGACGACGACCGCCACGGCCGCCCCGATCAGCGCGAGCCGGCGGCTGCCCGTACGGCGCGGCGGCTCGGGAGGACGCGGCGGGAAAAGGGCCGCGGTCCGGATCTGGTCATCGGCGGACTTCCGGTCCTGCGCCTGGCGGATCTCGTTCATCAGGTGCTCCTCGAGCGTGGTCAGGCGGTCGTGCGAAAGCACCGGATCGCCCGGCGCCGGCAGAAGCGCCGCCGACTCCACATGGTCGAGCGGCTCCCGGTGCCGCCACCAAGGGGTGCGATTCATCGGTTCCTCTCCTCGTGCGACCGGACCGCATCGATGCGGTCACCCCGTACTTGTCCGCCCGTCCCGACCGGTTCCCTCTTTGTCCGCCGGCGGCGCAACTCCCCGTCCGTGAGCTTGCGCAGCCGGGTTCTCGCCCGCGACAGCCGGGAACGCACCGTGCCGACAGGCACCCCGAGCGCCTCGGCGGCCTCCGCGTAACCGAGCCCGGACCACACGCACAGCGTGAAGACCTCGCGCTCGCCTCTGCGCAGCTGCCCCAACGCGGTCTTCGCCGCGGCAAGTTCCTCCGAGTCCGTGATCCGCCCGACCAGCTCGTCGGCGAAGTCGGGCAGAACGTCCCGCAGGGGCAGTCTGACCAACGCCCTCTCGTGCCGCTTGGCCGCGCGCCGTGTGTTGCGCAGCACGTTGACCGCGATCCCCATCAGCCAGGGCCGCGGACTGTCACCTTCGTCCCGCAGCTTCCCGCGCAGTCGCCAGGCCTCCAGGAAGGTCAGCGACACGATGTCCTCGGCCCCGTCCCAGTCCCCCGTGGTCCTCACCGCGTGCCGGTAGACGAGCTGAGCATGGTCGCGGAACAGCTCGCGGAACGCCTCCGGGTCCCCCGCGCGGATGCGGGCATGCATCGAGTAGTTCACCTCCTGACTTGTCCGCCCACGACCCGCAGTTCCTGTGATGTACGTCACAAAACGGGGTCAAGAGCCGGCGGGTTCACGAGCGAGCCGGCGGATTCAGGAGCGGGCGGGGTCAGGGAGCGGGCGGCTCGATGTCCGAGTCGAGTCTCCCCCACGCCTGCACCGTGAGCGTGGTCGGATGTTCGGCCCCCATCGTCGCCGCGGCCCGCTCCAGGGCGTCCTGATGCAGAGCCGCCGCCTCGTCCGTCGCTCCGGTCGCCCGCAGGTCGATCGCCAGGTTCGACGCACAGCCGATCGCGTCGTAGTGATCGGCTGTCAGGATGCGGACGAAGTCGGCGTACGCCGCGCGCTCCAGAGCCACCGCCTCTGCCGTCCTGTTGTTGGTGACCAGGTCGGTCGCGTGGTTCATCATGCTCGTCAGTGTGTACGGATTGGCGGCGCCGAGAACCTCCCGGTACTGCTGGAAGGTTCTGCGCGACATGGCCAGCGCCGCATCACGCGCCCCGGTCAGCCGCAGGTACACGGCAAGGTTGTTCGCGCAGGCCAGAGCGAACGGATGCCGCTCCCCCAGCTGGGTCCGGTGCCGGTCGAGGGCGTCCTGCGCGAGTGCCCGCGCCCCCTGCGCGTCCCCCGTGGCCACCAGCGCACAGGCCAGGTTGGTGGCCGCGGAGAGGGTGTCCGGATGGTCGGGGCCGAGCACGCTCATGTACGTGTCGTAGATGTCGGCACTGAGCGCCCTCGCCGCCTCGTACTGCCCGGTGCGGCGCAGCACCGCCGCGAGGTTGCGGGCCGCGCTCAGTGTTTCCGGGTGCTTGTCGCCGGTCCGCTCCCGGAAGGCCGCCACGGTCTCCTGGAGCAGCTTCAGCGCCTGCTCCGGCGCCCCCGTCTCGCGCAGGTCCCGTGCGTAGTTGCTGGCGGAGGTGAGCGTGTACGGATGGGTGGCGCCCAGCACTTCGCGCCGGGTCTCGTACACGTACCGGTCGAGCTCGCGGGCGCCCTGCCGGTCGCCGGACAGGAAGAGGGAGACCGCGAGGTTGTTCGCGGCGCTGAGCGTGCGCGGGGTCCGCAGGCCGTGCACCCGCTGGCTGACCCGGTAGGTCTCCCGGTCGATGTCCCGCGCCTTGGTGTAGGCGCCGGTGCTGCGCAGGTCCGCGCCGAGGTTCCCGGCGGCGATCAGGGTGTACTCGTCGTCCTCGCCCAACGACTCACGGGCCTGCTCCCACACCTCCATGCCCAGCGCGTGCGCCTCCGCCAGCTTTCCGGCGGACCTCAGCGCGTTGGCCTGCTGGCACCGCATGAGGATCACCAGGGAGTCGCCGTCCCCGAAGACGGGAACCCACAGCCCCAGGGCCCGTTCGGCCGTTTCCAGGGCGGCGCTGTGATCGGAGCGCCGCCACAGGTAGCGGACCGCGTCGACCACCCAGCGGCGTACCCGCGCGGACCTGCTGCTGAACGCCCGCGACGGGGCCATGTGCGGCAGCAGTGCCGCGTGCCGCCCCCAGGAGGCGGGGTCCTCGGCGTACCCGGGATTGGCCTCGGCGAGAATCGCGTGCACGTGGGCGCGCATCTCGGCCCAGCGTTCGCGCGGCACCTGGGAGCGCAGCACCTCCTGCACCAGCCGGTGCACGCTGATGGTCCGGTCGCCCTGGTCGGTGCGGGCGAGGCCGTAGCGGTTGATGTCGGTGAACAGCCTGCCCATCCGCATCGGGTCGTCCAGGCGGTCGTCGTACTGCTCCAGCAGCTCCGCCGTACGGCTGCCGTACAGCGTCCACATCGGGATGGGGTCCGGCCCGAAGAACGCGCAGATCTCCAGAAGCAGCGCGGCGGCGGGCGTCGCCTCGCGCATCGCGGCGAGCGACAGCAGCCAGGTGGCTGCCGCCGAGCGCGGATAGCTCGTGGGCGGCTCCTGCTCCAGCATCTGCGTCAACTGGGTCTCCAGCAGCCGCAGATACGTCTCCACGGGCATGGCGGACTGTTCCAGCCAGGCCGCCGCCTGCCCGACGGCCAGCGGGAGGTCACCGAGCGCCTCGGCGACCTGACCGGCCTCGGTGTCGGTCAGGTTCGGGTTCTGCCGCCGGAGCAGTCGCACGGACTCGTCCCGGGTGAAGACATGGACCTCCACCTGGACGGCGAGCGCCACCCAGGCCCTGTTGCGCGACGTCACCAGGACGTGGCCAGGTCCGGCCGGGATCAACGGGGCCAGTTCCTCGGGCCGTTCGGCGTTGTCGTAGACCAGCAGCCAGCGCCGGTAGGGCCGCCCCTGCCGCAGCGCCTCCAGTACGGCGGCCGCCGTGGTCGCCACGTCGTCACCCACCGGGAGACCCAACTCGACTGCCAGCGCCGCCAGTTCCTGGCGCACGAGGCCCGGCTGGCCGGCCGCTATCCACCAGACGGCGTCGTAGTCGGCGGCGAACCTGTGCGCGTACTCGATGGCGACCTGCGTCTTGCCCACTCCGCCGAGCCCGAACACGGCCTGCGGAGGACCGCCCTGGAGTCCGCTCGCCGCGAAGCCGTTGCGCATCTGCTCCAGCGTCCCGGCACGACCGGTGAAGGAGGGATTGCGCGACGGCACGTGCCAGACGCGGGGAACGACTCCGGGATAACGGGGTCCGCTCTCCTCGTCGGTGGCCGTCCTGCCGGGGGTCCGGAGGGTGCCCGCGACGTTGTCCGGCCGGCCGACGGCCGCCAGCAGCGCCTGCTCCGCCTCTTCCTGGCCCCGCTCGACGAGGTCCACGGCCACCAGGCCCGCGAAGGGGGCGGGCAGCGGGGCGTCGTGGACGCGGATGGGGATCAGCATCCGCTGCGAGGCCTCCGGGTCCCGGGAGGACACGGACTTCCACAGTTCGTGCGCGTGCGGCAGCCGGACGAAGTCGGGCGAGAGGAGCACCACGATCCGGCCGGATCCGGCCAGGGCGAGACGTACGTCGGTCATCGTGTCGGCGCCCGCGTGCTCGGCCGAGCCGCTCAGTGCCACCTGGTAGCCGGTCGCGGTGAGCCGGGCGCCGATCCACTCCGCCCACATGCGGTCCGCGGGCGCGTAGCTGAGGAAGATGTCGGAGGGGATTGGCGCCTTGGTCCGCTCGTACGAGGCGAGCAGTGCCCGCCGCATCGTCTCCGGCATCGGGCGCTGCTTCGTGACCCGCCCGCCGGTGATCCGGCCGGTGAGCCGCTCGGACGCGGCCAGCAGGCTGTTTCCCTGATGGGGCCGGTCGCCGACGGGGGCGGGGATCTCCTCGTACGCGAAGAAGGGGCGGTAGGGGATCTCGACGTCGCCCCAGTACAGGTCGCGTTCCTCACGGGTCATGGAGCCGAGGAACGACTGGAACCTGCTGCGGGCCAGGTCCCGGCCGGCCTCCAGCTTGTTCTGCTCGGCGTACTCGACGCGCATCGGGGCGGGCAGGATCCGGATGGGGCGCATCGTGGCCTGGGCCCGCACCGATTCGGCGACTGCTGCGGCACCCTGGATCGACTGGGCGCTCAGCGTGAAGGAGTCGACGACGACGTCGGGCAGCAGGATCGTGCAGATGCCGGCCGTGTCGGACAGTCCCGTGCGGCTGTCGATCAGGACGTAGTCGTAGCGTTCGCTCAGCTCGTCGCGCAGCGCCGTGAGGAATTCGGCGCCCCGCAGCTGCGTGTAGAAGTGGTCCCAGTCGAAAGTGGAGACGGCCGCGGAGTATCCGTCGTTCTGAAGACCCGCGGGCAGGAAGTCGAGCCGGCCGTCGTCGGCGAAGTCCATGCGCACCCCGACGATGCAGTCATCGACGTCGGAGTGGTCACGGAACCAGCGGTCCCAGTCGACACGCCCTCCGGGCAGGAGCTCGGGACCGGGCCCGGAGGCTCGCATGGAGTAGTCGCGGATGAGGTCGATGACGCCCTTGGTGGAGCCGAGTTCGGGGTCGACCAGCAGCGGATGGAAGTAGCGGTGGAGTCCCGGCGCCTCCAGGTCCCAGTCGATGATCAGGACGCGCAGGCCGTTGCTGGCCAGGATCCAGGCGGTGTTGACGAGAGCCATGGTGCGGCCCACGCCGCCCTTGAACGAGTAGAACGTCACGACGGTGCCCGGCTCGCCGGCACCTGCTTCGCCGGCGCCTTGCCCACCGGTCCCGTACCCGCCGGTGCCGTCCTCCGACCGTGCGCCCGGCACCCCGCCACCTGCCGCCCCGGACCGTGCGCCCGGCACCTGGGCGCCGCCCGCTCCGGGCCCCGCGACGGCCGCTCCCGCAGCTGCCCCGAACTCCCCGGAGCCCGCGGAAGTGCCCACCACCCGCAGGCCTTCCGCACCCCCGAAGGTGTCCCCGTCGTCCCAGCCGCCCGCAACGTCCCCGCTCGCCGTACCGCCCCAACCGTCCCTGGTCATCGCCCTGCGCCTCCGTCACCACGAGAGTCGTGCGGCCCGTGCCCGCCGGGCCTGCGAGGCCGGTTCACCGGCCGGTCAGCGGGAGGGCCGACCTGGGGTGTTCCACCGGCCGGCCCGGGAATCCGTGGCGGAGCGCTGCCCGGCACGCTGCCGGTTCCGCTGCTCGGCCCCCGCAGGATCGGGCGCGCTGACACCGTCCCCTGCCCGCCCGCACCGGGTGCCACGGGGGCATGGCGCTTGCGTATCAGGTTGTTCTGCGCGGAGGACACCATCCGCCCCAGGGCCTGCTTGAAGTCAGTGGCACTGACCCGGACCTGGAACTGTCTGTCCTGCGTGCCGCGCGACGACTTCCGCTCGAAGACCTCGGTGACCCCGCGCCAGAGTTCCCCCCGCTCACCCTCCTCCCGGGGATGGCAGGGAACGAGGACGCCGGTCGCCGGGTGTTCCGCCCGGTCGAACTGCTCCAGCTGCTCGCGGTACGGCGACACCGGCGCGCTCCACGCGTCCACCAGCAGGATCGACACCTGGTCGTCGCGCCATGCCTGGTTGAGCTGACGGGAGAGGCCTGTGCGCACCTCCCGGTAGGCGGTGCCGTACCCCTGTGCCGTCACCAGGCGCTGGGCCACCTGGTAGATCGGGTACTCCTCCTGCGGGTGGTACGGATTCCAGTCGAGCCCCGTACGGCCGTAGTACGGGGCGCTCCTGCGCTCCTCGGGCAGCGTGTCCGCGGTGCCCGCGGCCACGAAGAACTGGACGGTGCTGCCCGGCCTGGTGGGTGCGGTGCGCGGCGGGAACGACAAGGGCTCCTGAGCGAGGCGGATGCCGGTGGCCACGGGCAGCTTCTCGCGCTCGGCGACGTACAGCACACGCTGCGCGACCAGCCGTACGGCGTTGCGGTAGTCCTCACCGGCAGGGTCCTTCTGGAGCAGCCGCTGCAGCCCGGCATCGGCGTACCAGGATCCGAACCCGTCGGTGACGTACTGGATGTGCGCGACCTCGGACGGGATGTCGACGGGGCGCCACAGCACGGGGATCAGCGCCGACGAGCCCTTCTGGGTCCGCGCGAAGTACTGGTTCGCGCGCCGCATCATCACCCCGGCCTCGCGCGAACACCACTCGCTGCGGAAATAGTCGGGCGAGTAGAGCGCCACCATCGAACGGCATATGCCGAGCACGCTTTCCAGGCGCTCGCTCCAGTGCTCCCCGATACGGATCGAGCTGTTGTCCCGGAATCCGACAGGCAACCGGACCGCGCTACCGGCCAGTTCCATGATCTGCGCACATAAGTCGTCGTAGAACCGGCGCACATAAGCGTCCTGGTCATCGGTCCTGGCATAGCTCAGAAAGAAGTACGGCCCCACCGCGCCCCCACGACTCGATCTGCTGAACGCAGGCCCACAGTGCCCCGGCACCCATTGAATACCCTCGGAAACGGTCAGTTATTGCCCGCGGCCACTCAGACTGTGCCCACGGTCACGTTATGGCCAGAACTCGACGGTACGCAGTGCCGTTACGGAGCCGGTCAGGACGCCGTTCAGCCCGTATTCCTGTCCCAGTCGCCGATGGTACGGCTCAACTCCTCGACGAACTGCTTTCCTTCGTCGTTGAGTTCACCGCTGTCCAGCAGGGTCCGCGCGGCGCCGGCGGTCCGCTCCCGCCAGTGGCTGTACTGGCCGTCGGCGTAACTCCGGGTCAGCGGCCCGGGCCAGTACCCCCTGCCCCGTTCCACGCGCCAGAAGTCCGACACCCCCAGATGCGCGTACGTCCCCTGAAGCAGGGCGCCCGCAGGGCGCGGATCCGTGCGCCAGGGCGCGTGGTAGCGCGCCCCCGAGTCCGGCCCGTGCAGCGGTACGAGATCGAGCAGCGCGCCCAACTGGATGTGCAGGAACTCATGGACCAGCGCGAGCGCGAGCCTCTCGGCATCGGCGGGCAGGGACACGCCCACCGCACCGTATCCGCGTCGCACCACCGACGACACCGCCGTGCCGTCGGGCTTCGGCAGGAGCGGCACCAGGGTGGACACCCCGGCGCCGACGGCCTCCGCGTGCCAGGGATGCCGCTCGACCAGCAACTGCCACGCATCGGTCAGCAGTTCCTCCCAGCGGCGCACCGCTGCGCCGTCGAGGGGCCCCGGCACCGGGTCACCGTGCGCCTCCCGGTACGGCCCGCGGTCGTCGATCCGCACCGTGAGACAGCGCCCCCGCGACTCCACCTGGAGGACCGGGCCGCCCGGATCCAGCAGCCGGGCCAGCCCGGCCGGCGCAGGATCCACCTCGCCGCCGCCGGTATCCCCGTACAGCGCGCGCAGCGCACCGGCCGCCCACAGGTCCAGATAGGGATGCAGGAGCACCGACTCCCATCGCTCCGTGGACTCCTGGCGCAACTCCTCGATCCGGTCGTACGTCTCCGCCAGCCGCATCTGCCGCACCACGCGCGGCGCACGCTCCTGCGCGATCCGGCGCACCGCACTCAGCAGCAGCCTGCGCTTGCTCAGCTGTCCGGCCCGCAGCACGGCCACGGCAGAGGCCCCGCCCCGCCCCCGGGCCAGCGCCAGGAAGGTGTCGCGCGGAATCAGATGCCGGGCAGGCGCGGCCTCCGGCCCCTTCACCGGGCCGCCGAACCGGCCGGGCGGCGCTCCCTCAGCCCGGCCAGATCGTGCTCCAGCCTGCGCCGGATGTGCCCGATCAGGGCGGCCATGTCCGCGCAGTAGACCGTCGGATGAGCGAACGGATCACCGGGCCCATGACTGGTGTACCGGTGGGCGTACAGCCCTCCGCCGCAGACCGCCACCAGCGGGCAGGAGGCACAGACGGGCGACAGCTGCGGACCACGGAAGGCCGGATGCGCCTCGGCCACGGCGAACGGATCACGGAACACGTCCAGCGGGGTGGCCGCCGCACCGTCGTACGACACCTTCAGACTGTCGGCCAGTTCCAGCGAGCCGTCCGTCTCCACGACGACGAGGTCCAGCGGACCGTTGCCCACCATCTCGCTGCTCGCCCGGCCGCCCAGCAGCAGCATGATCAGCTCCTCGAAGAGCCGGATTCCGGTCTCACGCCGGGGCGCCCCGTACCAGCGGTCGAAGACGGCACACAGCCAGTCGGCGTACGGGGTCGCCTCCGGACCGCCCTGCGCCCCGTCCCGCGGACGGCCTCTCGGACCGGGCGGCCTGCCCGGAGGAACGCGCCGTGCCGCAAGGCCCGGCGGGGGAACGTCCCATGTGCCGTGCGGGAGCAGGAGATCCATCCGCGGCGGCGAGAACTCGAGCAGCGCCTCGTAGGTCTCCACGGGGTCGGCGTCGAGGTCGATGGTGCACAGGACCCCGCTGAAGAGCTCCCGGTCCGCCCCGTCCCCGAGGATGCGCAGCGCCCGGGCGACGGCCCCGTAACTGCCTCGTCCGTCGGCGAACTTCCTGTACCGGTCATGGCCCGCGGCCGTCCCGTCGAGGCTGACCCCGACGCGCACGCCGTACCGGCGCAGCACCCTCAGCAGCTCCGGGTCCTGGCCCAGCAGCACCCCGTTGGTCTGCATCCCCCAGGCGACCTCGCCGGTGCCCTCCAGCGCGTCGCGCAGGATCTTCAGCGTCCCGTCGAGATGCCGGTGCCCGACGAGCAGGGGCTCACCGCCGTGCAGGATCACCGAGATCGGCCCACCGGACCGTTCCGCCCCGGTCCCGTCCCCCGGCGACCTCCGGTAGTCGGCGATCCGGGTGGCCACCTGCCGCACGGTGGAGTGTTCCATCCGCCGCGCCTTCGTCCGCCAGCTCTGATCAGCGGCCTCGTACACGTAACAATATGTGCATGCCAAGTTGCATCGCGTATGCAACTTGAGGAGGAACTGGCGGAACGTCATGACCGCTCGCGGGTCCGCTCCCGTTTCCCGGCCGCAGGGTCGAGCGCCGATGTGAACGCGGACACCGGCTCGCTGGAGGGGGTGAGCACTTCTTCCCTGAGCCGCGACACCATGTCGGCGAATACGGTGTCCGGCAGCTCGGCCAGCTCCGCGTCACTCAGCCCGCTGACATCTGCCAGGACCGAGACCAGCGGGGCGGAATTGATTGACTTCATGCTCCCCTGCCATCGCTTTTCGCGCGAATATAACACAGCGTCAGTGATCGTTTACGCGTACCGGCCCGTCCCCCGGCCTCACCCCGGGGCACCCGCCACGGACGGCCCAACACCGTTACACCCAGACCTCGCTGACCAGCCTCGGCCCGTGCGCACACCCATTCAGCAGCCCCACGGAATCGGCCTCGCTCCGGGCGCGGCGGACAACCGGAGAGAGGGACCCAAGGGCTCTTTTATGGTTATTTCTTTCGATCCGGTCAAATCATTCAACAGAGGACGGGATCCAAAGGCTTTACGTCTCACGCATTACCGGAAATAGACGGACCCTGCTTTCCTTCCGCCCGATCCGCAGACACGGGAGCGCACACCGAAGCGGTCTTCAGCTGCCCAGGCGCTCCTGCCCGCTGCCCCCGCAGTGCGAGCAGTCCATTCCGAGACCACACTCGGCACACCGCCTGCCGTCCACGAAGCCCAGGCCCCCGCATTCGCCGCATGTCCCCCAGCCGTCGCACATGCGGCACAGCCGGTATCCGGGCGCCGTCGCCTGAGGCGTGGCCGCGCGCGGCGGACGTATCCAGCGGTCGTGGAACCACACCGTGGGCGCCTCGCCCCACAGGACCGGCCCGCCGACCGGCCGGCTGAAGAGACCCGCCTCGAAGCCGTCGCGCCGCGCCTTCAGCGAGAGTCCCCCGGGGCGCGCACCGGCGTCGAAGGGGCACCAGCCTGCTGCGGCCATGGCGTCGGAGGCGGCGGCAGCACGGGAAGCCCCCGCAACGGTCAAAGCCACCGAGAACTGCCTTCCCATCGCCCCGCGGGTGGTGCGCCGCTCCTGGATCCGCTCCTCGACCACCGGATCCACCCCGGGCGCGACGACGGCCGCGAGGGCCCTCAACTCGTTCCGCAGCCAGTTCTTGGAGCGTTCGAACTCCTCGGCCGCACCCTCGATTTCCTCGCTCAAGGCCTCCTCCGCCTCTCTGTGCGACTCGGAGCACCCATAGCTTGACTAAGCGTCAATGGATAGACAGATATTGCCACTTGGTGCGAGGTCGGGTGCCGCGGCGGAGGGGTTCGACCCCATCGGGAACAGCAGGCCGGAGCCCCGCAGCCTGCATCCGGAAGTGCGGCGCGTGGGCGCCGGGTTCGAGTCCCCTCGCGCTCCGTCAGCGGTGCGAGGGGCGGAGCCCCGATGCCGCGGCCAGAACGGCCGCAAGGGCGGAGCCGACGGCAAGGGCGAGGAAGAGCTTGCTGTGGCCGCCCAGCGAGCCGGCCAGTGCGGCCCCGGCCCAGGGAGCGAGGGCCCCGGCCACTGTGGCGGGAGCGGACAGCAGGCCGGACAGACGACCGTAGTCGGCGGTGCCCCAGCGGTCGGCGACGGCGGTGGCCTGGAGCAGGGTGAGATTGCCGCGTACGACTCCGGCCAACACGGCGAGCAGGATCAGCAGCGGGATCGGACCGGTGACGACGGCGAGTGCCGCCGTGGTCGCGCCGCCCGCAGCGATCAGGATCGCGGTGCGGGTGGTGACACCGGTTCGGCGGGCGAGCGTGGCGTAGAGCGTGCGCCCCAGGGTCTGGCCCGCTCCGCCGAGACCCAGTGCCCATGCCGCCGTTGTCGGGTCCGCGCCGCGTTCGGTCAGCAGCGGGACCAGCCCGAAGACCACTGCGTACAGGGCGAAGCCGGAGAGGGTGAAGGCAAGCATGAGGAGGAGGAAGGAGCGGCTGCGGGCGATCGGCGTGCGGGTGGTCGTGAGCTCGGCTCGCGGGGCGGGGGGCCAGGGTGCGCGCAGGGCCAGGGCGTGGGCAGGGATGGTTACGGCGGCGAGGATCACAGCGAGCACGACGTAGGTGGTGCGCCAGCTGAGGTGATCGGCCAGTGCGGCTGTGAGAGGGGCGAACACCGTGCTCGCCAGACCGCCGGCGAGGGTGACGATCGTCAGGGCTCGGATGCGGTCCGGGCCCCACCAGCGGGTCAGCGCCGCGAAGGCGGGCTGGTAGAAGGTGGCGGCCATGGCGATGCCGGCCATGAGCCAGCCGGCCGTGAACACGTAGAGGTTGGGGGCCACGGCGATGACCAGTACTGCGGCGACTGCGAGCAGCGAGCCGGCCGTCATCACGGCGCGGGGGCCTCGGCGGTCGAGGATGCGGCCGACGGGTATCCCGGCGACGGCGGAGATCAGCAGCGCTGCGGAGAACGCGGCGGTAGCGGCGCTCGTGGACCAGTCGGTGTCCGCGGTCAGGTGCGGGAGCAGGACGGGGAAGGCGTAGTAGACGACGCCCCAGCCGGTGATCTGGGTGGCGCACAGGGCGGGGAGAGCGGCGCGAGGCCGCGACCGGTCCCCGGTTCCGGTCGCGGCCTCGCGGGTGTGGAGGTCGGGCATCTTCGGGTCAGCAGCAGCCCGAAGCGGTGGCGCCTTCGCTCACGCGGGCGTCGGCACTATCCGTGCCGCAGCAGGTGCTGCCTTGCTGCTTGGCCAGGGAGTCGGCGTCGGCCTTGACGACGTACACCTCCCAGGGTTCCTGGCCGGGGCCGTGGACCCAGACCTTGTCCTGGAGGGCGTAGCAACAGGTCGTGTCGTGTTCCTCTGCCGTGGCCAGACCTGCATCGGACAGGCGGGCCGTGGCAGCGAGCACGGCTTCGGTTGTGTCGACCTCGACACCGAGGTGGTCCATGCGGGTGTCCTCTCCCGCCTTCCCTTCGATCAGGACGAGCTTGAGCGGGGGCTCAGCGATGGCGAAGTTGGCGTAGCCGTCGCGGAGTTTGGCCGGCTCGGTGCCGAAGAGCTTGGTGTAGAAGGCGATGGACGCGGCAAGGTCGGGGACGCGGAGGGCGAGTTGTACGCGTGACATGGGGTGCCTCCTGCTGTGTGGGTGGGTGAGGGCTCAGCAGCCGCCGGAACTCACCGGGGCTCCTACGCCGATCTGCAGGGTGGTCGGGGTGGCGCAGCAGCCGCCGCCCTCCTCGGGCTCGGCCGCACCGGGATCGTCGAACAGGCCTGCGCCGCCGCAGACTCCGGTCTCGGGGAGCGTGAGCTCGACGCGTTCCGCCGCCTCCTGGTCCCCGGCGAGCGCGGCCGCGATGGAGCGGACCTGCTCGTAACCGGTCATGGCGAGGAACGTCGGCGCCCGGCCGTAGCTCTTCATGCCGACGAGATAGACGTCCTTCTCCGGATGGGAGAGCTCGTTGACGCCGTGCGGGTAGACGGTGCCGCAGGAGTGGACGTTGGGGTCGATCAGCGGGGCCAGTTCGACCGGAGCCTGGAGACGGTCGTCGAGACCGAGACGGAGCTCTTGGACGAAGGACAGGTCGGGGCGGAAGCCGGTGAGGACGATGACCTCGTCGACCGGGTCGAGACGGCGGCCGTCTTCGGCCACGAGCACCAGGTGCTCGCCGCTCCGCTCGACCGCTGTGGTGCGGAAACCGGTGACTGCGTCGGCGTAACCGTCGTCCACGGCGGCCTTGGCAGCGAGGCCCAGCGCACCGCGGGCGGGGAGCTGGTCGGCTTCGCCGCCGCCGAAGGTGGAGCCGCTTATGCCGCGCCGCAGGACCCACACGGCGTGCGTGTCCGGGACGTCCCTGGCCAGGTCTGCCAGGTAGGCGAGGGCGGTGAACGCGGAGGCGCCGGAACCGATGACGGCGGTGCGCCTGCCTGCGTAGCGGGCGCGTACGGACGGATCCCTGAGATCGGGGACGCGGTAGGAGACGCGGTCGGAAGCCGTGCGCTCGCCGAGGGCAGGCAGGCCGTCGCCGCCGATGGGGCTGGGTGTGGACCAGGTGCCGGAGGCGTCGATGACGGCTCGGGCGGTGATCCGTTCCTCGGTCCCGTCGGTGTTGAGGATGTGCACGGTGAAGGGCTGCTGCTCACGGTCGGCATCCACGACCCGGTCGCGGCCGAGGCGGGACACACCGGTGACGCGGGCGCCGAAGCGGACCGTGTCGCCCAGGGTCTCGGCCAGCGGCTGCAGGTACTGCTCCGCCCAGTCGCCGCCGGTGGGGTAGGTGGCGCCGTCCGGCCTCACCCAGCCGGTGGGGGCGAGAAGCTTCTCGGCTGCCGGGTCGACGAGCTCGGCCCAGGTCGAGAAGAGGCGTACGTGGCTCCATGCCCGGACCGCGCTGCCCGCACCGTCTCCGGCCTCCAGGACCAATGCTTCGATGCCCCGCTCGGCGAGGTGGGCTGCGGCGGCCAGGCCGATCGGGCCGGCACCGATCACCACGGTGGGCAGGTCGTTGGTGGGCACCCCATGGATCGGCGCAGTCACGATGGCTCCCGTTGTTTCGATGTCTGTCGATCTCTTGTGCCACCAGGATGGCACCTGTTTCGATGAACGTCAACATAGACATGTATCGAATTAAAGAGGTACTGGAAGCCTCGGGCTCGTTGCCCGGCCTGCCCGCCGGGGAGACCGGGGGCGACACCCGCACCGCGACGAGGTGGTCGCCCACCCGAGCGGGTGGAGGCGGGGTTCGTCCGTGGCCCGGGTGCCGGTGGTGGGGATGTGGCCACGGAGCCCGCGCAGTCCGAGGGGCGCGAGGTGGGAGAGGGCGGGCCGGAAACCGGTGCACCAGATGATCGCGTCCGTGTCCGCCCGGGTGCCGTCGGCCCATTCGACACCGGTCGCGGTGACTCGGGTGAACATGGGGGAGGCTTTCAGCCGTCCGGCGTCGCGGGTCTCCCGTACGGGCGCAGCGCGTCCCAGGTGTGCCGCCAGGCGCCGCCAGATGTGGCCCGGGCGTCAAGAATGGCGAAGTCCACGCCGAGGCGGCGCAAGTGGTGACCGGCGGCGAGCCCTGACCGACCGCCGCCGATCACCACCACATCCACGTCAGGGGTCACGACGTGGCGAACCTCCGCCGCCAGGCAAGCGACACGTACACGAGGGCGATCAGCACCGGGACCTCGATCAGCGGGCCGACGACGCCGGACAGGGCCTGCCCGGAGGTCACGCCGAAGGTGGCGATGGCGACGGCGATCGCCAACTCGAAGTTGTTGCCGGCTGCGGTGAAGGCGAGGGTCGTGGTGCGCTCGTAGTTCAGGCCGATCGTCTTGCCGAGCAGGAAGGTGCCGAACCACATCACCGCGAAGTAGACCAACAGCGGCAACGCGATGCGGACGACGTCCAGCGGCTGCGAGGTGATGGTCTTCCCCTGCAGTGCGAACAGGACGACGATCGTGAACAGCAGGCCGTACAGCGCCCAGGGACCGATCTTCGGCAGGAAGGTGCTCTCGTAGGACTCACGGCCGAGCTTCTTCTCGCCGATGCGGCGGGTCAGAAAGCCGGCGAGTAGGGGCACGCCGAGGAAGATGACGACGTTCAGTGCGATCTTCCACATGGAGATGTCCAGGGACTCCCCGTCGCCGAGACCGAGCCAGCCGGGCAGCAGGTCGAGGTAGAACCAGCCGAGCACACCGAACGCGATGACCTGGAAGACGGAGTTCAGCGCCACCAGCACGGCCGCCGCCTCGCGGTCCCCGCAGGCCAGGTCGTTCCAGATGATGACCATGGCGATGCAGCGCGCCAGGCCGACGATGATCAATCCCGTGCGGTACTCGGGCAGGTCCGCGAGGAAGATCCACGCGAGGGCGAACATCACGGCCGGGCCCAGGACCCAGTTGATGACCAGCGAGGAGATCATCAGCCGGCGGTCGCCGGTGACGGCGTCGAGGCGGTCGTAGCGGACCTTGGCGAGGACCGGGTACATCATGATCAGCAGACCGACGGCGATCGGCAGCGAGATGCCGCCGATCTCGACCCTTGCCAGGGCGTCGTTCAGGCCCGGGATCAGCCGGCCGAGACCGAGGCCGAGGCCCATGGCGATCAGGATCCAGACGGCGAGGAAGCGGTCGAGCGTCGACAACCTGGCGACGACCGAGGGGTCCTCGGTCGTCGCAGCTGATTCGGTACGGGTCACGGACAGGCCCTCTTGTTCTCTGCGGCGGTGCGCGCGGTGGCGGCCAGCGCGGCGAACTGGTCTGCGAGCTGCGTGATGACGTCGGGGCGCAGCTTGTAGTAGGTGAAGCGTCCGCACGGCTCGGTCTCCACGATCCCCGCCTCACGCAGCACTCTCAGATGGTTCGAGAGGTTGGTCTGCTTGGCACCGGTCTCCTCCACGAGGTGGGTGGTGCACAGCGTCTCGCGGGCGAGCAGGGTCACGATCTGGAGCCGCAGGGGGTCGCCCAGAACTCGGATCAGTTCAGTGTCGACTGACGTCATCATGTACTGATACTTTCACATCAGTGGTTGCTGATACCACCGGATGCTGATGCGAGTCGGTTCCGACCCGAAACGAAGCAAGCGAGACTCCGATGCCCGACAAGCCCTCAGTGCTGTTCGTCTGCGTCCACAACGCAGGCCGTTCCCAGATGGCCGCCGCATGGCTGAACCACCTGGCCGGGGACCGCGTCGAGGTCCGCTCGGCCGGATCCGCCCCCGCCGGCTCCGTGAACGCGGCAGCCGTCGAAGCGATGCGTGAGGTCGGCATCGACATGTCCGCAGAGACCCCCAAGATCCTGACCGTGGACGCGGTGAGGGAGTCGGACGTCTGCATCACGATGGGCTGCGGCGACACCTGCCCCGTCTTCCCCGGCAAGCGCTACCTGGACTGGAAGCTGGACGACCCGGCCGGCCAGGGCGTCGAAGCCGTGCGACCCATCCGCGACGAGATCAAGAAGCTCGTCGAAGGACTCATCGAAGAGATCGCCCCGGAGGCTGTGAAGTGACCGCTGAGAACGAGATCCGCAACCGGACGTTCGGCGGCGCCAAGCCGAAGGCCGCCATCGTGCGCGACCTCGAGACGTTCATCGGCGACTGATCCGCCGGTCACCACCCGTCCACCGAACAGAATCCGAATGCCGGACGAACAGATTGCGAAGGCCGGAGCCTTGGCGCACGGGGTGCGGAAGTCCACCTCGACGAAGTCGAGCTCCATCGCGAAGCACCTGAGGCAGATCCCGCCAGACACCCACGCCGGCGCCGCCTCAGAGGGCTTCCGCCAAGGCCGCGAATCCCAGCACTCCCGCAGCGGCCGGAGCCACCACCACAAGACAGTCCCCGCCTCCGGGGCGAACACGGCCCCGCTGATCCACATCGGCGACATCTGGCTGAGCCACCCTGCCGCACAAGCCAAGATCGCCCATCCGCTCGCAGCCCGAGCCGGCGCTCACCTCTCTCCGCCCTCGGACCGGACGCCACCCGCTACACTGACCGCGGTGGCTGCGCCTTCACAGGCCGCGCCACCGCGACTGTCGCTGATCAAGCCTGAGCGTCCGCCTGTCCGGGCAGACTTTCGGACACGTTTTCCGACAGATCCCCGCCTTCGTAGCTCAGGGGATAGAGCACCGCTCTCCTAAAGCGGGTGTCGCAGGTTCGAATCCTGCCGGGGGCACAAGCGAAAAGACCCCGGACCGATCATGGTCCGGGGTCTTTGACATCCACGTCTGACATCAACGGCGGCGGTCAGTCACGGCCGGGCCGCCTCTTGAGCAGCCTGTCCTGGCTGATGGCTTCGCGCTGGGTGTCCTGGACAACGTGGAACTAGCAGGTGACGTAGCACCAGGTCAGCCGCGTGGTGCGTACCAGGTCTTCCAAACTGGTGCTCTAAAACCTGTGCACCGAGTAAGGGCCAGCGGGGCCGAGAGCGGTATCGTCTTCGCCGCCGCCTCCAGAAAGCGACGCCCGCCGACAACGCTCCCGCACGCTCACAGGCACAGCAGTAGCCGGAAGGTTCTCCATGATGAACGCTTTCGATGAGTACCTCATGGACTGGGAGTTCGGGGAAGAGTGGCGCCCCGTCGTTGAGCGGCTTGGAGCGCGTTGCACGACCTGGCCGAGGGCGGCGCCGGAGCCGGATGACTTCTGCGTCGACTTCCCCGTCGACGTACTTTGGCGCGACGGCCTGCTCGTGTGGGTTGATCTCGTCGACCCGGTACGCAACGTCGTCGACTGCTGCCTGGGCGGCCAGTTCGACCGGACGGGCCTCCGGTGCGGGACCCTGAACCCACACAACCCGGGGGATCATCTGGACTGCCACTTCATGCGCCCGGGCGACATGGGTTCACTCAAGGCCCTTGCCGACGAGTTCGTCGACTGGATCACCCGTGAGACCGAGCTTTGGCGGAGGAATCATCCAGTGCTCCCAGAGTCGGCCTGATCGTGCCGTCACCATGCTGAGGTGGACAGGCGTGCCCTCCAGAGCTGACATCAACAGTGGTGCACGACGGCGGAAGTCGGCATGCGCCGATGGAGGTCTACCGTGTGCATAGGGGCCTGACAGGCGCCCGGGGATCGAACTCCCAAAGCGGGTGTCGCAGGTTCGAATCCTGCCGGGGGCACAGCGCCAAGGGCCAGTGCCGGAGGCTTGATCCTCTCGAACTGGCCCTTTCGCATGCCCCGTCTCTGCCACACACGTGCCACTACGCCCCGACGTCCCTCCGTTGTTTGCGGATCATCGCCCCCAGCCGATCAGCGGTCGCTTGGCATCTTCACCCGGCGGAGCACGTCGTACCCGGTTATGGGGAGTTCGACGAAGCCGGGCTTGATCTCTACGACGTGGAGGGAGTGGACGCCCGAAACGTGCCGAAGCCGTTCCGAGGCTGCGGCAGCGTCGGCGGGTTCCAGGCCGCCGTACAGTGGCGCGCTCCACCCGGACGCCATGAACCACGCCCGCTCCACGCCAGTACGTTCCTCACGTCGGCTCCACCGGAGCCGCCGTACCGCCGGTTCAGCGCCGTCGACCCGGCAGCGGGACCTCGGACCAGTCGGTGTCCGAGGCCAGGTAGAAGCCCGGATACGCCGGCTGGTTGTACGCGGTCTGCTGCCGCGCCACCTCGGCGCGGTACTGGGCGTCGTGCATCAGCGTGTACATCTTGTGCCCGGTGACCTCGGTGCTGAGATACATCCTGATCGCCGAGCTGTCCGCCGTGCGCACCAGCATCTCCTCACGCCAGTCGCCGAGGACGTCGGCCACCAGCGAGGGGTTGCCCTTGGTGCCGTTGTTGGTCCTGGTGTCCGTGGCGGTCAGCACGGTGCCGCGCTGCCAGTCGTTCACCGTCGGCGTGGCATCGCCCGAGCCGTCGACCAGCTGGGTGGTCAGATCGCCCGCCCACCTGATGCTCATGTTGGTGCCGGGGGTGGCCGTTCCGATCGCATCTCCGGCCGCGGTCCACAGCCCGGAGCCGTCCGAGCCGCCCGGCATCGAGGCCCAGGTCTCAAGACCCGGGTGACTCGGGTCCACATCGCCGACCATGCCGCGCCCGGTGTCCCTGCCGCTGTACGCGCCGTACAGCACCTCGCCGGTCGCGGCGTCGCGCAGCGCGTAGCCGTAGGGCGCCCAGGTGCCGCCCTCGTGCACGGTGTAGATCTCCATGCCGGGGCGATCGGGGTCGATGTCGGTCACGTGCATGGCGTCGCCGTGGCCGAGGCGTGCGTTCTGGCCGGGGGCCGAGCTCTGGGGCGGCATCGTGTCGAAGGAGCTGTAGAGCAAGCTGCCGTCGTCATCGATGGCGGCCGAGCCGTAGACGATCTCCTGGCGGCCGTCGCCGTCCACGTCGGCGGCGCTGAGGGAGTGGAAGCCCTGGGTGGTGAGGGTGCCGAACTCCGGGTCCGTGCCGTCGACGCCATGGGGTGAGTCGTTGAACGGGTTGGACATCGGGGCGAAGCCGCTGTCCACGTCCCAGTCCTTGCGCAGGCTGCGGCCGTCCCAGCGGTAAGCGATCATGGTGGTGCGGGTGTAGTAGCCGCGGGCGAACACCGCGGAGGGGTGCCGGCCGTCGAGGTAGGCGACACCGGACAGGAAACGGTCGACCCGGTTGCCGGGCTCGATCCGGCTCATGGCGTAGTCGCCCCACATCAGCCCGTCGTCGTGCCGTCCGGGCTCGTAGCGGACGGTGTCCAGTTCGCGGCCTGTGGCGCCGTCGAAGACGGTCAGGTACTCGGGCCCGTCAAGGATGAACCCCTCGAAGGCGCGCAGATTGTTCCTGGTGCTGCGGCTGGGCGCGTAGACATCGATGAAGTGGTCGGCCAGCGCCTCGGCGTCCGTCTGGGAGAGCGGGTAGGCGTAACGGTCCTCGATGCCGAACGCCGACTCCAGGGTCGAGGGCCAGTTACCGGCGACAACCTCGGGGTGCTCGTGCCAACCGCGGAACATTTCGACCAGGTGGTCGTAGTAACCGGCCGCGCTCAGGCGGTAGTCGTCGGTGTGCCCGTACCCGGCCCTGACGTCGGCGCGGGGCATGGTGATGTACCGCTCGGAGGCGACGCTGCCGTCCTCGCGGTAGCGGATGCTCTTGGTGCCGGGGGCGGTCTTGAACATCATCTCCGAGCGGCCGTCGCCGTCGAAGTCGTAGACCAGGAACTGGGTGTAGTGGGCGCCCGCCCGGATGTTGGGTCCCAGGTCGATACGGTTCAGGAGCGTGCCGTCGAGGCGGTAGGTGTCGATATAGGTACGGCCGGTGTACCCGACCTGGGAGACGTCCTTCGCGTTGGACGGGTCCCACTTGACGACGTACTCGTACTGGCCGTCGCCATCCACATCGCCGACGCTCATGTCGTTGGCGGAGTAGGTGTACGCCTCGCCCGCGGGCGTGACGCCGTCGGCGGGCTTGCGCAGCGGCAGGTCGTAGTACCCGTCGCCCCACGGCGAGACCGGGTCGCTGCGCCGGGCGTCCCGGCCGTCGACGATGGCGGCGACGCGGTACTCGGCGGAGGAAGTGCCTTCCCGGTCAAGGTAGTTGGTGCTGTCGGTAACGGTCGCTACGGGCCTGCCGTCACGGTAGACGCGGAAGTCGGCGCCGGCCAGACCGGTGTCGGTGTGCCCGGTGGCCTCCGGGCCGAGCAGCCGCCAGCTCAGGAACACTCCCTCGCCGCTGGAGACGGCGACCAGTCCCCGGTCCAGCCGCTCCAGCTGTGCGCCCTTTGCCCCCTGCCCGGGCTGGCCTGCCTGCGCGTCGACTCCCATGCCGACGGCCAGCACCCCCGTCAGCAGCGCGACTGCCCATCTCCGTGTCTTCATCGACAGCCTTCTTCCGCTGGGGGGATGGGTGTTGATTCGTTTCATTGAGACGTTTCAATGCGGGCCAGGCGCGACAGTACGAGGGCACCTGGCACCCGTCAAGACTTCGACCGCGATCGGGGGCCACCGACACCTCGGAGTCACCGAACAGCCCGGGGCACGCCCTTCCGGGCAGCAACTGACCCGGTTCGCCGGCCGGGCCCCACATGAAAACGGCCCCCGACCGATTCACCTGGTCAGGGGCCGTTCATCTGCGGCGGGTGCGGGAGTTGGACCCACGGTCACATCGCTGCGACGACGGTTTTCAAGAGCGCTGCCGAGTTGAGTCGGCCCTTTTCTTCACGGAGGCGATCACGGCGGTGGCGACGCCGGTCACCACGAGGCTCCCCATCATGATCATCAATACGCCGACCATGAAGAGGCCGCTGGAGTCGTCCGACCAGTCGTAAGCGGCGGCAACGGTCAGGCCGAGTGGGACACCGAGCACGGCGCCTGCGAGGTAGCGCCGGGATGCCGCCCAGTACACCGGTGCCAGCAGAGTCAGCACCAGCCCGATCACCTGCCACGCCTCGTACGGGCCGGTCTCCGAACCATCAGGGTGCACGTCGCGGTGCTGGTCCCAGCCCAGCCAGGCGGCCCACACCGCTAGCGTCATCACGGCCAGCACGAGGATCGCTGTCAGCTGGGGAACGAGTTTCAGAGGTCGTTGTGCCATGACTCAATCGTTCCGGCTCACCCTGGAACCGGCCAGAGTCCACGTACTCACCTCCGCTTGAGTCATTCGCCCCCGGATCACACGTTCCCCGTGCCACGACCGCGCCAGATCGGTCGGGGGGTTCACGGGGAACTGCGGCTGCTCGACCTTCGTGGGGCTTCCCTGAGGTGGGGTTTCCCTGAGGTGGGGCCGTCCTGTGATGCGAGGCCTCACCGACCGAGTCCGGTGAGGCCGTCGCCGAGGATGTTGGCGCCCAGCAGGAGAAGCACCATCGCGGTGATCACGGCGCTGTTCGTGATCATGAATTGCCTGACACCGTCCAGGAACGACTCCGCTCGCCGTCCGCCCGCGAGATGGATGATGACAGCGCCGAGGACAGTGCAGGAGCCGACGAGAACGAAAACGGTGACGGCCACGGCGAGATCGCCGTTCTGAGCCCCCGCTTCGACGATCGACGTGGCGGCCGAGGCGGTCAGGACGATGTTCTTCGGGTTGGCGCCCGACAGCAGCGCACCCAGGAACAGCGCCCGCAGGGCCGAGACGTCATCGAGTGACGCCATCCAGCGTGGCTTGGCGGCCTCGTTGCCGGCACGCGGACGCTGCCACCATGTGCGCGCCCCCAGCACGATGAGGGCCACTCCGGCGAGTACCCGTCCCCAGTCCGCGATCGCTGACGACGGACTTTCGGGGTCGTCGGCTCCACCGAACACGACCACGACGAGCGTTGCCACGATCCCGAGCCCGGCGATCCATCCGGCCGTGAACAGCAAGCCGTTGCGTCTGCCCTGTGGGCCGGCCAGGATCAGTACGATCCCGATCAGGGGGAAGGGGCTGAGCGCGACCGCCAGCGCCGCCGGCAGGACGGCTCCAATTGCCTGGATCAGCACCGGTTCCCCTTCCAGACTCCACGGCCGGGGCGCTGCGGAGTCCCCTTCCCGGGACGGCACCGAGCGCACCATCGGCGGCATGCCCGGCACTTTGCACCTGGAGCATCCCGATGGTGCCCCGGCAGGGGCTGCCATGCCTCCCGATCTCGTCAAAATCACCCGACCGTGGATCGGGGCGCCACCCAAACCCGTCGACAGGTGACGTCACCACTGCTGCTCACCGAGCACCACCGGCCTACCCCTGAATCGGCAGGTCCGGATGCGTGAACACAAAGATCATGTACGCGACCGCCGCCGCCGTCCCTACCGTCGCGAGCGCCAAGCCGATCAAGGGCTCGGCACGGCCGACGCCCTCACGGGAGGCGGCTCGCCACTCGATGAATCCCCGGACAACGCCTGTCAGACCCATGGGCAGGGCAAACGCCCACACCATCATCCAGAAGGGGCAGCAGAACCAGCACGCAACGGACGCTCCGCCGAAAACGACGGCCAGTCTCGCCCTGCCGCCAGTCACATCATCAGTCCGGGTCACGCGCTGATCAAAGCAGCACAGGTGTGCAGATCAACAACCACCCCGACCATTGGCTCACCCGTCCTGAACAGCGCATCAACGGCGGCGAACGGCGGCACCGAGCGACGGCTACAGCCCAGGTGCCCACGATGGCCCTCGGCGCCCCAACACCGACTCGCGCCGCCGCTCGCCCCTCGACGGGTGCACGTCGCCGGCCGCCGACCAGCCGCCTGGCAGGGTGTTCGCCATGGACCACGCTCTGCAGACCCTGGGCCACGAGTTCCGTTCCGAGCCCGGAAGCTTCCTCCTGGGGTTGCGAAGTGATCTGGCCTGGAACCGAGTTGCCTTCTCCGAGCTGGATAGGGCCATGCGCACCGTCTGCGAAGCCGTGCAGGGGACCGAGGAGCTTCCCCGATGGCTGGCGGAGGGTTTCTACCACGTCGCCACGGACGTCCCTTCGTGGACGGCCCACCCCGACTTCCCCAGGCCGGAGCCGGCGGACTGCTACGCCGCGTGCAACGAACGGCTCACGGACCTGGCGGACTGGTTCTTCCGCGGGGAGCACTTCTACCTGGAGCCGCACACCTGGCCGGAGCTGTAGAGAACCGGGCGCGGCGGCCCCTCCGGTGCGGGACCTGAAAACTCTGCTGACGCGCCTATGTACAGGCGATGTTTACCACCAGTAACTTACTGCGGAGTAATAACACCTGTCCTGCTGCACGCATCGGGGGAAGTCATGAACCGGATCACCGTCAGCCTGTTGGCCACCGCCGCCGTCACCGCCCTCACCGTCGGTACGGCACCGGCCGCGACGGCCGCGCCCACCGCGGGTGAACAGGTGAACGCCACGGCGTCCGACCCGTTCTACCGCTACGACGGCAGCAAGCCGCTGTCCTCGTACCGGCCCGGCGACGTGCTGAAGAAGCGCACGCTGGACTACCACATCGTCGGCATTCCGACGCCGGTGAAGGCCATCCAGCTGCTCTACCGCTCGACGGACGCCCAGGGCCGGCCCTCGGCAAACGTGACCACGGTGGTCCGCGGGCACCGCAGCGACGGCAGCAAGGCAGTGTCGTACCAGTCGTTCTACGACTCCCTCGACCCGGAGGACGGGCCCTCCCGCGCCATCGCCGGGGACGTCTCCCTCGGCGGAATCATCGCCAACGTCGAGACCATCGTTCTGGCGCCGCTGCTTCTCCGGGGCTATGACGTCGTCATCCCGGACACCGAGGGGCAGAGCGCCGACTTCGCGGCCGGTCCGGGATACGGGACGAACACGCTCGACTCGATCCGCGCGAGCACGCGCGCCGAGGGGACCGGCCTGAACAGCACCACACGGTTCGGCCTGTTCGGCTACTCCGGCGGGGCCATCGCCACCAACTGGGCGGCGGCCCTGGCCCCCGAGTACGCGCCGGAGGTGAACCGGCAGTTGGTCGGCTTCACCGAGGGCGGGCTGCTCGTCGATCCGGCGCACAATCTGAAGTACGTCGACGGCGCCCTGGCATGGAACGGCGTGATCCCGATGGCGGTCATCGGCGTCACCCGCTCGTACGGCATCGACATCAAGCCCTACCTCAGCGAAAAGGGCCTCAAGGTCTACGACGAGCTCGAGTACGGCTCGATCGTCGATGCGCTGGGCCGCTACCCGGGGATGACCTGGAAGGACATGACGAAGCCGGAGTACAAGGACCCCAACTCCATTCCTGCCTTCGTCGAGGCGGTCAACAAGATCAACCTCGGTCAGGCCGCCACCCCGACCGTCCCCGGGCTCATCGGGCAGGGGAACGCGGGCGTCCTCGAGGGAACGTTCAACAAACCGGTCGGCATCGGCACCGGTGACGGTGTCATGGTCGCCGGCGACGTGCGGGCGCTGGCCCGGCAGTACTGCGCCACCGGCAACAAGTCGATCAAGTACGAGCAGTACAACCTGCTCAGCCACGTCGGTTCCATGCTGTACTGGGCGCCGCGCGCGATGACCTGGCTGAACGACCGCTTCGCGGGCAGGACCGCCCCCACCAGTTGCGGCAGGATTCCCGCGGGCAACTCGCTGGAGCCGGAGATCCCGACCGTCACGAAGTGACCGGCCGGGCCGCCGGAGCGCGGCCCCGCCTTCCTCGGCCCGGCTGCCGCGATCAGCCCCGGCGCGTGGTGTGGGGAATGCTGAACGACGCGGGGCGTACCCGGTGGAGCGGTGCTCCCTCGGGTGCGCCGGTGTCGATCAGGCTCACCATCAACGGGGTACTTCCGGTCGGTCCGGCGCCCAGTGCGCGCAGGCGGTACCGCTCGGTTCGCACGGTGTCCCGGGCCAGGGCGAATCCGCCGGTGTACGAGCCGTAGGGCAGGGCGTCGTTGGCGATCCGCAGCTCCTCGCGACGCCACGTCCCTGTCGTCCGGTCCCAACGCTCCAGCGTGAATCCGTCCTGCGGAGGGCGTTCGGCGGCCGGGGTTCCGTCCACCAGGACCTCCATCTGGAAGACCAGCCGCAGGTGGCTGTACGCACGGCTGTTGCCGTTGCGGAGGGTGAACGTCAGCTCTTGGGGCGCTCCGCCGCGCACGAGGCCGATGCTGCCGCCGGGCGTGGCCATGGACATGGAGAGCAACGTCGGCACGGGGGCCGCCGTGGCAGCCGCGGGCGCCGGACCCGGCGAGGTGGGCGCGCCGGTGGCCGTCCGCCCGGCACTCGGCGAAGAGGGCGCCGAAGGATGGGGGGAGCCGCTTCGCTCCGGGGTCGAGGAGGAATCCGGCGACGAGGAACCAGGGGCGGCAGCCGTCGCCGCGGCGGGTCCGGAACGGCTTCGCGAGGCGTCCTGATCGTCGCAGCCGGTGGCCGCGACGGCCAGCAGGGCCGCGGTGGTCAGGCCTGTGATGACGCCGCGTCCGAGCCCCATGCCGTCTCCCCCTGAAGTGCGCTCTCGAGTTGCGTCGCGAACCTAGCCCGGGCAGGCCGCTTCGCAGGAGAGGGAACGGGTAACGATCGTGCTCCGGTGGTCAACGGGGTACGCCGGGTGGCGAACCGTCCCACGTCCGTCCGCGGACCGGTCCTGCGCTTGGTACGGGGCGAGGGCCGACTCCGGGGGGCGAGGGCCGGCTGCGCCGTCGCCCTCGTCAGAATTCGGCATCAGGGTTCAGGGGCAGCCGCATGATCGTCAGGTCGAGCCATCGCCCGAACTTGATTCCGGCTTCCCGCACCGTGCCGACATGCTGGAACCCGAACCGTTCGTGCAGCCGGACCGACGCGGTGTTGCCGGCCTCGATATCCGCGATCATGACGCGATGGCCCGCCGCACGCGCCGAGGCGATGAGAGCGGTCATCAGCGCGGTGCCGACGCCGAGCCCGTGCCGGCCCTCGCGAACGTAGACCGAGTCCTCCACGGTATGGAGGAATCCGTCGAGTTCCCGCCACTGGCTGTAGACGGCGAATCCGGCGACTTCTCCGCCCACTTCGGCGACCACCGCCGAGCCGCGCTCCAGGTGGACGGCGAGCCAGGCGGCGCCCTCGGCGGGGGACTGCGGGGTCTGGGTCCACAGGGCCGTCGAGTGCTCGATCGCATGATTGCGGATGGCGAGGACGGCCTCCGCGTCGCCGGAGTACGCCGGTCGGACCACCGCCGCCCGAGTGGTTTCGTATATTGGATTCATGTCCAACATGATAGACAGCCATCCTCTGGTGGGCCTGATCGCTGCCCGCGTCCGCACGGAACGGGACCGCCGCCGGTGGACCCTCGCCCAGCTCGCGGAAGCCTCCGGCGTCTCCCAGGCCATGATCAGCAGGATCGAGCGCGGCGAGAGCAGCCCCACCGCCGTCGTGCTCGGCAAGCTGTCCGCCGCCTTCCGGCTCAGCGTCTCCTCCCTGCTCGCCCTCGCCGAAGGAGCCACCGACGGGGCAGCAGGCGAACCCGCGGGGCTGCGCCGCGCGGCCGACGCGGCCGAGTGGCGCGATCCCGACACCGGTTACCGGCGCCGTCAGATCACCGGACCGCACTTCCCCACGGAGATCGTCGAGATCCGCCTGCCCGTCGGCGCCCGGGTGCCGTATCCGGCGGCGGCCTTCGCGTTCGTCCGTCAGGTCGTCTGGGTGCTCGACGGACACCTGACCTTCCACGAGGGCGACACCGTGCACGAACTCGGCACGGGCGACACGATCGAACTGGGCGAGCCCGCCCCCTGCGTCTTCGCCAACGACAGCGGCTCCGAGTGCCGTTACGCCGTCGTCCTCACCCGGGACCAACGGCCGTGACCGGCGGGATACGCCGCGGACCAACCGCCCTGGCCGACGGAACACTCTCGGGGCCGGCGGGCGTACCCGCCGGGATGAGCCGGGGCCGCACGTTCCTTCTCGCCGCGATCGCCGGGACGGCAATCGCGAACAACTACGCCATCCAGCCCGCACTCACCGACGTCGCCGCCCGGCTCGGCGTCCCGCTCTCCGTGATCGGCCTCGTGCCCACCGCCGCACTCATCGGCTGTACGAGCGGATTCGCGCTGCTGCTCCCCCTGGCCGACCGCCTCGCCCCCAACCGCCTGATCGCCGGCCAGCTCACCGCTCTGGCCACCGCCCTCGTCGTGGCCGCGACCACCACCGGCGCGGGCGTGCTCCTGGCCGCCTACGTGTTCGTCGGAGCCGCGGCCGGCGTCGCGGCGCAGGCCGGCAGCATCGTCGGCCGCCACGCCCGGCCCGAACGCCGCGCCGCCGCCGTGGCCACCGTGGCCGCCGGTATGTCGGCCGGCATCCTGCTCAGCCGACTGGCCGGAGGCACGCTCGCCGACGTACTCGGATGGCGGCGGATGCTGCTCGTCTTCGCCGCCCTCGCCCTGCTCGGCGCGCTCGCCGCCTGGATGCTCCTCCCGTCCGGGCGGCCACCGCTGCGCCACGGATACCTGGCCGTCCTCGGCTCGCTCCCCCGCCTGCTGCGGCTCCAACCCGACCTGCGCCGCGCCGTGGCCGCCGGCGGCCTGTGGTACTTCGCCTTCAACCTCGTCTGGGTCACTCTCGTCCTCGCCCTCGGCCGGCCTCCCCACTCGCTGACCTCCACCGACATCGGGATGTACAGCCTGGCGGGCGCCCTCGGCTTCGCCGTTCTCCCGCTCACCGGGAGGCTCGCCGACCGCTACACCCCCGGCATGGTGATCATCGCGGGCATGCTGGTCGCCGCGGCCGGGACCGCCCTGCTCGCCACGGGCCTGGACACCCCGCCGGTCACCGCGCTCGGACTCGCCCTCTTCGACGCCGGCTGCTTCGCCGCCCAGGCGGCCAACCAGAGCCGTGTCATGGCCATCGACCCCGAACGCAGCGGCAGCCTCAGCAGCGTCTACCTGGTGCTCTACTTCATCGTCGGAGCCATCGGTACGGCGCTGGCCGCGCCCCTGCTCGAAGCCATCGGCTGGCAGGGCACCTCGCTCACCGCTCTCGCCGTCCTGCTCGCCGCCGCCCTCGTCGGGCACACCGGGATCCGTCGGACCCACCGTGACGCGCCACGCGCCGCCGCGGTCGGTCCCGAGCACGGGCGCTGAACGCCGGCACACTCAGGGGCGGTGAGTCTCCCACCAGCGGGTCAACTCCCCCACTCGACCGACGAAACGGCGGTCGAGGAAGGACATCGGGGCCGGCAGGGTCAGGCGTTCGCCGGTGACCAGGGAGATGTGCACCGACGTCACCCCGAAGGTGCGGCGGACGTCGATGCCCGAGACATCCGCCCAGCTGATGCGGCGCTCCTGTCGGCCGAAGGGCGCGAAGGTCACCAGGTGCCCGGGGGTGAGCCGTACGCCGGTGGGACGGGCCAGGACCAGGGCACCGAGGACGCCCGCCCCGGCCGCGTACGCGCAGTCGCGCAGTTCCGCGGCCGTCATCGGGTCGGCCGTCCACCGCAGGCCCAGGAAGAGCAGGCCCGTCGCCAGGGCCATTCCCAGGACGAGCGGCACAGCCATCTGCGCGGTGCCGACCCGGAATTCAACGCCTTGCTCCATGCGCCGCACGCGACCTCGCACCCTTCTTCGATCACTTCACCGGCGACCACCCTCTCCCTCATGACGGTGGCCGGTAAGTGGCTGAGAGGTCACGCTTTCCGCCGATGGGTCGCAGCTCTGCCCAAGGGCCTCCCGGTCAGGGACGGACCGGCCGGGCAGGCACGGGGATGTGCCCCGCCGGGCGCTCCGCGCGGAGCACGGCGCGGGCCGCCGCGAGGATCTCCTCGTCCGTCTCCACGCCGGAACCTGCCAGCACCTGGAGCAGCCGGGTCCGCCACACATCGGGGTCCGTCTCGTACGCGTCCAGCACCCGTACGCCGTAGCCGCCCCCGCCCAGTCCCCCGGCCCCGGCCAGCCTCCGGCGGACCGACTCCCTCAGCCCGGCGTAGAGGTCGTGGACGGTTCCGCGGGCAGAGCCCGTGAGCCCTGCCGCCGCCCCTGTCGCGAACGCGGTGGCCACCAACTCCACTTCCGTCACTGGGACTCCCCCTTCAGTTGTGCGGGTTGTGCGATCTCGTACACGCCACCATGGCCGGAGGTGCTGCAATGCTGATGAAATTCCGATGATGTACGGGAGCGGAGGCTTCGCGGTGGACGGGGGAACTCCTCAGGGGCTCCGGGTCGGCCTGCTCGGGCCGCTCCTGGCCTGGCGGGGCGGAACACCGGTGGACCTGGGGCCGGTCCGGCGCCAGGCCGTATTCGCCGCGCTGGTGCTGCGTGTGGACACCCGGGTGAGCCACGAGCAGTTGCTCGACGACCTGTGGGACGGGCAGGTGCCGGGGTCCGGACACAAAGTTCTGCCGAGCCACGTCCACCCGCTGCGCAAGGCGCTCGACGTGACGGGCACCGGACCGGCGGAATCGGTGATCCGCAGCGGCAAGGGCTGGTACAGCTTCGGCGGCGACGGGGTCCGGCTCGATGTGACCGAGCTGGACGAACGGGCCGGCGGGGCACGGCGGGCGAAGGTGTCCGGCGACTTGGGCACCGCGATGGACGGGTACTCCGAGGCGCTCTCCCTGTTCCGTGGCGAGCCCCTGACCGGCCTGCCGGGACAGCGCGCGCAGGCGGAGCGCCGGCGGCTCCTGGAGCGACGGCTCTCGCTCCGGCTGGAGAGACTCGAGTGCCTGGTGCTGCTGGGCCGGTCCGCCGAGGCGCTGGACGAACTCGCCGCACTGTCCACGTCCGACCCTCTCAACGAGTCGGTACTGGCCCTGCGTATGCGCGCCCTGTACGGAAGCGGGCGCCAGGCGGAGGCCCTGAACTCCTTCCAGGGCATGCGGGGGCGCCTGCGCGACGAACTCGGCGTCGATCCCGGCGAGGAACTGCGCCGGATGTACGACGCGGTGCTGCACCAGGACGACGAACGCCTCCTCGGTCCGGCCACGGGCCGTGCCACCGCTCCCGCGGTCCGGCCCCCGTTCCGCCGCACGGTGAACGACCTGCCGGGTGACGCCGGCCACCTGATCGGCCGGGAGGCGGCGCTGGAACAGCTGATCGCGCCCGCTCCGCCCGGATCCGTATCGATCATGACGGTGGACGGTACGGCCGGGGTCGGCAAGACCGCGCTCGTCGTACGCGCGGCCCGTGAGCTCAGCGACCGGTACCCGGACGGCTGTCTGTTCGTGGACCTGCGCGCGCACAGCACACAGCGGCGGCAGGTGCCGGAACGAGCACTGCAACGCCTGCTGCGCTCGCTCGGCGCGGCCACGGGCGAACTGCCGGACGACCTCGAAGAACTCACCGCTGTCTGGCGCGCGACGACCAGCCCGCTGCGGCTGCTGCTCGTGCTGGACGACGCCCTGGACGCCGACCAGATACGGCCCCTGCTGCCCGCGGGAGCGGGAAGCAGGGTGCTGGTGGCCGGCCGACGGCGGCTGGCCGAACTGGACGCCGACCGCCGGGTCACCCTGGAACCCCTGGAGAGCGGGGACGCCGTCTCCCTGCTCACGCACATCATCGGAGAGGACCGTACGAGCAGCGAACCGGAGGCGACGCGTCAGCTGGTCGGGCTGTGCGACGGGCTGCCGCTGGCCCTGCGCATCGCCGGGTCGCGGCTGCAGAACCGCGGCGCGTGGACGGTGGAATACCTGGTGAGCCGCATGGCCGGCGACGAGGACCGGCTCGGCGAACTGAGCGTCGGCGACCGCAGCGTGGAGACCGCCTTCCGCCTGTCGTACGACCAGCTCGCACCCGAGCAGCAGCGCGGGTTCCGCGCCCTGGGCATGGCGCCGACGGTCGAGTTCGACGTGCTGACGGCGGCGACCATGCTCGACGGTCCGTCGCACGACACCGAGCGGATCCTGGAAAGCCTCGTCGATACGAGCCTCCTGCAGCATTCCCGTCCGGGGCGCTACCGGTTGCACGACCTGGTCCGCGTGCACGCGCGACGCCTCGCGGAAGGCGCGCCCGCCGAGGCCGCCGCCGCACGCAGGGCCGCGCTCCGCCTCTTCCTGGACGCCGCCAGGATCACGAGCGACTTCGGACCGGCCGGATTCCCCACCGGACCCGAGCCCGCCGACCCACCGTTCAAGAACTGGCAGGACGCGGAGCATTGGCTGGACGCGGCCGGTGGGGAGCTGGCCGACGTCGTCGGACACGCCGCGGCCCTCGGTGAGGCCGACCACGCCTGCTGGATCGCCGAGGCCCTGGTCGACTACTTCGTACGGCAGGGCCGCTACCACGAGAGCCAGACGGTCCTGGAGATCGCCCTCACGCACGCGGACGAGGCCACGGACGGGCGGATGGCCACCGCGCTGCGGAACTGCCTGGGCTACACCGGGGTGTACCAGCGCCGGTACCGGCGGGCCCGCACCAGCATCACCGAGGCACTGGACCTCAGCCGGCACCGCGGCGACCCGTTCGAGGAGGCCCGGGCCCTCGCCGCGCTGGGGGCCGTCGACCTGAGCGTGGGAGAGGACGACAGGGCGATTCGCCATCTCACGAGGGCGGTTGACCTGGCCCGGACGCTGCGCAACGACTGGATCGCCTCGATAGCACTCGTCACCCTCGGCCTCGCCCACCAGTTCCGGCGACGCAACGAGGAGGCGCTGGCCTGCTTCGCCGACGCCCACGCGCACGCCGAGAGGGACGGCAGGCCGCGCGTCCTCGGCAGGACCCTGACCTGCGCCGCCGACGTCCACCTCCGCCTCGGCCACTACGGTGAGGCCAGGAGCCGGTTCCGTCAGGCGGTCGAACTGGGTGAGCAGGTCGGGGACGTCTTCCTCTGCGCACGCAGCCTGACCCGGCTGGGCACGGCGGAGCGGGGTGAGGGAAACCCGGGCGCGGCCGTAGCGCTCCACCACCAGGCCCTGCTTCAGCACCAGTTGCTGTCCCCGCTCACCGACCCCAGTTACCACTGGCTGGAGATGGACATCCGCAGCCGTCTCGGCCACGCCTACCTGGCCACGGGCCGCGTACCGGAGGCGCGCCGGCAGTTCCAGGCCGTGCTCGACGTGCACGAATCCCGCTCGCCGTAGCGCTGAACGTACGCCGGGCGACCGGGACCCTCACCAGGTCGTGGCGAGCCACGCGGCCACGCCGGCCAGCACGATGAGGGCGACGTTGAGACCGGTTTCCCTGACCTCGCCCCGTGACAGGTGCAGACCCGTCGCCAGTACCTGCAGCACGAGGAAACCGAGCGCGGCCACGACGGCGAGGACCGGCGCGATCCCCGTGAGCGGTGGCAGCACGAGGCCGGCGGCACCCAGGATCTCGACGACTCCGATGATCCGGACCAGCCGCATCGGGACCGTGTCCACCCAGCCCATCATGGGCGCGAGCTGCTCCTTGCGCTGCGCGACCTTCTTGCCGCCCGCGTACAGGTAGAAGACTCCCAGCAACCCGGCGACGATCCAGTAGGCGATCTCCATGTTCGTCCTCCGTCATGGTTACGACTTGTAAGCAACCACATGATCGGTGACTATGGAAAGCCTTACAAAAGGCACACCGGTGTGCGTTGCGAACAGGGGCCGCCGATGTCGAAGTACCGCAACAGCTGCCTCATCCGCGGCGACGGCGGCCGCGCCGTCCGAGGCATCCTGGACCGCATCGGCGACAAGTGGACCCTGCTGGTGGTGGCCACACTCGACGGTGAACGCATGCGCTTCACCGAGCTCCAGCAGCGGATCCCGGGCATCTCGCAGCGCATGCTCACCCGCACGGTCCGGCACCTCGAGCGCGACGGCCTCGTCACCCGCACAGCGTTCCCCGAGGTCCCGCCGCGCGTCGAGTACGAGCTCACCGCGAGGGGTCGCACCCTGATCGAACCCGCGGTGAAGCTGGCCGAGTGGGCCGTCGACAACAACCCCGGCATCGAGCTGAGCCAGGCGGACTACGACTCGGAACATCCCTGAGCCGCCACTCCGCCCGGCCGCCGACCCGATCCGGGAAGACCCGTTCCGGGGAGAGGTCAGCCTGCCAGGGGCAGGGCCGCCGCTATCGCGTTCCGTTCCTTGCGCCCGGCCAGCGGAAAGACGATCTTCAAGCCTTGCTCGTCGTCCGGCGAGGACACGACGAAGGACGAGTTGAGCAGCCGCTCCTTGATCTCCGAGCGGACGAGACCGGCGCGCGGAATCGTCATCAGGTGCTCCTCGGGCCGGGCGAACGTCGGGTTCGCCCGGAAGACGAAGAGACGACGGTCGGTCATCACCAGGTACATGGGGACCGGTACCGGGATCACGGCCATGCCACCGCCGCTCATGATCACCGAGGCCGCCGCGAACGCCGCTGTGCGGCGCACGGAGACCGAACTCAGGTTCACGATGGACGTCACCTCGACCCGCTCCTCGGGCTCGAGCATGGGGTCGACGGCGGCCAGCAGCAGCCGGCGGCGCTTTCCGTTCACGGGTGTACTCCTACGAGGTTGGATGCCTGGGCCCGGACGGGACACTCCTCCCGCCGGGGTTTCGGCAGCCCCGCCCCGGACACCACCGCGGGTCCCGGAGCCCGGCGATCAGCCGTCGGCCGGACCATCTCGCGAGGCCCGGCCGGCGTGAGCTGTCGGCACACCCTGGCACACGCGTTCCCACGACCTCCACGGGCACCCCGTGACGGCCCCGTACACCGCACCGACCTGGGCCTGGTCCTGCGATGCTGGTTCCATGACTGACCGAGGCGAGATCGCCATCGTTCCGTGGCCCGGCCGGGGCCCGTCCGCGGAGGACGGACTGTCCGGGCTGCTGGCGGCTTACCACCTGCGCACCGAGGAGGAGAAGGGCGAGGCCGTTCCCGACGTGGGAGCGCTGCCGGACCGCTACCGAGCGGAGGTCCTGGATCCGCGGACCGCGTTCGCGAACGATGCCGTGCTGGTGGCACTGAGCGGGGCAGAAGCGGTGGGCTGCCTGGTGGTGACTGCCCCCTTCGAGGAGCGGTCCGAGGTCAAGCGGCTCTGGACCGCGCCGTCCTTCCGGGGCCGAGGCGTCGCTTCGGAGCTGATCGGTGCCGCGCTCGCGCGATGTGCGCAGGACGGCGTGAGTACGGTGGGGCTGTCCGTGTGGAAGTGGCGGACGGACGCCGTCGCCCTGTACGAGCGGCTCGGCTTCGCCGTCACCGAGTCCTGGGACGAGCGGGGCGATCTGGTGTGCATGGAGCGCGCAGTCTGAGTGCTCACGCGGTCCGGTCGCCGGGCAGTGCGGGCCGAGAGCCACCCGGACGACGCCCGCGGGTACGCCCCGGGAGCACCTCCGCAGACGGCGAAACGCGGTGCGGCGGCGTGCTGCGGCGAAATCCGGTGGGGCACACGGGTCCGCTGCTGAATGATCGGTGCCCATGACCCTCGTGCTCCCTCCCCGTCTCACCGCCTCGGCACGGACCCTCGGCGACACCGCCCGGCGGCGCGGCCTGCCGACCGTGCAGCTGCCGGACTTCGACGTGCCCGAGGAACTGCGCGGCGGGGGCGCCCATCTGCATGCCGGACCGTCCTTCGCCGACGCCGTGGCACCCGCGCTGGGCATCGCGCCGCTGGAGGCCCCCGCCGACTGGCTGGCCCGGCTGCCCGTCGCGTTCACCCGGCGTGAGGTCCGGGCCGTGCCCATCCGTGAGGCGTACGGGCTGCGCCGCCCCGCGTTCGTCAAGTCGCCGAACGACAAGAGCATTCCGGCCCTGGTGTACACGGACGAATCCCGGCTGCCCGGGCCGGACGCGGTCGATCCCGGGACCGTGGTGCTGGTGAGCGATGTCATCGTGTTCGCCGCCGAGTACCGCCTGTACGTGCTCGACGGCCACGTGGTCTGCGGAAGCCGGTACGCCGAGGGCGGCCGGTTCCGCCCGGCTCCCCTGCCGGCCGGGGCGCTCGCGTTCGGCGCCGACCTGCTCGCCGCCGTCGGACACACCCTGCCGTCCGCGATCGTCGTCGACGCCGGCACCACCGACGCCGGCCGGTGGGCCGTCATCGAGGCCAACGCGGCGTGGGCCAGCGGCTGTTACGCCTCCGATCCGGACCGCGCCCTGGACGTCGTCCTCCGGGCCGCCGGCCCGGTCGGCCAACTCACCGAACGGGACCGCGCGTTCGTTCGCTGACCCGCACGGCCGCCCGGCTCAGCGGCACGAGGCCTTCACCTGAGCCGCCGCGTGGTGCGCGCCCACCAGGTCCGTGTCGCCCCAGTCCCGGCCCCGGTCGATCAGCTGGACGGCGAAGGTGTCGCCCTTCACCGGGTAGCTCTTCACGTCGACCGGCTCACCCCGGTGCTCCGGCTGGCGCACGGCGAAGCCCGTATAGGCGGAGTCCGCGTCGCCGGGGTCGGAGAGAACCCGGTACACGCTGGGGTTCCCCGCCACATCGTTGTCGCGGACGCTCGTCGGCACGAAAACGGTCAGCGTGCACTCGCTGAAGCCCTCACCCAGATACCAGGACCAGACCGCGCTGCCGCCCCGGTCCTCGGACGGACTGCCGGACATCGGGACCGCGCTGAACCGGCCGTCGCACGAACCGTCCCTGAAACCACCCGACTCGACGGTGTACCAGCCCGCGTCACCGTTCTCGAAGCGGCCGTGCTCGGCGTAGTCGCCCGTCGTGCAGCCGGGGCCGGCCCACGCCGTGTAGCGGTACCCGCCCGCCTCCGCGGGACTGCTCGGGTTACCCGCGGGCCCCGAGGGTTCCGGGAAGCCCGGAGAACTCGGGGATTCCGTCCCAGGGGTGTCCGGGCTCTCCTCGCCTCCCGGACCGATCCGGGTCGGAGCACCGCCGCCGATCGGAGCAGGTACGGCGCCGGCCCGGCCCGCGGCCTCGGGGCGTCCTGCTCCGTCCCCCGAGGCGAGCAGCGACACGGCGGTGGCCAGGCTCCCGGCCGCGACCACAACTCCGGCCGCCAGCAGGACTTTTCGCCTCCGGGGCAGGGTGGAGACCCGGCCCATCAGGGTCTCTTGGGCGATCCAGGAACCGCTCCCGGCCGAACGCGCCACCGAACCGCACCGGGGACAGACCATCCCCGGCAACGGGCCTATGTGTTCGCCCCCGCAATGTTGGCACCTCATGGCAGCACACCTTGCCAGTGCGGCGCCCGCAGAGGGAGAGTTCCCGCACTATTTGCTCGACCGGGGACCGGGCGCGAGCCCGTCAGCGCAGTTCCTCCGGACACGGCGTACCCGGCTTCAACTGGTACGGCGCGGCGAGCCGGTAGACCCCGGGCCGGGGCGCGAGCAGCTCCGTCCACTCGTCGCCGTCCGGGTCCTCCTCCACCTTGATCAGGCAGCCGTGCGCGTTGGTGAAGTCCTTCGGGGCTTCATCGTCCTGCTCCGAACGCTGCTTGGAGGCCGCCGTCTCCTGCGGACGCTCCACGCCCTTGCCCTCGTCGTCCACGACGGCGAGCCAGCGCGAGTACGGAATCCGGATCAGTACCCGGCCCGCCGACTTCACCCGGATCGTCAGCTCGTCGTCGCCGGCCCGTTCCACCGTCGCGGGCGGATCCGCGAGCGGCACCGGGTCCAGGACCCGGAACAGTTTCCAGTTGGCGTCGCTCCAGACCGCCTTCAGATACGGCTGGCCCTTCTGGACGAGCTCCGCCTCCTGCAGCGCCCCGCTGGAGTCCGGCTTCCCCGTCGGCAGCACGACGTAGTGCACGGCCCAGCGGTCGAGCCACTCCCGGTAGTTCACGGCGTTCAGGGTGTCGTCGTAGAAGAGCGGGTTGCGCTCCATGTCGGCCTGCCGGATCCAGCCGCGGGCCAGGTTCACGTACGGCGCGAGCGCCGACGCCTCCCGGTGGCTGCTGGCGGGTACCACTTCGACCCGGCCCCGCTCCGCCCCGGCCTTCTGGAGCTGGTTGATCAGAGGGGCGAGCTCGCGGTTCCAGGACGCGGTCGGAGCCGTGCGGACGATGTCGTCGACGCCCTTGAAACCGATCCAGAAGTTCAGGCCCGCGAAGGCGATGACCAGCGCGTACCAACGGCGGGTGCGCGGCGCCGTGTACGGCAGGGCGGCGAGCAGCACGACACCGGCGAACAGCATCGCCATGCGCGACACGTTCGAGCCGATCTGCGAGTCGATCACGAACGTCAGCAGCGTGCCGACGCCGTACACCGCGGCGGCCGTGCGCACGGTGGACCAGTCCCGGGGCACGAGGAGGAACACCAGGACGGCGAAGACGAACGGCAGGGACAGCGTCCCGATCGACATCGGCTGCGTACCCGAGAAGGGGAACATCCACGCGGACAGGACCACGACCACGACGGGAGGCAGACCGATCGCGTACGCCCCGGGGCGCCGCTTGTTCAGGAAGAGTGCCGCGGCGACCACGCCGAGGAAGAGCCCGGCGACCGGGCTGCCGGCCGTCGCCAGGGCGGCGAGCGGCGCGGCGGCGACTGCCTTCGCCCACCGCCTGTACCGCCACCGGTACGGCCAGCAGAAGACCGCGGCGACCGCACCGAGGGCGAACATCATGCCGAGCCCGAAGGTCACCCGACCGCTCAGGGCGTTGCACAGGTACGCGAACGCACCGGCGAGCGCGCACGCGAGGGGGTTACGGACGACAGGCACCCGGACCAGGATCAGCGCGGTGAGCGCCGAGGAGACCGTACCGGCGATCATCATCGTCGTCCGGACGCCGAGCACCGACATCAGATAGGGCGACACCACGCTGTACGAGACGGGGTGGACGCCCCCGTACCAGGCGAGGTTGTACGCAGTGCCGGGGTGGCGGCCCACGAACTCCGCCCAGGCGTCCTGGGCGGCGATGTCGCCGCCGCTGTTCGCGAAGAAGAAGAACCACAGCAGGTGCACGGCGGCTGCGACCGCGGTCGTCAGCAGGACCGGATGGCGCAGGAGGCGGTCCCGCAGGGACGTGTCGGACCCGTCCTGCCGGCCGTCGCGCGGCGCCGGAATCCGGACCCGTAGATTTCCGGCAGCCGTACTGTCGTTCGCCCGCGTCGGCTCAGCCGTCGTCACTGCGACTCTCCCCGTCCTCGCCCGGGCCTGCCGAACCGTCGATGTACCGCACGGGCCTCGTTCGTACCCGGAGGGACGCGTCCCGGCGCCCGACCGTTGCTTCCGGGACGCTAGCACGCACGTTTTTCTCCGCGCTGCCCCATTTCCTGCCCCGCACCTCCTGCTCCGTGCCCCTGCCCGCCGCTGTGCGCGGCAGGGCAGGGACACGGGCAGGACCGCCGTCAGGTGATCCGGGTCAGCCTGTCGCCGAAGGCCGGTTCCGTCGTCCCGCTCTGGAGCGCGACGGGGGCCGAGACCTTCCCCGGGCCGGTACCGACCGTCAGTTCACCGACGACCGTGCCCGCCTTCGCCACGTGCGGGAGCGTTTCCCCGCCGTCACCGAGGTCGAGCTCCACCTGGAGCCCGCCCCAGCCGACCGCCTTCAGGTCCTTGGTGGAGACCACCGGTGTCCTCCCGCCGAGCCCGTCGTCGACGTAGCCGACGACCTGGCCCTTCTTGACGACGGTGGCGGAGTCGACGCCCTTCTGCGCGGCCTGGATCAGGCCGAGGCTGCTCTGTATGGCGCGCTGCAGTTTGGCGTCCAGCGTGCCGTCGACGTCCGCGCCCATCACCGCGCCGATGATCCGCCGGCTCTTCCCGTCGATGACCGTGTCCGCGGTCCAGATGAGGTTGCCGCCGGCCGGGGTGGAGGAACCGGTCTTGATGCCGCTGACACCGGGTTCCAGCAGGATGTTGTTGTTGTTGTAGATGGTCTTGCCGATGCCCGGGATCTCGGCCTGGGGCATGTTCACGATCTCGCGGAAGACGTCGTACTGCAGGACCGCCTTGGCCAGCTTGAGCTGGTCGGCGGGTGTGGACTCGGTCGAGGACTCGAGACCGCTCGGGTCCGTGTACGTCGACTTCGTCATCCCCAGGTCCTCGGCCGCCGCGTTCATCTTGTCGACGAAGGCCTCCACCGTCGTGGCGTCCCAGCGGGCGAGCAGCCGCGCCACGTTGTTCCCGGAGGGGATCATCAGGAGTTGGAGCATCTGACGCTCCGTGTACTTCTGCCCCTCCTGGATGGGCGCCGTCGACTCGTCGGGGCGGTTGGCCTCCTCGCCCGCCTTCTTGTCGACCTCGATCTGCTCACCGTCCTGCTTGCCGGTGATCGGGTGCTCCTTGAGGATCACGTACGCCGTCATGATCTTCGCGACGCTCGCGATCGGGGCGGTCTTCTCCGTGCCGTACGAGCCGATCGTGCCGACGCCCTCGACCTCGACGACGCCCTGGCCCTCTTCCGGCCACGGCATCTCCAGCTTGTCGCCGCCGAAGGTGTACGTGGGGTCGGCGGAAAGCGTCAGCGTGGGCTCGGGAAGGGGACGCACCGCCTGCGCGATCGCAAAGACGATCACGACGAGCAGCAGCAGCGGCGTCCAGATCTTGACCCGCCGGACCGCCGTGCGGACCGGGGTCTGCGGGGGCGGCGGGGTGTTCGTCAGCTCGGCGAGCAGGTCGAGCGGCGGCAGGGGCGGCATGGGCTGCTGCCGGGTGCGCTCGGCCTCGGTGAGCCCGGGAACGGCGCCGCCGGTTGGCCGGCCTGGCTCCGTCGTGCGGCCCGGGGCGAGGTCCGGGGTGACCGTGGGGCCGATGCGGGGCGCCGACGCGGACGCATCGGGCCGGCGGGGGGCGGGCGCCGGCGGCGGGCCCGCGTCGTCCGACCGCAACGGTACGAATTTGCTGGTCCGCTCGGCGGGGGCCTCGGGGGCGTCCCGCCGGGTGTCCCGGGGGAGCTTCAGCGCGGTCGTCGGCTGGTCGACCCGGCCGGGCCGCAGCGCCTTGAAGGCGGTGGTCGGCTGATCGATTCCTCGCTTGTCCTCGGCGGGCTCCGCCGGAACGGCCGCGTCCTCGGACTCGGCCTTCTCGCCCTGCTTCGCCTTCTCGGGGGTCTCGGCCTTCTCCGAGGTCTCGGCCTTCGCGGGGGTGGCCTCCTCGCGGGTCCTGGGCACGCGGGGCGCGTCGGAGGCCGCGCCGGTGTCCGCCGCCTCGTCCGTGTCCGACCCGGTCACAGCCTGGGACGCTTCGCCCGATGCGGGCTCGGCGTCCTGCTCGGGCGCGGAGTCGCCGGACTCGGAGTCCTCAGGTGCGGAGTCCTCGGGCGCGGAGTCCTCGGGCGCCGAGTCCTCGTCGCCGCCGCTCGCGACCCACGCCGCGACGGCGGCGCGCAGCCGCGCGTCGTTCGGCTCGGCCGCGGCGGAGGACTCGGAGGTGGTCCCACCAGCGGTTCCTGAGGCGGCGTCGGCGCCAGCCTCCGCGCGGGACTCCGGCTCGGCGTCGGACCCGGAAGCGGCTTCGGCTTCCGCTTCGGCTTCCGCTTCGCCTTCGGTTTCCGCTTCGGCTTCGGTTTCGGCTTCGGAGCGGGGTTCCTGCGCAGGTTCGGAGTCGGACGGGTCGGTCGGCGCCTCCGACCCGGCACCGCTGCCCGAACCGGCCTCGGCGGCCGGCGCGGAATCGGCGTCGGAGCCCTCGTCGTCCGAGGACCCGGCGTCGGCGTCGGCGTCGGTGTCGGAACCCTCAGGCGTGGGTTCGATCTCGGCAGCAGCGGCCTCGTCCGTCCCGGAGGGCACAGACGCCCCGTCCGGCCCGCCAGCCTCCTCGACCGCCTCGCGGGGCTCGGAGTCCTCCACAGGGGCCTTCACGCCCTCCACAGAGCCCGCTGAGCCCTCTGCGGCCCCGGAGTCGGAGCCGTCGGAGTCCTGAGCATCCGTTCCGGCCGCGTCCGTCTCGCTTTCGGTAACTGCCGGAGCAGCCGCAGACGCGTCCGCAGACACATCGCCGGACGCACCGCCGGACGCATCGGCCGGATCGTCGGCAGCGTCCGCGGAAAACGGCGCACGGAAGACCGCTGTCGCGGTGTCCGTCGCGGTGTCCGTCGTACTCCCGGTCTCCGCCGGAGCGTCCGGTTCGCGGAACACGGCGAGACGCGGATCGCGTCCCTCAGCCGTCCCCGACGACTTCCGCTGCTCCGAATTGTCGGGGGACTCGCCCGCCACCGATGCCTCCTCCATGCGCCGCGGGGACATGCCCGCACTGTCCGAACCATCTACCAGTGTCCTGTGTGAACCCTTGGCTGGGCCGCTAGACGAGAACGACATACCTAACGGTTCCCTCACAAAGCACCCAGGCGCCCTCGACAGACCAATGTGAGAGGGGTCACCCTGTCATTCATCCACGCGGGGAGGCATGGATGGGCAGGAGCCGCAGAACAATTCCGGAGGAGCTTCTGTTGCTCGCTCTGGACCCGACCACGGGTACCACAGCGCAGCCGCAGTCGCTCGACCTCGGCCTGGCCGGGGCACAGCTAGTAGAGCTGGCTCTGGCAGGACGGATAGCCCCTGACGGGGATCGTATCGCCGTGGTGATGCCACGGCCGACAGGAGATCCGACTCTGGACTCCGCACTGGAACTGCTGCGCCGTCGCGGCAGCCCGGTCCGGGCCGTCCACTGGATCGGCGGACCCCGACTGGGGCTTCGCCAGATCTACCTCGCTCATCTGGAGCGGTGCGGCATGGTGCATGCCGTGGCGGGCCAGATGTGCGGAGTGCTGCCGACGACTCGCTACCAGGCGACGGACACGGCAATAAGCCGGGACATCAGAAACCGGCTGGACAGTGCGATCCGCACCGGCGTACCGCCGGACCCGCGGACCGCGGCGCTCGCCGCGCTGGCCCATGCGGTCGGACTCGGCAAGCACCTGTACCCCGGGAACGAGGGGCGCTCTTCGCGCTCCCGGCTCCGGGACCTGATCAGACACGACCCGATGGGCGGCCTCGTGGCGCATGCCGTGATGGACGTCCAGAACGGCGTGGCCGTACAGCCGCGCCGTAATCAGCAAGCGGCAGGCGTGCCGTTGCAGCCGCAAGCGCGTCGCGGCAGCATGGCGCACACCTCCGTGCACTGACCGCGCGGAGCATCTCGCGGAGAATCGAATACCGCCGCACCGACGTCCCCACAGACCCGGTTCGGGAGCCGCACCACGCGCGGGGCAGCCGGATCCACCGGCTGCCCCGCGCGCTTGTGTGTGGCCGTTTTCCAGCGCGCCCACGGCCAGGGGTGGCAATCTGCTGAGCAGTAGATACGCACAGCTACAAGAGCTGCATAGCCGGAGGTGCCGTTTCCGTGCCGACCAACGTCAATCCCACCGTCAGGCGACGCCGGTTGGGCCAGGAATTGCGCCGCCTTCGCGAGATCAAGGGCATGACGGCCGAGGAGGTCGCGGAGAGGCTGCTGGTCTCCCAGTCGAAGATCAGCCGCCTGGAGAACGGCCGCCGTTCGATCAGCCAGCGCGATGTCCGGGACCTCTGCGGCGTGTACGAGGTCGAGGACCACCGGATCGTCGACTCGCTCATGCAGATGGCCAAGGACTCCCGCCAGCAGGGCTGGTGGCACGCGTTCGGCGACATCCCGTACAGCGTCTACATCGGCCTGGAGACGGACGCCGAATCGCTCCGGGTGTACGAGCCCCAGGTCGTCCCCGGCCTGCTGCAGACCAGGCAGTACGCAGAGGCGCTGATCACCGGAGCGCTCCCCGAGGCGCCGCCGACCGACATCGAGAAGCGGGTCAACGTCCGGGCCAGGCGCCAGGACCGCATCAACGCTCCCGAACACCCCCTGAGGCTGTGGGCGGTGATCGACGAGTCGGCGCTGCGCCGGCTGGTCGGCGGCAAGCAGGTGATGATCGAGCAGCTCGAGCACCTCATCGAACAGTCTCAACTCCCGCACGTGACCGTACAGGTGCTGCCGTTCGAAATGGGAGCACATCCGGGCATCAACGGGCAGTACGCCATTCTGGAATTCCCGGACGCCGCGGACTCCAGCGTGGTGTACATCGAAGGCGTCACCAGCGACCTGTATCTGGAGAAAGCGAATGACGTGCAGCGATACAGCGTCATGTACGAGCATTTGCGGGCCCAGGCACTGAATGTGGAGCAGACCCGCCAATTCATCAGCGGCATTGCCAAGGAGTACACCGGCTGAACAACCATCGGGGCCCCGCCGGGGACCCATCGAAATCAGACACGGCCATGAAGTCTGATTTGCGAGAAATGCAGGGATGTAAGGGAGGCGGCGGCGGGAATATACACCGCCACCGCCTCACCCCGGAAGACCTGCATGGAATATGCCATCCGGTCGAGTGAACGGCCGCGCCACTCAGCGATGTTGGCGAGTAGCGTCGATCACGCCAACAGGAACGAAGTTGGTGTCCCTCACACAACTCTCTGAACCGGAGTGAACATGGCTATTCTTCAGGGTGCTACGGAAATGTGGACAAAGTCGTCGTACTCCGGCGGCAACGGAGCATGCGTCGAGGTCAAGTCCCCCGTCGCGCGGGCCATTGCCGTACGCGACTCGAAGGCCCCCGAGGGCCCTTCGCTCACCTTCGTCCCCGGCGCGTGGAACGCATTCGTGCGCGATGTGGCAGAGGGTGCCGTCGGCGCCTGACCGGCGTCGGACCGGCGCCTGCGCCGGTCGCCGCGCACCACTGACAGGAGCCCTCTCGACTGGTCCGCCGTCCTGGCCGAGGGGGCTCGGCCCGCTCGACGCCTCGACCCGCTCCACATCGCGACCTGCTGGAACATCTCGGCCGCCCCCACGTTCGCGCGGCCGATCGGTGTCAAGCACGTCAGCACTCGAAGGCCTCCGACACGCAAGACCTTCAGCGCTTCGGACCCCGGTTCTTCAGCTCTCCTCCTTCTCCGGCCGCACGGGACCCGCATCCCGTGCGGTCGTTCTGCGTTCTCTGCGCTCCTGCTTCGTTCCTGTCTCTGCACAGCCTGACGAAGTGCCCGCTCATCGTGTGGCCGCTGTCACGTTCACTACAACGCCCCGCAAGGTCAAGAACGAGTAAAATCGTTCGCCTTACTGATCCGCGTTCACATCCCTGATCACGAAAAACCTTGACCGAGGACCCGAACAGGCGGTTCAATCCCCAAAGTCCCCGTTCCCGCACGGGGGCCCCGCTGAACGGCCGTACTGACGAAGTGCGTTCCCGTTCACAAGGCGGACCCCTGGAGGGGGCACATGAACAGTCTCGACTGGGCCGTGCTCATCGGATACTTCGGTGTGATGGTCGCGATCGGACTCTGGTCGCACAAGCGCGTGGACAATGTCAGCGACTTCTTCACGGCCGGCGGCAAGATGCCGTGGTGGCTGTCGGGCATCTCGCACCACATGTCCGGCTACAGCGCGGTGATGTTCACCGGCTACGCCGGCATCGCGTATCAGTACGGTGTCACGTCCTTCGTGACCTGGTCGCTGCCGATCGCCATCGGCATCGGCATCGGCGCGAAGCTCTTCGCACCGCGGCTCAACCGGCTGCGCTCGCGGCTGCATGTCGCATCGCCGCTCGAATACCTGAAGAACCGCTACAACGTCCAGACCCAGCAGGCCCTGGCCTGGTCCGGTCTGCTGCTGAAGATCGTGGACGTCGGAGCCAAGTGGGCGGCCATCGCCACGCTGCTCTCGGTCTTCACGGGTATCTCCCTGACCCAGGGCATCTTCATCACCGGCGCCATCACGGCCGTCTACTGCACGGTCGGCGGACTGTGGGCCGACGCGCTCACCGAGCTCGGGCAGTTCATCATCCAGCTGTTCGCCGGTATCGCCATGCTGGTGATCGTCATGAACGAGCTGGGCGGCTTCAGCTCCCTGTGGACGGTCTGGGACAAGCTGCCCGAGGGGCACACCGACCCGACGGCCGGCCCGTACACCACGACCTTCCTGCTGGCGTACCTGTTCATCAAGACCTTCGAGTACAACGGCGGCATGTGGAACCAGGCCCAGCGCTACATGGCCACGGACTCCGCACGCTCCGCGACCCGTTCGGCACGTCTGTCCGCGATCCTGTGGCTGGTCTGGCCGGTCATCCTGTTCTTCCCGATGTGGGTGGCACCGCTGCTCGTCGAGGCCAAGAAGCCCGACGCCTCGGACAGTTACGCCCTGATGACCGAGCAGCTGCTGCCGCACGGTCTGCTCGGCCTGGTCGTCGTCGGCTTCTTCTCGCACACGATGGCCATGTGCTCCTCCGACGCCAACGCGATCTCGGCGGTCTTCACCCGGGACATCGCGCCGGTCTTCTCCAAGGCGGCCCGCACCTGGAGCAATCGCAGCGGTCTGCTGGCCGCGCGGCTGTCCACGCTCGCCTTCCTCGGCCTGTCGATGGCGCTGGCGACGCAGATCAACTCGCCGACGTTCAAGGACATCATCTCGGTCGTCATCAAGTGGGTCGCCGGTCTGATGGGCCCGATCGCCATCCCGTTCATGCTGGGCCTGCTGCGCAGGTTCCGCAGGTCGGGGCCGACGGCGGCGCTCACGAGCTGGGCAGCCGGTCTGCTCGCCTTCTACCTCACCAACTACAACTTCGACGGCTCGGTGAAGACCGACGTCGCCCTGCAGTACCAGGTGGCGCTGCCGCTGGCGATCTCACTGGTGCTCTACATCGTCATCGGGTTCATCAAGCCCGAGGACACCCCTGAGCGCGACGCGCTCATCGAGATGATCAACACGGATGGCGGGGGCCCGGACGGCGAAGCCGGCGCAGTCGCGGTTCCGGCGCAGAAGACGGGTCCGGACGGCACGGCGGTCCCGGAGGCTGTGAAGGACTGACCGTCGTCCCGGCAGGGACGCACGAACGGTGGGCGGGCGCGGCGGCGTCCGCCCACTGCTGTCCGCCCGCAGCTGTCGGCGCTTCCTCCCGCTTCCCTCAGTCCCGCGGGTAGCGGCTCAGCCAGCCGGGAGCGACAGCGGTCGGACTGTGCAGGGCGGGCCCCTGCGTCATCTCCATCGCGAAGTCGTCGGCGAGCTCCAGCACGGTCGAGCGCCCCTCGAGTTCGGCCAGCCAGGCCGGCGGCAGCGCCGTCTCGCCGTGCAGCGCCCCGAGAAGGGCCCCGCAGACGGCCCCGGTGGCCGCGGACGGCCCGGAGTGGTTCACGGCGAGGCGCAGCCCGTGCCGCACGTCCTCGCCGACCAGCGCGCAGTACAGCGCCACGGCGAGGACCTCCTCCGCGGAGTCCGTGTCGCCCAGCGCCTCGATGAGGGCGGGCCCGGGAATGCCCTGCCGTACGGATCCGAGGGCCTGCCGCAGGGCTTCCGTGACCTGCTCGTTGCCCGGCCGGTCGGCGAGCAGCGCGAGCGCGTGCTGGACCGAACCGTCCAGGGTCTCGCCGCGCGCCAGGCCGTGCACCAGGACGGCGAGGGCTCCGGCGGCCAGCTGGGCGGTGGCATGGCCGTGGGTCTGGGCAGCGCACTCGACGGCCAGTTGGAGGACGAGATGCGACTCCCACCCCACGAGCAGCCCGAAGGGCGCGGAGCGGGTGAGGGCGGCCGAGTCTCGGGCCGCGGGGTTCTTGGGCACGGCGAGCGTGCCCATGGTGCTGTCGCCGAGACCGACGAGGCACTCCCGGGTGGGTGCGCGGCGGGTGTACAGCCACTCCTCCCGGGCGAGCCATCCGTTGTCCTTGCGGCGTTCGTCGGGTCCCCAGGCGCTCTGCGTGGCCGCCCAGCGCAGATGCGCGCGGTGCACGTCGGTGGGCGGGTGCCAGGCACCGGTGTCACGTCGGACCTGGGCGCGTATCAGCCCGTCGACGGTGAAGAGGGTGAGCTGCGTGACGGCGGTGACTGCCCCGCGCCTGCCGTGCGCGGGGACGAAGTCCACGACGCCGTCGACACCGTGGGCGGCACGGATCTGTTCCAGGGTGAGCCCGGCGACACCCGCCCCGAGCGCGTCGCCGACGGCACCTCCGAGCAGCGCCCCGCGCACCCGGCTGCGGAAGTCCTGCTGCTCCGCACGGCCCCAGACAGCTGTGGTCCCTGTGCTCACCGTGCCCCTTCCCATCCGTTCACCGGCGTGCGACTGCGCAAGCACTGTAATCGAACTGGAAGAGCTGGTTCAGGGCCGGAACGGTATGTGCGGAGAGTGCGGCGCCGGCCGGCGGCGCCGCACTGTCCGGGTTATCCGAACTGCCCGGGCTGGTAGTCACCGGCGGGCTGCTGGACCATGACGTTGATGCGGTTGTAGGCGTTGATGACGGCGACCAGGGACACCAGGGCGGTGAGCTGCGCCTCGTCGTAGTGCTTGGCGGCGTTCGCCCATGCCTCGTCCGTGACGCCTCCGGCCGCGTCGGCGATGCGGGTGCCCTGCTCCGCCAGCTCCAGGGCGGCGCGCTCGGCGTCGGTGAACACCGTGGCCTCCCGCCACGCCGCGACGAGGTGGAGCCGCGTCGGGGTCTCCCCCGCGTGCGCCGCGTCCTTGGTGTGCATGTCGGTGCAGAACCCGCAGCCGTTGATCTGGCTGGCGCGGATCTTCACCAGTTCCTGCGTCGTGGCCGGCAGCGGCGAGTCCGCGACCACCTTTCCCGCCGAGTTGATGTGCTTCAGGAACGTGGCCACGTCCGGGTTGCCGAAGAGGTTCAGTCGAGCGTTCATCGTGTCCTCCTGCGCTGTTGCTGATGTCTGCACCTCTGTGACGGATTCAGCCCGGCGGGATGTGACACGCCCGGATGTGATGCCGGACACCGAAGAAACAGGACACAAGGCGTCGGGTTTCACGTCGAGCATGGTTTCACCGGCCGTCGACGACGGACCCGGACCGGGCCGTACAGGCAGATCAGGACCTCAAGGGGATTCATGTCCGACACATCGACCACATCGGAACCGCCGCTCCGAGGGAAGATCGCCCTGGTCGCAGGGGCCACCCGGGGCGCCGGGCGCGGCATCGCGGTCCAGCTCGGCGCGGCAGGTGCGACCGTCTACGTCACCGGCCGCACGACTCGGGAGAGGCACTCGGAGTACGACAGGCCGGAGACGATCGAGGACACCGCGGAGCTCGTCACCGCGGCGGGCGGAACCGGCATCGCCGTGCCGACCGATCACCTGGTGCCCGAGCAGGTCCGTGCGCTGGCCGGGCGCATCGACGCCGAACAGGGGCGGATCGACGTGCTCGTCAACGATGTCTGGGGCGGCGAGCGGCTGTTCGCGTTCGACAAGCCGGTCTGGGAACACGACCTCGACGACGGACTGCGCCTGCTCCGGCTGGGCGTGGAGACCCACGCGATCACCAGCCATTTCGTGCTGCCCCTGCTGGTGCGGCAGCCGGGCGGGCTCGTGGTCGAGATGACCGACGGGACAGCCGAGTACAACGCGGCGAACTACCGCAACTCCTACTTCTACGACCTGGTCAAGAACAGCGTGCTGCGTACGGCGTTCGTGCTCGCCCACGAGCTGGGACCGCATGGCGGGACGGCGGTGGCCCTCACCCCGGGCTGGCTCCGCTCGGAGATGATGCTCGACACCTTCGGCGTGGCCGAGGAGAACTGGCGCGACGCGCTGGGCGACGTGCCGCATTTCTGCGTCTCGGAGAGCCCGGCGTACGTCGGGCGCGCGGTCGCGGCCCTGGCCGGTGACGCCGGCCTCGCCCGCCGGAACGGACAGTCGCTGTCGAGCGGGCAGCTCGCCCGGGAGTACGGCTTCACCGACCTCGACGGGTCCCGCCCCGACTGCTGGCGCTATCTGGTCGAGGTCGTCGACGCGGGCAGGCCGGCCGACGCGACGGGGTACCGGTGACGCCCGTACGCCGGCCGGCAGAGCCTCAGCCCTCCAGCACCGGCAGAAGTTCGGGCAGGTGCCCGTCCGACGCCGCCGCGGCCCGGACGCGCTCCTCGGGCACCTCGCCGTACAGCGTCGTACGCGGCTTCGCCGGCCGCCCCGCGAGGTCGGCGATGGCGACGAGGTCCTGGACGGACCGGTACGAGCCGTAACCGGAGCCCGCCATCCGGGAGATGGTCTCCTCCATCAGCGTGCCGCCGAGGTCGTTGGCCCCCGAGCGCAGCATCTCGGCCGCGCCCTCGGTGCCGAGCTTCACCCAGCTGGTCTGGATGTTGGTGATGTGCGGGTGGAGGAGCAGGCGGGCCATCGCCGTGACGGCCCGGTTGTCACGGTCGGTGGGACCGGGGCGGGCGATCCCGGCCAGGTAGACCGGGGCGTTGGTGTGGATGAAGGGCAGCGTCACGAACTCGGTGAACCCGCCGGTCTCCTGCTGGAGGCGGGCGAGCGTACGGAGGTGGCCGAGCCAGTGCCTGGGCTGGTCGACGTGCCCGTACATCATGGTCGAGGACGACCGCAGCCCGACCTCGTGGGCGGTCCTGATGACGTCCAGCCAGGTGGCGGTCGGCAGCTTGCCCTTGGTGAGGATCCAGCGGACCTCGTCGTCGAGGATCTCGGCCGCGGTGCCGGGGATCGAGCCGAGTCCGGCCTCCTTGGCCGCGAGCAGCCAGTCGCGGATGGACATGCCGGTGCGGGTCGCGCCGTTCACGACCTCCATCGGCGAGAACGCGTGGACGTGCATACCGGGGACGCGCTCCCGTACGGCCCGCGCGATGTCGAAGTACGCGGTGCCCGGCAGGTCCGGGTGGATCCCGCCCTGCATGCACACCTCGACCGCGCCGACGTCCCAGGCCTGTGCGGCACGGTCGGCCACCTGGTCCAGGGAGAGGGTGTACGCGTCGGCGTCCGTACGCCGCTGCGCGAAGGCGCAGAAACGGCAGCCGGTGTAGCAGACGTTGGTGAAGTTGATGTTCCTCGTGACGATGTACGTGACGTCGTCGCCGACCACGTCACGGCGCAGCGTGTCCGCGATCCGGCACAGCTCGTCCAGCGCCGGCCCGTCCGCGTGGAGCAGGGCGAGCGCCTGGTCGTCGGTGAGCTTCGTCGGGTCGTCGGCGGCCTGGCCGAGCGCCTGGCGCACGTCGGCGTCGATGCGGGACGGGACCATGCCGGGGGCGGCGGCCTCCCGGAGCGCCTCCCAGTCCCCGTACACCTCGTCGAAGTCGTCACGCCGGTCGCCGGTGCGGCCCTCGGTGTCGATGGTGCGGTGCAGGTCGGTGCGGCCGGAGGCGTTGAAGCCCTCGTCGGGCTCCTGCCAGGGCAGCCCGGCGGGAATCACCCCTTCCTTCGCCAGCCCGGTCTCGGGGTCGGCGAGCGCCCGTACGTGCGGGACGAGGCGGGGGTCGAGCCAGGGCTCGCCCCGCTGGATGAACTCCGGGTAGATCGTGAGACGTTCACGCAATTGAAATCCGGACTCGGCGGTACGGGCGGCGAGTTCGTCGATGTGCGGCCAGGGCCGCTCCGGGTTCACATGGTCGGGCGTGAGCGGTGACACGCCGCCCCAGTCGTCGATGCCCGCGCCGATCAGCAGGGCGTACTCGGCGTCGACGAGGTTCGGCGGGGCCTGGATGCGGGCGGAGGGGCCCAGGATGTGGCGGGCGACGGCGATCGCCGCGGCCAGCTCCTCCAGTTCCGCGTCCGGCATCCCGCGCATCGCGGTGTCCGGCTTCGCGCGGAAGTTCTGGACGATGACTTCCTGGATGCCGTGATAGGCGCGGGCCGTCCTGCGCAGCTCGAACAGGGAGTCGGCGCGCTCCTCGTACGACTCGCCGATCCCGATCAGGATGCCGGTGGTGAACGGGACGTTGGAGCGTCCGGCGTCCTCCAGTACCCGCAGCCGGACGGCCGGCTCCTTGTCCGGGGACCCGTGGTGCGGGCCGCCCTTCTCGGACCACAGCCGGGTCGCCGTCGTCTCCAGCATCATGCCCATGGACGGCGCGACGGGCTTGAGCCGCTGCAGATCGGTCCAGGTCAGCACCCCGGGGTTGAGGTGCGGCAGCAGCCCCGTCTCCTCCAGCACCCGGATCGCCATGGCGCGGACGTAGGCCAGGGTGTCGTCGTACCCCTCGGCCTCCAGCCACTCCCGCGCCTCGGGCCAGCGGTCCTCCGGCCGGTCCCCGAGCGTGAACAGTGCTTCCTTGCAGCCCATTTCGGCACCCTTGCGGGCGATGTCGAGAACCTCGTCCGGCGACAGGAACATCCCGTGGCCGGCGCGCTTGAGCTTGCCGGGCACGGTGACGAAGGTGCAGTAGTGGCAGGTGTCGCGGCAGAGCCGGGTCAGCGGGATGAAGACCTTGCGGGAGTACGTGATCACTCCCGGGCGGCCCGCGGCGTCGAGCCCCGCGTCCCTCACCCGGGCCGCCGACGCGGCGAGATCCGTGAGGTCGTCCCCCCGCGCCTGGAGCAGTACGGCGGCCTCGGCCATGTCGAGGGCGACTCCGTCGCGGGCGCGGCGGAGGGCGCGCCGCATGGCGTTGGTGGTCGGGCGTCCGAGCTGGGGATCGGTCATGAACCGAGCATACGAGCGACGTACCCCGCCCGGATCAGGGCCTCGGTCCGCAGCAACCGTCCGGCCCCTCCTGGCGCCTTGACCGTTATGCCGTACTTGCCCCGTAGGGTCGGTCCGGTGATGGAAACGATCGTCTTCGACATCGGCGAAACCCTCGTCCGCGACGACCGCCACTGGGCCTCCTGGGCCAACTGGCTCGGCGTCCCGCCGCACACCGTCAGCGCACTGGTCGGCGCCGCGGTCGTGCAGGGCCGCGACAGTTCGGACGCGCTGCGCATCCTGCGCCCCGACATGGATGTCACCGAGGCCTACCACGCCCGCGCGGCAGCCGGCCGCGGCGAGCACCTGGACGAGACGGACCTCTACCCCGACGTCCGCCCGGCCCTGGCGGAACTGCGCGCGCTCGGCCTACGGATCGTGATCGCCGGGAACCGGAGCGTCCGGGCCGGGGAGCTGCTGCGCGCCCTGGACCTTCCCGCGGACCTGGTCGTCACATCGGAGGAATGGGGTGCGGCCAAACCGGACCGGGAGTTCTTCGAGCGCGTACTGGAGGTCTCGGAAGCGGCCCCGCACGCCACCCTGTACGTCGGCGACCACCCGGCCGAAGACCTGTTCCCGGCCAAGGCCGCGGGCCTGCGGGCGGCGCACATCCGCCGGGGCGCGTACGGGCACTGGTGGGCGGACCACCCCGACGTGACGGAGACGGCCGACTGGTGCGTCAACGCGCTGACGGACCTGCCGGCACTCGTGAACGCGGCACCGTCCGGCACGGCGCCCCGCATCGGAACCGGCCTCCGCTCGGTCCCGTGAGCGGAGCCTGAGCGGCCGGCCCCGCCACGTGCCGAGGACGCGGGACAGCCCGCGGTCCAAGCCCTCACCGGCCGTGATCACCGCGTGATCACCACCCCGTAACCTCCAACCCGCCAGGGGATTGACGGGGTGTGCGATCAAGGCGGGGGCAGTACATGACATACCGGCGCGCAGCAGTACCGGCACTGGTCGGAGGGCTGCTGCTCACAGCCCTCCTGTGGTGGGCGGGGGCGAGCGTGAACGCCCTGCACCTGGCGGGTACCACCGAGGTGCTCGGCGGCCGGGCGGCCGCCGAACTCGAACACTGGCTCGCCCCCTGGTCGTACGACGCTCCGGACTCGCTCCGGTTCGGCATCGGGGTGTCAGGTGGGACCGGGGACGCGGCCGGTACCGACGGCAGCCGCTACCTCTCGCTGTACACGACCTCCATGCAGATACGGTTCGGCGCCCTCCTCGCCGTCTTCGTTCCCGGGGCGCTGCTCCTCGTCCGCAGGCTGCCCCCGGTGCGCGGCCGGACGACGGCCGCGTTCCTCGCGGTGTGGGCCTGGGGCCTGGTGGCCGGAATGCTGGCGGCGACCGTCTCCGCACCGTGGTCGATCGCCTCGCGGGGGCACGGCAGTTACCGCTTCCTGCCCCAGCTGGCTTCCTCGAGCTCGTACGGGCAGCAGATCACGGTGCTGGCCGCGCTCGTCGCGGCGGCGGGGACCGTGCTCGCGGCACGGATCACCACCAAGGGCGCCGGACCGCTGCCGTTGAGGCAGGTTCCGGCCCGCGCTGCCCGCCTGGCCGCCACCGTCGGCACCGCCGTGGTCGCGCTGTCCCTGCTGGTCCTCTCGTACCAGCCCGTCGCCGCGGCCGTCCAGACGGTCTCCCTGTCCGGTCGGCTGCTCGCCGAACCGGGCGAGTTCCTCCGCACCTGGCTGCTGCTCGGCGGCTGGGCGGGCCCGGCGGGCGCCCCGCTCGGCGACTGGTTCCTGTACCGCGTCGCGGACGCGCTGCTGCTCGCCGTGGTGTGGTGGGCGCTTCGGAAGCTTCCCGTGCTGCTCGCCCCCGCCACCGTTCCGGCGATGGCGGTCGGCGCGGTCTGCGCGACCGTGATCGGACTGCTGGCGAGACAACTGCTGCAGATGGCGCTGACCGGTGCGGACTCGGGCATGCGCTGGGGGCTGGTGCAGTTGTCCGGCGGCCTCGGCGGCGGCGTCCCGGCCGCCCTGACCTGGGGGCTGGTGGCCGGCCTCCTGACCGCCCTGACACTGCGGCTGGCGGGCGGTGGCGCCGAGGCCGACAACGGCTCGGGCCCCGCCGCCCTGCCGGACCCGCCCACCACGGCCCCCACGCTGCCGGACCGGTCCGCCGGATGACGTCGGCCCCCGCCCGGCGACGTGCCGGGCGGGGGCCGAAGGGTCCGGTCTACTTGCCGAGGACCGCCTTCATCACGTCCCGCGCGATCGGGCCGCCCAGGCCGCCGCCCGAGATGTCCTCGCGGGAGATGTCCATCGCCGTCGGGTCGATGAAGACGGCGACCGCCACCGACTGGCCGTCGGGCTTCTTGCCGTACGAGACGAACCAGCCGTACGGCACCTCCTTGGTCACATCGTCACCGCGCTGCGCCGTACCGGTCTTGCCGCCCACCGTCACACCGTCGATCAGCGCGCGCTTCGCGCTGCCCTCACGGGCGGTGAACTCCATCATCTCCTGGACCTTCTTCGCCGTGTCCTCGGAGACCGCCTGGCTCTTGAGCTTCGGCTCGTGCTTCTCCAGCGTGGACACGTCCGGGCCGCGCAGTTCGTCGACGATGTACGGCTGCATCAGCTTGCCGTCGTTGGCGAGGGCGGCGGTCACCATCGCCATCTGCATCGGGGTGCTGGTCAGGCTGCCCTGGCCCATGCCGGTCAGGGCCGTGCCCGGCTTGTCGAGCTCCGCGGGGTAGAGGCTCTTCGTGGCGAGCATGTCGCCGAAGTCCTCGGAGTAGACGTCGGAGTTGAAGCCGAACTTCTCCGCCGTCTCCCGCATCCTGTCGTCGCCCAGTTCGGAAGCGGCGTCGAGGAAGACGTTGTTGCAGGAGAACTGCATGGCCGTCTTGAACGAGGCCTTGTTGCAGGTACGGTCGCCCGCCTCGCTGCTGATCGTGTTCGAGGAGAGCGGAAGCTTGTACGGGGAAGCCGCGTCGGTCGCCGCGTCCACGTCCGTGACGACGCCGTGCTCCAGGGCGGCCGCGGCCGTGAGGATCTTGAACGTGGAGCCGGGCGGGAAGGTCTCGCGCAGCGGGCGGTTGGCCAGCGGCTTGCTCTTGGCGTCGACGAGCGACTGGAACGTGTCGCCCTCCTTGAAGGAGTTGCCGGCGAAGACCGAGGGATCGTACGAGGGGGTCGAGACCAGGGCGAGCACCTTGCCCGTCGCCGGGTCGAGAGCGACGACCGCACCCCGCGCGTCGAGGTCGGTGAGGCCCTTGTACGCGGCCTTCTGCGCCTTCGGGTCGATGGTCGTGATCACATCACCGCCGCGCCGCTCCTCGCCCGTGAGGATGTCCTTGGCGTTCGAGAAGGCGAAGCGCTCGTCCTGGCCGCTGAGCACGCTGTCGTACGTCTTCTCCAGCAGGGACATGCCCTGTGCCTGGGAGGCGTAGCCGGTGACCGGGGCGTACATCGCACCGTCCTTGAAGGTGCGCTGGTACTTGAAGTCGGTCCCGGAGACCTCCTTCGAGCCCGTGATCGCCTCGCCGTTCACGATGATGTCGCCCCGCGGAGTCGCGAACTGGGTGATCTTGACCCGGCGGTTGTGCTCGTGGGTGGCGAGCTCCTCGCTCTTGGCGAACTGCAGCCAGTTGGTCCGGATCAGCAGGGCGAGCATCAGCAGCCCGCAGAAGATGGCTATGTGCCGCAACGGCCTGTTCATCGTGCTCCCGCTCCCCGGCAGCCGAGCACACACGCACACGGGCCGCACCATCGATGTCCGTTGGTGAAAGATGCAACTTTAGCGTCGGTGGTTGCATCCGAAGATCGCCACCGGACGATCCCGGCCACCTGATCGCCCGGCTACCCGGCCTCCCGGCTGCTCGGCTGTCGGGCCGTCAGAGATACGCGGCGTACGCGTCCAGTGCCCGCAGAACCTCCGCCTCCCCCGCCGGTGGCAGCTGCAGCACGACCTCCTCGACGCCCAGGTCCGCGTAGTGCGCCAGCTTCCCCGGGCTGGGCACCACCGCGTACGGCACCACCTGGAGCTGCTTCGGATCGCGTCCGGCCGACTCCCACGCCGCGCGCAGCTGCGGTACGGACTCCGAGAGGCCGCGCCCGCCGATCGGCAGCCAGCCGTCCGCGTCGCCGGCGATCTGCGCGAACAGTTTCGGTCCCGCCGCGCCGCCGATCAGGGTGCGCGGGCCGTTCACCGGGCCGCGCGGCTTCCGTACCGGTTTCGGATACGCGTGGCTCGCCCTCACCGACGCGAACTCCCCTTCGTACGCCGTCGGTTCGTCGGCCCACAGGGCGCGCATCAGCGCCATCCGGTCGCTCGCCAGCGCCCGCCGTGTCGACCAGGCGACCCCGTGGTCCGCGGCCTCCTCCACATTCCAGCCGAAGCCGATGCCGAGCGTGAACCTGCCATCGGAGAGGTGGTCGAGCGTCGCCGCCTGCTTCGCCAGGACGATCGGGTCGTGCTGGGCGATCAGGGTGATGCCGGTGCCGAGGGACAGGCGCTCCGTGACCGCCGCCGCCTGGCCCAGGGCGACGAACGGGTCGAGGGTGCGGCCGTACTCGGGCGGGAGCTCGCCGCCCGCCGGGTACGGGGTGTCCCTGCTCACCGGGATGTGCGTGTGTTCGGGCAGGTACAGCCCGGCGAACCCGCGCTGCTCCAGCTCCCGCGCGAGCCGTACGGGCGTGATCGTCTCGTCGGTGAGGAAGATCGTTGTCGCGATCCGCATGCGCGGACACCTCCGTCGTCGTCCGGTGACGGCACCAAGGTATGCGGTCGCGTGCCGTCGGGTGCGCGAAGCGGCGCTTCCGGTCGCACCCCGGGTCGTGCGGCTTCGCGAAGGCCGTTCCCCCTCTTGCGTTTCCCCGGAGTTCACGGCCTCATACGAGAGTTCGAGTACGTCACCCTCGTCACTCACGACACCCTGGGGAGCCACTCGTATGACCGGATCGATAGCCAGGCGCGGCCTTCTCGTCGGGACTGCCGCCACCGCTCTAACGTTGGGCCCTGTGAGCTTCGCCGACGCAGCCCCCACGCCCGCGCCCGGGAACGCGAACGGGGACGCGAACGGGGACGGCCCGGTCACGGCGGTGCGGACCGTGCGCGGCACCCTGCCCGCCGGATGCCCCGACTTCGTCCACCTCCCCGTCGAAGTGCCGCGCGGGGTACGGGAGATCGCCGTCTCGTACACGTACGTGAAGACGCCCGTACCGGCCGGCACCCAGGGCAACGCCCTCGACATCGGGATCTTCGACGAGCGCGGCACCGAGCTGGGCGGGCGCGGCTTCCGCGGATGGTCCGGCGGGGCGCGCGGCAGCTTCTTCATCCGGGCCGAGGAAGCGACACCCGGCTACATCCCGGGGCCGGTACGGGCCGGGACCTGGCACATCGCACTGGGCCCGTACACCGTCGCCCCGGAGGGCCTCCCGTACGAGGTGACCGTCACCCTGACCTTCGGGCCCACCGGCACCACCCCCGAGCCCGTCTACCCGCCCGAGCGCGCGAAGGGGCGCGGCAGGGCCTGGTACCGGGGCGACTGCCATCTGCACTCCGTCCACTCCGACGGCAGGCGTACCCCGGCGGACATCGCTGCCGCCGCGCGTGCCGCCGGGCTCGACTTCATCAACAGCAGCGAGCACAACACCCACTCCGCGCACAGCGCCTGGCAGGGGCTGTGGGGTGACGACCTGCTGATCCTGACGGGCGAGGAGGTCACCACCCGCAACGGGCACGTCGTGGCGCTCGCCACCGACCCGGGCACGTTCGTCGACTGGCGCTACCGGGCGCGCGACAACCGCTTCGGGCACTTCGCGAAGGCCGTGCGACGGGCCGGCGGCCTGGTCGTGCCCGCGCATCCGCACGCCACCTGCATCGGCTGCCACTGGAAGTTCGGCTTCGGCGAGGCGGACGCGGTGGAGGTGTGGAACGGCCCGTACACGCCGGAGGACGAGATCGCGCTCGCCGAGTGGGACAACTCCCTCGTCGCGGCCGTCCGCGCGTCGAAGCCGTGGATCCCGGCCATGGGCAACAGCGACGCCCACCGCGAGCCGGACAAGGTCGGCCTGCCGCAGACCGTCGTCCTGGCCGACGAGCTGTCGCGGAAGGCGATCACCGCGGGCATCCGGGCGGGCCGCTCGTACATCGCCGAGTCGTCCGCCGTCTCACTCGCGTTCGGCGTGTCGGGCGGGCGCGGTCTGCATGCCGGGATCGGTGAGCGGCTGCCGGCCGAGGACGACGCGCCCGTCACCGTACGGCTGGAGGTCACCGGTGCGCTGGGGTGCACGGCGCACATCGTCACGGACCAGGGCACGCTGTTCACGGCCGCGCTGCCGGAATCCGGGTCGGGCACGGTCGAATGGCGCACCACTCCCTCGTACGCGGCCTACGTACGGGCCGAGGTGCGGCACCCGGCATCGGTGCCGGGGCTGCCGGGAGCACTGGCGGCGCTCACCAACCCGGTGTTCCTGGGCCGTTAGCCCGCTTCCGCGACCGCCCCTCTCGGTGCGGCACCACTCCCCGGAGCCGATAATTTAGGTTAGCCTAACCTCAATTATTCTTCGGGTGAGAGGGGCACGGTCGTGGGTCATGGCTGGGAGGGCGTCGTCCTCAAGCTTTTCCGGGGGCGTGACTTCACGTTCACCGTCACCGGGACCGAACAGGTCACCGAGAACTTCCGGCGGGTGCACCTGACCGACGGCGGCCTGCTCGAAGCGACGGGCGGCGCGCACCCGACGATGTGGGTCAGGATCTGGTTCGAGCACGACGGCAGACCCCACCAGCGCGCCTACACCCTCGTCGACCCCGACCGGGAGGCCGGGACGTTCAGCCTGGAGTTCGCCCTCCACGACGGGGCCGCGAGCACCTGGGCCCGGACCGTCCAGCCGGGCGACACGGTCGACGCCACCCTTCAGGGCACCGGCTTCACCCTGCCCGAACCGCGGCCCGCCCGGCTCTTCGTGATCGGCGACGCCGCCTCGCTGCCCGCGGTCAACTCCCTGCTGGACGCGGTCCCGGAGACACCGGCGACGATCTGGTTCGAGAACGCGCACGCCGCCGACGAGAAGCTCCCCCTGCGCCTGGACCCGGCCCGCCACACCCTGCACACGGTCCCGCGGCGCGACGCGGGCAAGCACCTGGTCGCCGAGGTGAAAGCCGCCCTGCCGGACCTGCTCGGCGACGACGCCTCGGACGCCTACCTCTGGATCGCCTGCGACACGGCGACGACCCGGGCCCTGTCCTCGTACGCCCGCAAGGAGCTCGGCCTCGCCAAGGACCGGGTGAACGCACTGGGCTACTGGCGCGCCGCCTGAGACGCGGTGGCGGGTGACCGCTTCGGCCGTGCCGGCCCGGCACGGAAGCCAGGGCGACCCCAACCGGGGCCGCCCTCACACGCGTTGACCGGCATCTACCTGCGGTACAGGTCCTCGATCTCCGCATCGAAGTCACGGGTGATCGCGTCCCGCTTCAGCTTCAGGGACGGGGTGAGGTGGCCGCTCTCCTCGGTGAAGTCCCTCGGCAGGACCGTGAACTTGCGGATCGACTCGGCACGCGAGACGAGCCGGTTGGCCTCGTCGACCGCGCGCTGCAGCGCCGCGCGCAGCTCCTCGTCGTCGACGAGTTCACGCATCGGCACGTCGACCTTCTTGCGCATCCGGCGCCAGTGCGCGAGCCCGTCCGGCTCCAGGGTGATCAGTGCCGTGACGAACGGACGGTTGTCGCCGACCACCAGACACTGGCCGACCAGCGGATGGGCGCGCAGCCAGTCCTCCAGCGGAGCCGGAATGACGTTCTTGCCGCCGGACGTGATGATGATGTCCTTTTTGCGGCCGGTGATCGTGAGGTAGCCGTCCTCGTCCAGTGCGCCGAGGTCACCGGTCGGGAACCAGTTGCCCTCCTCCAGATACGGGACGGCCTCGCCGCGCTCGGCGTCCCAGTAACCCTGGAAGACCTGGCCGCCGCCGAGGAGTACCTCCCCGTCGTCCGCGATCCGTACGGCGGTACCGGGCAGCGGCCAGCCCACCGTGCCCAGGCGGGGCTTGAGGGGCGGGGTGACGGTGGCGGCCGCGGTGGTCTCGGTGAGGCCGTAGCCCTCGAAGATCTCGATGCCCGCGCCCGCGTAGAACGCGGCGAGCCTGTGCCCCAACGGGGAGCCGCCGCAGATCGCGTACCGGACGTGGCCGCCGAGCGCGGCCCGGATGCGGCGGTAGACCAGCGGGTCGTACAGGGCCCGGGCGAGGCGCAGGCCCGGTCCCGGGCCGGGGCCCGTGCCGTGTTCGGCGGCCTCGACCGCCTCGCCGTAGCGCTGGGCGATGCGGGCCGCACGGTCGAAGGACGAGGCGCGGCCCATCTTCTCGGCGGTGGCCCGGCCGGTGTTGAAGACCTTCTCCAGCACGTACGGGATCGCCAGCAGGAACGAGGGCTTGAAGCCCGCCAGGTCCGCCAGCAGGTCCTCGGTCTGGATCGAGGGCGCGTGGCCGAGCCGGACCCGGGCGCGCAGGCAGCCGACCGCCACCATCCGGCCGAAGACATGGGAGAGGGGCAGGAAGAGAAGGGTGGAGGCGGGGTACTTGGAGACGGACTTGAAGACCGGGTGCAACAGCTCGATCGCGTTGTCGACCTCGGCGAAGAAGTTGCCGTGGGTCAGGACGCAGCCCTTGGGCAGGCCCGTGGTGCCCGAGGTGTAGATGAGGGTGGCGGGGCTGTCCGGCCCCAGGGCCGAACGCCGTGCGGCGACCTCCGCGTCGGGAATCTGCCTGCCCAGCGACTTCAGGCGGCCGATGGCACCGGTGTCGAACTGCCAGAGGTGGGCGAGATCGCCGAGCTGCTGCCGCTCCTGGCTGACCAGCCGGCCCTGTTCCTTCGTCTCCACGGCGCAGGCCACGGCGCCGGAGTCCTGGAGTATCCAGCGGGTCTGGAAGGCGGACGAGGTGGGATAGACGGGCACGGTGACCAGCCCGGCCGCCCAGGCGGCGAAGTCGAGCAGCGTCCATTCGTAGGTCGTACGGGCCATGATCGCGACCCGGTCACCGGCCTTGAGGCCTTCGGCGACGAGGCCCTTGGCGACCGCCTGCACCTCCTCGGCGAACTCCGCGGCCGTCACGTCCTGCCAGGTGCTGTCGGACTGCTTGCGGCTGATCACGGCCTCGGACGACGCCTCGCGGGCGTTGTCGAAGGGGATGTCCGCGAGCGATCCGCGCCGCACGGTCGGCGCGAACAGGGGTACGGAGACCTCCCGTACCGTGCCGTCGGCGTCTCTGACCTTCGTGGGCTCGACCAGAACGGGCACGGTGGGGGCCGCGGGTGCGGCGGCAGCGGCTGACGTGGACACGAGCGGCTCCTCGGCGTGGGGTGCGGCACCGGGCTCGTCCGTGGGTCCGGTGCCGGTGCGGGCTGTGGGGTGCGCGGGGTCGTGCGGTGGCAGATGCGGGGTGCGTCGGGCGGGTCGGCGCCCGGTCCCGGCCGGCGGGGTCAGGGGCGTTCCAGAACGGCGGTGACTCCCTGGCCGCCCGCGGCGCAGACCGAGATCAGGCCCCGTCCCGGAGCGCCCCGTTCCGCGAGGAGTCCGGCCAGGGTCGCGACGATCCTCGCGCCGGTCGCGGCGAACGGATGCCCCGTGGCCAGGGACGATCCCGCCACGTTGAGCTTGTCGCGGTCGATCGCCGGCAGCCCCTGCTTCTCCCAGGAGGCGAGCGTGGCAAGGACCTGGGAGGCGAAGGCCTCGTGGATCTCGAAGAGGTCGAAGTCGTCGAAGGTGAGCCCGGCGCGCTCCAGCATGCGCGGTACGGCGTACGCGGGCGCCATCAGCAGTCCGTCCTCGCCGCTCACGTAGTCGACGGCCGCGGTCTCGTACAGCGACAGGTACGCGAGTGGCTCCAGGCCGTGCGCCTGCGCCCACTCCTCGCTCGCCAGCAGCACGGTGGCCGCACCGTCGGTGAGCGGCGTCGAATTGCCCGCGGTCATCGTCGCGTCGGGGTGCCCGGCTCCGAACACCGGTTTCAGCGTGGCGAGTTTCTCGACCGTGGATCCGGGGCGCAGGTTCTGGTCACGCTCCAGACCGCGGTACGGGACGACGAGGTCGTCCAGGAAGCCCCGCTCGTACGCGGCGGCGAGCCGCTGGTGGCTGGTCGCCGCCAGCAGGTCCTGATCGGCGCGGGTGATACCCCACTTCAGAGCGGTGACCGCGGCATGTTCGCCCATCGAGAGTCCGGTGCGGGGTTCCTCGTTGCGCGGGATGTCCGGGACGAGGTGCCGGGGACGTACGCCCGCCAGGGCCTTGATCCGGGCACCCGTCGACGTGGCGCGGCGGGCCTCCAGGAGCAGCCTGCGCAGTTGGTCGTTGACGCCGAGGGGCGCATCGCTCGTGGTGTCGGCGCCGCCGGCGATCGCCGAGTCGACGGCCCCGAGCATGATCTTGTTGGCGGCGGCGACGACGGCCTGCAGGCCCGTTCCGCACGCCTGTTGGATGTCGTACGCCGGTGTCCGCGGGTCGAGCGCGGAGCCGAGGACGGTCTCGCGGGCCAGGTTGAAGTCCCGGCTGTGCTTGAGGACGGCCCCCGCGACGAACTCTCCGACCTGCTGCCCCCGCAGGCCGAACCGCTCGACCAGTCCGTCCAGTGCCGCGGTGAGCATCTCCTGGTTGGAGGCCTGCGCGTACGGGCCGTCGGAGCGTGCGAACGGAATGCGGCTGCCGCCGATGACCGCGACCCTGCGCGGCTGCGGAAGTGCCAGGGGGATCAACTCGACCAACTCATCTCGACCAACTCCTGACTCCAGAGTAACCTTACTCCGGAGTAAATCTACGACCGAGCAGGAGTCTGGACAATGGCCGACCACTATCTGCACCTCACCGGCACAGCACCCGGCCGCTTCCTGACCCGCAGGCTCGGCCTGCCGCAGCCTCAGCGGCTGCGGCGCTGGACGCTGGAGAATCCCACACTCGTCGGGCCGTTGCTGCACCTCACAGCGGGTGAATCGGCGATCTCGGACATGCTGAGCACGATTCTCGCGAAGATCGGCCCGCAGGCCACCGGACAGACCGGCCACCCGGCGGGCATCGTCCTGGACGCGACCGGGATCACCACGGTCACCGGACTCGGAAAGGTGCACGCCGCACTCCATCCCGTCGTACGCTCGCTCGCCGCAGGAGGCCGCGTCGTCGTCATCGGCACCCCGCCGTCCCCCGACGACCACCACCAGGCGGCCGCCCAGCAGGCACTCGAAGGGTTCGTGCGCTCGCTCGGCAAGGAGATCGGCAAGGGCGCCACCGCGCAGCTGCTACGGATCCCGCCGGGTGCCGCCGCGTCGGCGGAATCCACGCTCCGCTTCCTGCTCTCCCCCCGGTCCGCCTACATCAGCGGCCAGGTCATCGAACTCACCGACGCCGCCCCGGACCCGGTCGCCGACTGGGCGGCGCCGCTGTCCGGGCGCACCGCGCTGGTGACCGGCGCGGCGCGCGGCATCGGAGCGTCGGTCGCCTCCGTCCTGGCCAGGGACGGCGCCACGGTGATCTGCCTGGACATCCCGCAGGCCGAGGAGGAGCTTGCCCGTACCGCCGCCCGGCTCGGCGCCACCGCCCTGCCGCTGGACATCACCGCCCCCGACGCCGCCGACCTGATCGCCGCAGCCGCACCCGAGGGTCTCGACATCCTCGTCCACAACGCGGGCATCACCCGGGACCGCAGGCTCGCCAACATGCCGGCCGAGCGCTGGGCCTCGGTGATCGAGGTCAACCTGGACAGCGTCCTGCGCACCACCGACGCCCTCCTGAAGGCGGGCGCCGTCAACCGCGGCGGCAGGATCGTCGCCACCGCGTCCATCGCCGGGATCGCCGGGAACAACGGCCAGACCAACTACGCGGCCAGCAAGGCGGGCATCATCGGCCTCGTCCGCTCCCTGGCCCCGCACGCCGCCGCCGACCACGGCGTCACCGTCAACGCGGTCGCCCCCGGCTTCATCGAGACGAAGATGACCGCCGCCGTGCCGCTCCTCATCCGGGAGGCCGGCCGCCGGATGAACTCCCTTTCCCAGGGCGGACTTCCGGTCGATGTCGCCGAGACGACCGCCTGGTTCGCCCAGCCCGCTTCGAGCGCCGTCAACGGCCAGATCGTGCGGGTATGCGGCCAGAGCCTGCTGGGAGCCTGAGACCGTGTCCAGTCTGAGCATGTCCCTGCTGCGCGGGGCCGTCACCTCCCCGTTCAAGCGGGCGGGACGACCCGGCGCCACGCTCCCCACCGGCCGGGCGTCGCTCCCCCCGGCCCGCAGCGCACCTGGCCCCCTCGCCTCGTACAGCAGGGTCTGCGGGTTCACCGAGCCGGGAGTACTGCCGCTCACCTATCCGCACGTCCTGGGCTTCCCCCTGGCCATGCGCGTCATGACGGGCCGGGCCTTCCCCCTGCCGGTCCTGGGACTCGTCCACACCTGGATCGACATCACCCGGCACCGCGTCCTGCACCCGGAGGACCGGCTCGAACTCAGCGCGTACGCGGCCGGCCTGACGGACCGTCGCCGCGGCACCGAGGTCACGATGGTGACGGAGGCGCGGCTGGCGGGCGAGCTGGTGTGGGAGTCGCGCAGCGGATACCTGTCCCGGCACACCACCGGCGCCACCACCGCACCGGCCGCCCGAACGGCGGCGGTCACCGAGGACCTCCCCGCCGTGGCCGAGTGGCAACTGCCCGGCGACCTCGGCCGAAGGTACGGTGCCGCGTCGGGTGACCGGAACCCCATTCACCTGCACCCGCTGACGGCACGGCTGTTCGGCTTCCCCCGGCACATCGCGCACGGCATGTGGACCGTCGCCCGGTGCCTCGCCGAGGCCGGGACCGGCCTGGGCGCCGACGCCGTCGAACCGGGCCGGATCCGTTCCGTACGGGCCGACTTCAGAGCCCCCCTGCCGCTGCCGGCCACCGTCACGTACGCGGCCGCCGGCGCCGCCTTCGAGGTACGCGGTGCACACCGCGTCCACCTCACCGGCCGCGTGACCCTGGACGGCAGCTAGCGGGACTGCCACCCGCGGCCGTGCATGAGGTTCTCCAGGCCCGCCCAGGAGAAGTTCATCAGGGTGCCCGCCGCCTCCTTGGCCGAGACACCCGGAGTCTCGTTCGCCCACCCCGCGAGCGCCTCCGCAGCCCCCACGAGCGCCTGTGCGAGCCCGGCCACATCGCGGTCGGGGAGCGCGGGATCATGGTGCGCCTCGCGCGCCGCCGCCCCGATCAGACCCGTCACGAACGCAACGATCTCCTCCCGCAGCACACTGACCTCGCTGACGAACGGCTCCCCCTGCGACCGCGCCTGCTGGTGCAGGACCGCCCAGCCGTCCGGGTTGTCCGCGGTGTGCGTGAAGAACGCCCGCAGCCCCGCCCACAGCTGGCGATCCGCCGGCAGCCCCGGCTCCACCGCCGCCTGCACCGCTTCCACCAGCGCCTTTGCCTCACGGCGGATACACGCGGTGAAGAGTTCTTCCTTGGAATTCAGATACAGATAGACCAACGGCTTGGACACACCGGCCAGCTCCGCGATCTCGTCCATCGAAGCGGCCCGGTACCCGCGCTGCCCGAAGGTCTGCACCGCGGCATCCATCATCTGCTTCTCACGGACCGCGCGCGGCATCCGTTTGCTCTTCACTGCACTCACGTCAGACGTCCCTCCCGCCCCCACTGCGCTACTCCTCGGTAAGAGTACGGCGCGGGTTCCGCCCCCGTCGTACGGAAGGGGCGCGACCCGGCCACGATGACCGGTAGTCGCCCACCGACCCCGTCGGGCGCCCGTACACCTCAGGTCCCCCACGGGATCACACCTGGGTCCGATGCTGTCGTCCGCTCCCGCCGCCTAGTGTCCCCGACATGACGCTCAGACTCCCTGGACGAACGGCCGTCGTCGCCCTCACCGCCCTGGCGCTGTCGGCCGCACCCGCCGTCACCGCCCACGCCTTATCCGGCCCCGCGCCCATCCCTGCCGCATCCGCCGCCACGCTCGAACTGCCCCGCCCTACCGGCCAGTACGCCGTCGGCGCCGACGTTCTCCACCTCACCGACCACGACCGGACCGACCCCTGGGTGCCCGACGCCGGGAACCGCGAACTGGTGGTGTCGGTCCACCACCCCGCCCGGCCCGGCGGTGAAAGCGGCCCCGCCCCCTACATGAGCACCGAAGAGGCCCGGCTGTTCCTGGCACAACGGGGACTGGACGGCATCGTGCCGGCCACCGTCGTCAGCTCCACCCTCACCCATGCCCGTACCGATGCCCGGGCCGCCCGGGGCCGGTTCCCGCTGGTGCTGCTCTCCCCCGGCTTCGGTACCCCCCGCGCCACCCTGACCTCCCTCGCGGAGGACCTCGCGAGCCGCGGCTACGTCGTGGCGAGCGTCGATCACGCCTACGAGTCCACCGGAACGGCCTTCCCCGGCGGACGCATGCTCACGTGCGCGGCATGTGACGCGGTCGAGGCGGCACCGGACGAGGCGGCCGAGCGGAAGGTGCTGAAGGCTGTCTCCACCGGACGGGCCGACGACCTCACCTTCGTACTCGACCGGCTGACCGGTCCACGCCCCGCCTGGGACAAGTCCCGGATGATCGACCGACGCCGGGTCGCCGCCGCGGGCCACTCCATCGGCGGCAGCGCCGCGGCCTCCACGATGCTCGCCGATCCCCGCGTCGACGCGGGGATCAACATGGACGGCACCTTCTTCGAACGCGTTCCCCGCGCGGGCATCGGCGAGCGCCCGTTCCTGATGCTCGGCACCGACGCGGGCCACCGTCCCGGAGGTGCGGACGGCTCCTGGGACAAGGGCTGGAAGCGCCTGGACGGCTGGAAGCGGTGGCTGACCGTCAAGGACTCCGGCCATTTCACGTTCACGGACATCCCGGAACTCGGCGAACAGCTCGGCCTGCCGGTCGACCCCGCGGCCGCACTCTCCGGCGACCGCTCGACACGGATCACCCGGGACTACGTGGCGGCATTCCTCGATCTGCACCTACGGGGCCGGGAACAGCCACTCCTCGACGGCCCGTCGCCGGACAACCCCGAGGTCGTCCTGCAGCATCCGTGACCGCCCGGCGGACACAGAAGCGCCCTGGACACGGATGTCGGTCCGGGGGCGCTCTCTTCTCTCGCGCCGCGGAGATCAACGGCACCTGCATCTGGTCGACACGTGCGTAACCGCGAGGCATGCATACACGTTGTGCAGCGCGGTACGACAGTCGGAGGATTTCATGACCAAGCCGCAGCGAGTGGCGATCTACGCCCGTATCAGTAAGGACCGCAAAGGTCAGGAGCTCGGAATCCTGCGCCAGGAGGCGGCGTGCAGGGAGTTGTGCGCCAGGCTCGGATGGAAGGTCCACAAGGTCTATCCGGAGAACGACACATCCGCATCCACCACCAGCAAGCGAAAGCGTCCCGCCTACGCGGAGATGCTGCGCGACGCTCGAGATGGGGTGGTGGACGCCGTCGTCGTGTACTCGATCGACCGCCTGACCCGACGCATCACCGAGCTGACGAGCTTCCTCGAGGAGCAGAAAGAGCACGGTTTCTCCTTCGCGACGACGGAAGGCGAGGACACCGCAACAGCCAGCGGCCGCATGATCCTGACGATCAAGGGGGCGGTGGCCCAGCAGGAGACCGAGCGCATGTCGGAGCGAATCAATAGTTCGTTGCTCCAGCGGCGCGAGGAGGGCAGACCGCACGCGGGGGGTCCGCGTGTCTTCGGTTTCGATCCGGATTCGGGCTTTCAACGGATCGTGCCCGAGGAGGTGAAGCTGATCCGGCGCGGCTATGACATGCTCGTCGGCTCCCCGGCACGGACACCCGGAGATGTGGCCCGTCTGTGGAACGGGGCGGGTGCGCGATCGCCGGGTGGAACAGCGTGGTCCATTCAGAAGGTCAAGCGGGTGTACCGATCTGAGCGGACCGGGGGGATCATCACGTACAAGGGTCAGGACATCGGCGACAGCGTCTACCCCCACCCGCTCACTCGCGCCGAGTGGACCACCGTCCAAGCCGTGCTGGACGGTCGGGCAACGCCGTCCGCGCAAGGCTCGGGCAAGCGGAAGCACTTGTACTCAGGTTTCCTCAAGTGCGGGTACTGCGGGTCGACCATGCGGGTCCAGTGGGCCACCATCCAGGGCCGTACGTTCCGGCGGACGCTCTGCCACTCAGGCCAGGTGGGGCACAACGGTGAGTTGGGGTGCGGGAAGGTCAGCCGCTCGTACGCGTGGATCGAGGAACAACTCAATGCGGTGATCGAAGCTTCCTTGAAGGAGCTTCGGCCCCGACCTCAGGAGGCACCTGCTGAGGATCTGACCAGGCCGATCGCGGTGCTGGAGGAGCGAATCCGGGTTCTGCGTCAGCGGTGGAAGGACGGGAACATGGAGGACGAGGACTACTTCGACGCCCTCGGCCACCTTCGCACCACCGTGCAAGCCCTCCGCTCACGCGAGTCTGCAGCGGTTGTCAGGCGGACGCACCGGGTGATGGACACCCTGACGGTGTGGAACGACGACTCCGCCGAGAACCTTGAACGTCGCAGGGTGGTCGTTGGCATGGTTGTGGAGAAGGTCGAGGTGTTCAGTGTCGGGCGGGGACGCCGGAAGCCGCCGGAGCCGGACTCGATCAGGATTACCCGGTCGCACGCTGACCCATGACACGAAGAAGCCCCCTACCGGAGCGCAGGCTCGGTAGAGGGCTTCTTCATGAGCACCAGAGACTGTTCGGTCCTGCCTCAGGCAGCGACTTCCACGCGCCCCTTGGAAATCTGGGGCTCGGTCCCGAACTCCTCAAGAGGCGAGGCACCGGCTGAGTTGTACGCGTCGCGGTCGAGGATTCCCTCGCGTGCGGCCACGATCAACGGAGATACAACCTGTCCCGCCACGTTCGTGGCGGTGCGCATCATGTCCAGGATCGGGTCGATGGCGAGCAGCAGACCCACGCCCTCCAGCGGCAGGCCCAGCGTCGACAGGGTCAGCGTCAGCATGACCGTGGCGCCGGTGAGGCCGGCGGTGGCGGCCGAGCCGATCACCGAGACGAACGCGATCAGGATGTAGTCACCGATGCCCAGCTGGACGTCGAAGATCTGCGCGATGAAGATCGCCGCCAGCGCCGGGTAGATCGCGGCGCAGCCGTCCATCTTCGTCGTGGCGCCGAACGGGACGGCGAAGCTGGCGTACTCCTTCGGGACACCGAGGCGCTCGGTGACCTTCTGGGTGACCGGCATCGTGCCGACGGAGGAGCGGGAGACGAAGGCCAGCTGGATCGCGGGCCAGGCGCCCTTGAAGAACTGCAGCGGGCTGACCTTGGCGACCGTGGCGAGGAGCAGCGGGTAGACGCCGAACATCACCAGGGCGCAGCCGATGTAGACGTCGGCGGTGAACGTGGCGTACTTGCCGATCAGGTCCCAGCCGTAGTCGGCGATCGCGTAGCCGATGAGGCCGACGGTGCCGAGCGGGGCGAGGCGGATGACCCACCACAGGGCCTTCTGGAGGAGCTCCAGGATCGACTCGCTGAGGGAGAGGATGGGCTTGGCCTTGTCGCCGAGCTGGAGCGCGGCGATACCGGCGACGGCGGCCATGAAGACGATCTGCAGCACGTTCAGCTCGGTGAACGGCGTGATGACGTCCGTCGGGATGATGCCGGTCAGGAAGTCGATCCAGGAGCCGGCGTGCTCGGGCTTGGCGCCGTCCTTCGGGGTGAGGCCGGTGCCGGAGCCCGGGTTGGTGACCAGACCGATCGCGAGGCCGATGGCGACCGCGATGAGCGAGGTGATCATGAACCAGAGCAGCGTGCGGGTCGCCAGCCTCGCGGCGTTGTTGACCTTGCGCAGGTTGGTGATCGACACCAGGATCGCGAAGAAGACGAGGGGCGCGACGGCCAGCTTCAGCAGCTGGACGAAGATGCTGCCGACCTGGTCGAGCGTGGTGTAGAGCCAGCTGATGTCCTGGCTGCGGGCGAGCCAGCCGAGCAGGACACCCAGGACCAGACCGGCGACGATCTGGACCCAGAACGGGACCTTGGGTATGCGGAAACCGGAGCCGGTGGGCTTACCGGCGTCGGTCGCGGGGGACGCGGAATTCGCGGACACGGACACACTCCTGATGTGCGCATCGGGACGTACGGAAACGGACGTACCTACGTGCGGTCGAACGGGGACGGGGGTGCGGCGCCCGCGTCAGGGGCGGCGCCGCTGCATGATGCCGGTTCAGACGTTGCGGCAACAGACCGCGGACATACAGCGGCAGAGATCGACATGCAGGCGCGCCACGAGCGGGGGGCTCATGGTGTGAAAGGGGCGCACTGCTGCGTTCATGTCGAACACGTTAACACTTGTACTTTGAGAACCTCAAAGGTCTGCTTTGACGAAAGGGCGCGGCACGGTCGCCGTCGGCGCTCGCCCGGCGGGCTCGAATGCGTCGCGTACGGCCCGGAAACGCCGAAACCCCGGCACTGGAGCGAGTGCTCCGGTCCGGGGGGCTTCGTGCGTACGGGGCCGCGGGGTGTGAGGAACCTTACGCGGCGCTTACTGGGTGACGCCGTCCTCGCGCGTACGGTTCGCCTCGAGCTTGGCCTTGGTCCGGTCGACCGTGGAGATGAGCTGGGCGGACATCTCGTCGCGCTGCTTGCGCAGGAGGACGAAGCTGAGGGGCGCGGAGAGGAGCAGGCCGAGCAGGATGACCCAGACGAGGTTGGATCCGCCGAGTCCCGCGGGCAGCACGCCGAAGTGGACGGCCACACCGGAGACGAAGAAGCAGCCCACGAAAATCAGCAGGCGCATCGCGGTGTAGCGGATCGTTGCGCTCGGCTTGGCAGCGGACACGGCTGGCCTTCTCTCTACGTCCGACGTTCCTGCGGTCGCGCGGTCTGCGGTTCCACGGTTCTGCCCGACCAGTGAAGCATGCCCCGAATTCGATCAGTTCGCAGGGCTCCCGGTTTCCACGAGCCGTCCCGTGGAGGGGCTGTCCTGCCGGAGGAGCGGGAGCAGCATGATGATGTCGTCGCGGTAGTCGTTCTCGGACACCCTGATCGCGTTCGGGACGCGGCCCACCTCCTGGTATCCGCAGGAGGTGTAGAAGCGGTCGGCCCCGGTGCCGCCGCGGCAGGTGAGCCGGATGGCGTCGATGCCGTCGATGGCGCGGGCGGCGTCGGCCGAGGCGGTCATCAGTTCGCGTCCGAAGCCCCTGCCCTGGTGGCGGGGGTGGACCATCACCGTGTAGAGCCCGATCCAGTGCCGCATCAGCCGGTGGGAGTTGTGCGTGAGGAAGGCGGTGGCGGCCACGGCGCCGTCCTCGTCCCGTCCGACGACCAGGTGGGTGCCGCCCTCCGCCATCCCTGCGAGGTGCCTGACCAGCTCGGGCCTGACCTCCTCGGCGGTGACGGGTGGTACGAAGCCGACGGCTCCGCCCGCGTTGGTGACGTCGATCCAGAGCGCGGTGATGCCGTCCCGCAGGGCCCGGTCGAACGGGGGATCCACCTCAAACGTAAGTGTCATAACAGCAGATTAGCTATTACACACCTGCCCCTCAACCGGTGTCCACCACGCGAGAAGGCCCATGCGCCAGCCATGCGGAAGCCCCGGCCGGGGACGGCGGGCCGGGGCTTTCACGCAACGGGAACAGGATCGGAGAGCGGACCGTCTCAGACGCGCATCGGCTGCGGCGACTCGCGGCGGCCCGCGTCCGGACCCGGGTACTCGCGGAGGATCTCGTACCGGGTGTTGCGCTCCACCGGCCGGAAGCCGGCGTCCCGGATCAGGTCCAGGAGGTCCTCACGGCCGAGCTTGCTCGGCGTGCCGTAGTCGTCCGCGTCGTGCGTGATCTTGTACTCGACGACCGAGCCGTCCATGTCGTCCGCGCCGTGCTGGAGCGCGAGCTGCGCGGTCTGCACCCCGTGCATCACCCAGAAGACCTTGACGTGGGGAACGTTGTCGAAGAGCAGCCGCGAGACCGCGAAGGTCTTCAGCGCCTCCGCGCCGGTCGCCATCGACGTCCGCGCCTGGAGCGTGTTGCGGACCTTGCCGTCCTTCATATCCACGAAGTCGTGCTGGTAGCGCAGCGGGATGAAGACCTGGAAGCCGCCGGTCTCGTCCTGCATCTCCCGCAGCCGCAGCACGTGGTCGACGCGGTGACGGGGCTCCTCGATGTGCCCGTACAGCATCGTCGCCGGGGTCTTGAGCCCCTTCTCGTGCGCGAGACGGTGGATGCGCGACCAGTCCTCCCAGTGGGTGTTGTGGTCGACGATGTGCTGACGGACCTCCCAGTCGAAGATCTCCGCGCCACCGCCGGTCAGCGACTCCAGGCCGGCCTCGATCAGCTCGTCGAGGATCTCGGACGCCGAGAGCCCCGAGATCGTCTCGAAGTGGTGGATCTCCGTCGCCGTGAACGCCTTGAGCCCCACGTTCGGCAGGGCTTCCTTGAGCGCGCTGAGCGAACGGGGGTAGTAGCGCCACGGCAGGGTGGGGTGCAGCCCGTTGACGATGTGCAGCTCGGTGAGGTTCTCGTTCTCCATCGCCTTGGCGAGTCGGACGGCCTCCTCGATGCGCATCGTGTACGCGTCCTTCTCGCCCGGCTTGCGCTGGAACGAGCAGTACGCGCAGGACGCGGTGCACACGTTGGTCATGTTGAGGTGGCGGTTGACGTTGAAGTGGACGACGTCGCCGTTCTTCCTCGTACGCACCTCGTGGGCCAGCCCGCCGAGCCAGGCCAGGTCGTCGGACTCGTAGAGCGCGATCCCGTCCTCGCGGGTCAGCCGCTCGCCGGCCCGGACCTTCTCCTCCAGCTCGCGCTTGAGTCCCGCGTCCACCAGTGCCCCTCCCATATCTCTACGTAACAGACTCCGGCAGCCAACCGTACGCCTATGCCTCGTCGGGCAGTTCCCCGACCCGGTTCTCCCACTTGGTGGAGAGCACGATCGTGGTACGGGTCCGGGAGACCCCCTTCGTACCACTGAGCCGACGGATCGTCTTCTCGAGGCCGTCCACGTCACCGACCCGGACCTTGAGCATGTACGAGTCGTCGCCCGCGATGAACCAGCAGTCCTCGATCTCGGCGAGGTCCTTCAGCCGGTGCGCCACGTCCTCGTGGTCGGCGGCGTCGGAGAGCGAGATGCCGATGAGCGCGGTGACCCCGAGTCCCAGCGACGCGGAGGCGACCGTCGCGCGGTAGCCGGTGATGACACCGGCGGTTTCCAGCCGGTTGATCCGGTCGGTGACGCTGGGCCCGGAGAGCCCCACGAGCCGCCCCAGCTCGGCATACGAGGCCCTGCCGTTCTCTCTGAGGGCCTGGATGAGCTGCCTGTCCACCGCGTCCATATGACTGAAACCTTCCATTGTTCAGCAGTACCGCGAGTTTAAGTGTAGAATCTAAGGCATGCAGGGCCCAGACCCTGCAAATCTTTCAGAACATCCAAGAAATGCTTTCGAATCTTCAGGAGTGAACTTCACCGTGTACACGATCGAGATGGCCTACGCCCGGATGCGCGAGCTGCAGGACCTGGCCAACCGCTCGCGTGCCCACCAGCCCGCCGCCGCGCACCGCGTCGACAAGACCCGCGCCCCGCGCACGCCCAAGAAGCGCTGACCGGCTAGGGCCTTTCACGGGAGCCCCCACCGAGCTCTCCTTCCCATCGGCGGTACAGCTGGTGCGGCACACCTGCCGCGTCCAGCACCCGCCCCGCGACGAAGTCCACCAGGTCCTGGATGTGCGTCGCACCCGCGTAGAACGCCGGAGAGGCGGGCAGCACCACTGCGCCCGCCTCGTCGAGCGCGACCATCTGCTTCAGCGTCTGCCCGCTCAACGGGGTCTCGCGTACCGCGACGACCAGCCTCCGCCGCTCCTTGAGCGTGACGCTCGCGGCCCGCTGCAGCAGGTCCTTCGAAAGTCCGAGTGCCACCCCGGCCACGCAGGCCGTCGACGCCGGCACGATGAGCATCCCCTTCGCCGGGTAGGACCCCGAGGACGGCCCGGCCGCCAGATCGCCGGCCGCCCAGTGCCGTACGCGACCGAGATCCGTCCCGCTCACCCCGAAGGTGTGCGGCTTCCCGTCGGCCCCCCGAGCCAGCCAGTCGCCCAGGTCCTCCCGCCAGTGCGCGTCACGGAAGGCGATCCCCGTCTCGTCCAGGAGGGTGAGGCGCGAGGCTCGGCTGACCACCAGGTCGACGCTCTCCCCCGCGGCCAGCAGCCCCCGCAGGACCGAGGCGGCGAACGGCGTCCCTGACGCGCCGGACACCCCGACAATCCAAGGCTTGCGCTGCTGCTGACTCACTGAAGTCCCGGAATCCACACGACCGAGCCTATCCGGCGCCCCCGGTCAGGAACCGCGCCAGGTACTCCGTACGTTCCGTCAGGTGAAGGGACAGCCATGGACCAGGGGGTGACCATGACCGGTACGCGCACAGGCGCCACCGCACGGGCCGTCACGGCGGGTGCCGTGATGCTGGGCTGGATCGCGCTGCTGTGGGTGCTGGAAGGCGTCGACACGGCGACCGGCCACTCCCTCGACACGTACGGCATCAGCCCGCGTGAGCCCGCGGAGCTCGCCGACATCGTGCCGTCCGCGTTCCTGCACAGCGGCTGGGAGCACGTGGCCTCCAACAGCGTCCCGCTGCTGGTGCTCGGCTTCATCGCGGCTCTCGCCGGGATACGCAGGTTCGCCGCCGTGGTCCTGATGGTGATCGTGACGGGCGGCATCGGCGTCTGGCTCACCGCGCCCCCGGACACGGTCACGCTCGGAGCGTCCGGTGTCGTCTTCGGTCTCTTCGGCTATCTGCTGGTCCGCGGCTTCGTGGACCGCCGGCCGCTCGACATCGTGGTCGGCCTGATCATCGCCGCGGTCTACGGCTCACTGCTCTGGGGCGTGCTGCCGACCGACTCCGGCATCAGCTGGCAGGGCCACCTCTTCGGCCTCATGGGCGGGGTGGCGGCGGCCTTCGCCCTCCGCCGCCCCCGCCGTTCGGCCGGTGCCGTCACGGTGTGAGACCGCGCACCAGCAGGTCGAGCAGCGCACAGGCGAACAGCGCCATCCCGATGAACCCGTTGACCGAGAAGAACGCCCGGTTCAGCCGTGACAGATCGTGCGGCCGCACCACCCGGTGCTCGTACACGAAGGCCGCGGCGACGATCGCCATGCCGACCCAGTAGAAGGCCTCGGCGTCCGTCGCCAGGCCGAACCAGACCAGCAGCCCGGTCGTCACGACGTGGCAGACCCGCGCCCCCCACAGCGCGGCCGGGATTCCGAAGCGCGCCGGGAAGGAGAGCACCCCGTGGGCCCGGTCGGCCTGCACGTCCTGGCAGGCGAAGATCAGGTCGAAGCCGCCGATCCAGATCCCGACGGCCAGGCCGAGGATCACCGCGTCCCACGACCAGCTGCCGGTCACCGCGAGCCAGGCACCGATCGGCCCGATGGCCTGGGCGATGCCGAGGATCGCGTGCGGGAAGTTCGTGAACCGCTTGCCGTACGGGTAGACGACCATCGGGACGACGGCGACGGGCGCCAGCACCAGACAGAGCGGGTTCAGCAGGGCTGCCGCGCCGAGGAAGACGACGACGGCGATGATCGCCCCGGTCCACGCCGACTTCACCGATACCGCACCGGTGACCAGTTCACGGCCCTCGGTGCGGGGGTTACGTGCGTCGATCTCCCGGTCGATGATCCGGTTGGCCGCCATGGCGAACGTCCGCAGCCCGACCATGGCGACGGTCACGAGCAGCAGGGTGCCCCAGTGGATGTCCTTGTCCAGCTGGAACATCGCGGTCAGGGCGGCGATGTACGCGAACGGCAGGGCGAACACGGAGTGCTCGATCATCACCAGCCGCAGGAACGCGCGGGGCGTGCTGCGGGGCTGCGGCACCGCAGCGGCGGAGGCGCTCACAGGCCGTACTCCTTCCAGCGGCGGTCGACCTTCGCCGCCGTGTCGGGGTCGGACTCGACCATCTCCGGCCAGCCGCCGTCCCGTGTGTAGCCCTCCTCGGGCAACTTCCGCGTGGCGTCGATGCCTGCCTTGCCACCCCAGAACTGCTGGTAGGAGGCGTGGTCGAGATGGTCGACCGGTCCCTCGGTGAGGAGCAGGTCGCGGGCGTAGTCGGTGTTGCCGAGTGCCCGCCAGGCGACCTCGTGGAGGTCGTGGACGTCGCAGTCGGCGTCCACGACCACGATCAGCTTGGTCAGCGACATCATGTGCGCGCCCCAGACCGCGCTCATCACCTTCTGGGCGTGCTTCGGGTACTTCTTGTCGATCGAGATGATCGCGCAGTTGTGGAAACCGCCCGCCTCGGGCAGGTGGTAGTCCACGATGTCCGGGATGATGATCTTGAGCAGCGGGAGGAAGAACCTCTCGGTGGCCCGCCCCAGCGGCCCGTCCTCCGTGGGCGGCCGGCCCACCACGATCGACTGCAGCAGCGGACGCTTCCGCATCGTCACGCAGTCGATCGTCAGCGCGGGGAAGGGCTCCTGCGGTGTGTAGAAACCGGTGTGGTCGCCGAAGGGCCCTTCGGGCAGCATCTCGCCCGGCTCCAGCCACCCCTCGATGACGACCTCGGCCTGCGCCGGCACCTGGAGCGGGACGGTCTTGCAGTCGACCATCTCGATCCGCTTGCCCTGGACGAAGCCGGCGAAGAGGTACTCGTCGATGTCCCCCGGCAGCGGCGCCGTGGAGGCGTACGTCACCGCGGGCGGCGCCCCGAACGCGATGGCGACGGGCAGCCGTTCACCGCGCTTGGCGGCGACCTGGTAGTGGTTGCGGCTGTCCTTGTGGATCTGCCAGTGCATGCCGATGGTGCGCTTGTCGTGACGCTGCAGCCGGTAGAGCCCGAGGTTGCGGATGCCGGTCTCGGGGTGCTTGGTGTGCGTGAGGCCCAGGTTGAAGAACGAGCCGCCGTCCTCGGGCCAGGTGAAGAGCGCCGGCAGCTGTTCCAGGTCCACGTCGTCACCGGTCAGGACGACTTCCTGGACGGGCGCGCTCCCGGACTTCACCTTCTTCGGCGGCACATGGACCATCGAGCCGAGCTTCCCGAACGCCTCACGGATCCCGACGAAGCCGTTCGGCAGCTCCGGCTTGAGCAGACCGCCGATCTTGTCGCTGATGTCCGCGTAGGACTTCAGCCCGAGCGCCTTGAGCAGCCGCCGGTCGGTCCCGAAGACATTCATGGCCAGGGGCATGGACGCCCCCTTGACGTTCTCGAAGAGCAGCGCGGGCCCGCCCGCCTTGTTCACCCGGTCGACGATCTCGCCGACCTCCAGATACGGGTCGACCTCGGCCTTGATGCGCTTGAGATCGCCCTCGCGCTCCAGAGCCCGGAGCAGGGAGCGAAGATCGTCGTAAGCCATGGGGACAAGTATCGGCCACCCGCTACCCTGGGCCCGTCACCGGGGCGGGACAGAGCGCCCCTCACCTTTTCTCGGGGGACCCGTCCACGATGCTCAGGGCCTTGATCTACCTTCTGCCGCTCGCACTGACGATCTACGCGTTCATAGACTGCCTGAACACGCCGGAGGACGAGGCCAAGCACCTGCCGAAGCTGGCCTGGGTCTTCATCATCCTGCTGTTCTGGATCGTGGGCCCGATCGTCTGGTTCGCCGCGGGCAAGCTGCGGGTGCCGCCCACCGGAGGCCGTACGCCCTCCGAGTGGCACCGCAACCACCGCACCACATGGGTGGCGCCGGACGACAATCCTGACTTCCTGAAGTCGATCAAGGAAGAGAACAAGAAGGACGAGTCGCTCCTCAAGGACTGGGAAGCGGATCTGCGCCGCCGCGAGGACGAGATCAAGCGACGCGAGGGCGGTTCGGGCTCCACAGACGCCTCCTCATGAGGACAGCAGCTGCCCCAGCCGGTTGAGCAGAGGCAGCAGTGCCGTGCGCTCCTGGGGGGTGAGTGCCTCCAGGGCGCCGTGCACGACGCGCATCTCGGCGCGGATGCGGTGGGCCAGCTCGGTGCCGTCCGCGGTGCGGGCGGCGACCTTGGAGCGGCGGTCGTCGGGTGCGGGAGTACGGGTGACCAGGCCCCGGGTCTCCATGCGGCCGATGAGACCGGTGGCGTTGGACGCGTCGCAGACCAGGTGATGGGCCAGGGCGCTCATCGGCATGGGTTCGTTCAGGGCGATCAGCGCGCGCGCCTGCGAGGTGCTGAGCCCGTGACGGGCGGCGACGGCGGTGAGGTCGTCGTGGTGGCCGCGGACGACGACCGCGAGGGGTTCCAGCAGTTCGTCCGGAGTAGGGACGGCGCGGGGTGCCGGTTCCGTCGTCATGGTCGGTCATCCTTCGATCTGTACGCGTGGCCCGAGGCCCGGAACCGTGTCCGCCACGCGACGCATTCATTTGACATGCTCAACTTTTCACCGTTACATGAACCGTATTGCTTGAGCATATCAAGCTTTATTCATGTCTTGCGTCTCGCGTCTCGTAGGGAGCACCCCCCATGCCCTCCGTACTGTTCGTCCTCACCGGTGCCGACCACTGGACCCTCAACGACGGCACCACCCATCCCACCGGCTTCTGGGCCGAGGAGCTCGCCGCCCCGCACCGCGTCTTCACCCAGGCCGGATTCGACATCGCCGTCGCCACCCCGGGCGGCGTGGCCCCCACCGTCGACACGGCGAGCCTGGCGGCCGAGGCCAACGGGGGCCAGGAGCAGGCCGACGCCGTCGCCTCGTACCTCGCCGCGATCGACGAGACGCTCCGCATCCCCGCCCGCCTCGAGGACGTCGTCCCCACCTCGTACGACGTGGTCTTCTACCCCGGCGGCCACGGCCCCATGGAGGACCTGGCCGTCAGCGAGGTGTCCGGCCGCCTCCTCACCGCCGCCCTGGACTCCGGCACGCACCTGGGCATCCTGTGCCACGCCCCCGCCGCGCTGCTGCCCGCCCGCCGCGAGGACGGCAGCTGGCCCTTCGCCGGCTACCGCCTGACCGGATTCAGCAACACGGAGGAGACCCAGGCCGGCCTGGCCGCCAAGGCGCCCTGGCTGCTGGAGAACCGGCTCGTGGAACTCGGCGCCGACTACTCCGCCGGGGACCCCTGGGGACCCCACACCGTGCACGACCGCAACCTGCACACCGGACAGAACCCGGCCTCCTCGGAACAGCTGGCCCGCGAGATCATGGCGGCCCTGTGAGCGGCGCGGAGACGCCTGGCGAGGTGGTCGCCCGCCTCCGCGGCACCTTCCGTACCGGACGCACCAAGGGCCTCGACTGGCGTACCTCCCAGCTGACACGGCTCCGCGCCCTGCTCACCGAGTCGGGTGACGAGCTGGCCGAGGCGCTCCGTGCCGACCTCGGCAAGAGCCGCAAGGAGGCCTACCGGACCGAGATCGACTTCACGGTCCGCGAGATCGACCACACGCTGGAGCGTCTGGAGGGCTGGCTGCGGCCCGAGCCCGCCCCCGTGCCGGCGGCGCTGGGCGGAGCAACCGCCCACACCGTGCAGGACCCGCTGGGCGTGGTCCTCGTCATCGCCCCCTGGAACTACCCGGTGCAGCTGCTGCTCGCTCCACTGGCCGGTGCGCTGGCCGCGGGCAACGCCGTCGTCGCCAAGCCCAGCGAGCTGGCGCCCGCGACCTCCGCGGCCGTGGCCCGGCTGCTGCCGCGGTATCTGGACATCGACGCGGTCGCCGTGGTCGAGGGCGGCGTCCCGGAGACCACCGCGCTGCTGGCCGAGCGCTTCGACCACATCTTCTACACCGGCAACGGCGCGGTCGGCCGGATCGTCATGACCGCCGCGGCCCGCCACCTCACCCCGGTCACCCTCGAACTGGGCGGCAAGTCTCCCGTCTTCGTCGACCGCGACACGGATCTGCCGACGGTGGCCGCACGGCTGGCCGCGGGCAAGTTCCTCAACGCGGGCCAGACCTGTGTCGCCCCGGACTACGTCCTGACCGACCCGGAGACCGCGCCCGCCCTGGCGGACGCGCTCGCGACGGCGGTCGAGGGGCTGTACGGAAAGGACGCCTCCTCCCACCCCGAGTACGGGCGGATCGTGAACGAGCGCCACTTCGACCGGCTGGTGGGGCTGCTGGACTCCGGCCGTACGGTCACGGGCGGCACCCACGACCGTGCCGACAAGTACATCGCGCCGACCGTGCTGGCCGATGTGGCGCCTGACGCCCCCGTCATGGGCGAGGAGATCTTCGGCCCCGTACTGCCGATCGTGACCGTCGACGGGCTCGACGAGGCCATCGGTTTCATCAACGACCGGGACAAGCCGCTGGCGCTGTACGCCTTCACGCACTCCCCCGCCGTACGGGAGCGGCTGCTGGCCGAGACGTCCTCGGGCGCGGTGGGCCTGGGCCTTCCGCTGGCCCATCTGACCGTGTCCGACCTGCCGTTCGGCGGGGTCGGCGAGAGCGGCATGGGCAACTACCACGGCCGGTACTCCCTGGAGACGTTCAGCCACCGCAAGGCGGTCCTCGACGCCCCGCCGGCCCGGTGAGCCGGCCGTACGCCGACTGGCTGGCGGTCGCACGCGCCGAGGCCGCGGAGGGCCTCGCGGAGGGCGGCGTCCCCGTCGGCGCCGCGCTGTACGGGGCCGACGGAACCCTGCTCGGCCGGGGCCGCAACCGCCGGGTCCAGGACGGCGATCCGTCCCTGCACGCGGAGACGGCGGCGTTCCGGGCGGCCGGCCGGCAGCGCTCGTACCGGGGCACGACGATGGTGACCACGCTCTCGCCGTGCTGGTACTGCAGCGGTCTGGTCCGGCAGTTCGGGATCTCCCGGGTGGTGATCGGCGAGGCCGAGACCTTCCACGGCGGCCACGACTGGCTGGCCGGGCACGGTGTGGAGATCGTGCTGCTCGACGACCCGGAGTGCGTCGCGCTGATGCGTGCGTTCGTCCGTGACCGTCCGGAGCTGTGGAACGAGGACATCGGCGAGGGATGAGGAAGCACGAAGGGCGCGGTCCGCAGATGCGGACCGCGCCCTTCGTTGTGTTCTCAGACGCCGGCGTAGGAGTGCTTGCCGGTGACGAAGATGTTGACGCCGTAGTAGTTGAAGAGCCAGCAGCCGAAGGCGATCAGCGCCAGGTAGGCGGCCTTGCGGCCCTTCCAGCCGGCCGTCGCGCGGGCGTGCAGGTAGCAGGCGTACGCGACCCAGGTGATGAAGGACCAGACCTCCTTGGGGTCCCAGCCCCAGTAGCGGCCCCAGGCGTCGCCCGCCCAGATCGCGCCCGCGATGATCGTGAACGTCCACAGCGGGAAGACGGCCGCGTTGATGCGGTACGAGAACGTGTCCAGGGACTTCGCCGAGGGCAGCCGCTCCAGCACGGAGCTCGCGAACCTTCCGGGCGTGCCGCCGCCCGCGAGCTTGTTCTCGTAGCTGTCGCGGAACAGGTAGAGCAGTGTGCCGACGGCACCGAGGTAGAAGACGGCGCCGCAGATGATGGCCGTGGAGACGTGGATCCACAGCCAGTAGGAGTGCAGCGCGGGCACGAGCTGGTCGCTGTCGGTGTACAGCGTCGTGGTGGCGATGCCGAGGTCCAGCAGGACCGTGGTGACCAGCAGCAGGCCGATCCAGCGGACGTTCTTCCGCAGGGCCAGCAGGAGGAGGTAGGCGCCGACCGCCACGGTGGAGAAGGTGATCGAGAACTCGTACATGTTGCCCCAGGGGGCGCGCTGCACCGATGCCGCCCGGGCGACGACGCCGCCGGCCTGGACGGCGAAGGCCACCACGGTCAGGGAGACCGCGATCCGTCCCCAGAGGTCGCCCTTGAACGTGCCGCCCGCGGCTCCGGGGCCGTCCGGGACGTCCCGGGTGCCCGCGGCGGAGCGGGTGACGATCCTGGGTCGGTCCAGCACGGCCGTGCCGCCGGCGTTCTGCGCGGCCTTCACCTTCACCGTGGAGTCCGCGGTGGCGGACCCGGTCAGCGCGGCGGCCGTGCGGCCGACCTTGCTGCGGCTGCCGAACACCCACTCCGCGATGTGGGCGAAGAAGGCCAGGGTGTAGACGGCCATCGACGAATAGATCAGCGTGTTGCTGATGTTCGCCAGGCTCTCGTTGGTTGCGGCGGCGAGACTCACTTCTCAGCCCCTTCGGCAGGTTCTTCGGAAGGTTGTTCGGGCTCGGGATCGGGATCGGGCGCCGTGGGCGCCTCGGTGTGGAGCGCGTCCGCGAGACCGGCCAGCTCCTCGGGAAGCCTGGCGGACTCGCTGCGGCCCAGGCCGGCCATCTCGACGACGGTGACGCCGTCCGTTCCCCGTACGGCCTTCACCCACACCCGGCGCCGCTGGATGAAGAGCGACCCGGCGAGTCCGGCGATGGCGGCGATGGCGCCGGTGAGCGCCCAGCCGCTGGCGGGCTGGCGCGAGATCTGGAAACTGGCCCATTCCTCGACGCTCTCGAAGGTGACCGTGCCCGCCCCGCCGGGAAGCTTCATGGTCTCGCCGGGGCGCAGCCGCTGCTTGAGCTTGTCCCCGTTGCTGTCCTTGAATTCCTTCATCTGGGACGTGTCGAGCTGGTACACGTTCTGCGGCAGTCCCGAGTCGACGCCCAGGCTGCCGTAGTAGCCGTTGAGCGCGAGGACCGGATAGTCGGCGCCGGGGAACTGCGAGAACATCGTGCCCTGTCCGGCACCGGCGAAGGTCGGGACGAAGAAGGCCTGGAAGCCGAGCTGGGTCTTCTTGCCGTCGGCGCCGCGGTAGCCGTCCATCACCTTGATCGCACCGGTCGAGGTGACGTTGTTGTCGATGGGCAGCAGCGGCACGGCGGTCCTGTAGACCTCCTTGCCCTTGCCGTCCTTGACGGAGATCACCGGGGCGTAGCCGTGCGCGTTCAGGTAGACCTTGGTGCCGTCCACGACGAGCGGCTTGTTGACCTCGATGACCTTCTTCTTCGGCGCACCGTCCGTGCCCTCGGAGTACGTCACCCGGGCCTCGTAGGTCCGGGGGGTGCCGCGCTGGGGGCCGCTGCGCTCGTACGTACCGACGAAGTCGTCCAGCGTGAAGCTGAACGGGGTGAGGTCGTCGGTGTCGAAGAGCGAGCCCGACTTGAAGTTGTCGTACTGGGTGAGGGTGTTGGAGAAGCCGTCGTTCTCGACGACGAGCTTGCCGCCCTCGGACTTGAAGAGCTGTCCTCCGGCGAAGGAGACCAGCATGACGATCAGCGCGATGTGGAAGATCAGGTTCCCGGCCTCGCGCAGATACCCCTTCTCCGCGGCGACGGCGTCACCCACCGTGTGCGAGCGGAAGCGGCGCTTGCGCAGGATGGCGAGGGCTGCCTCACGGACCTGCTCGGGTTCGGCGTCGGTGCGCCACGTGGTGTACGCGGGCAGCCGGGTCAGCTTCTTCGGGGCGCCGGGCGGGCGGCCGCGCAGCTGGCCGACGAACTGGCCGGTGCGCGGGACGATGCAGCCGACGAGGGAAATGAACAGCAGGATGTAGATCGCGGAGAACCATACCGAGCTGTAGACGTCGAAGAACTGCAGCGTCTCGTAGATCGGGGTGACCGTCGTGTGGGCTTCCTTGAAGGTCTGCACCTTCAGTTCGTCCACGCTGTTCTGCGGGATCAGCGAGCCGGGAATGGCTCCGAGCGACAGCAGGAACAGGAGGATCAGGGCGACCCGCATCGAGGTGAGCTGCCGCCAGAACCAGCGGGCCCAGCCGATGACGCCCATCGCGGGTACGGAGGAGGCGGACTCCTCGCGCGGGGCGGTGGAGAGCTGTGCTCCGGCCTCGCCGAGGTCGCGCTCTTCCTTGGTGTTCGTGTTGCTCATGGACTCAGATCCCCACAGTGAAGCCGTTGGACCAGACCTGCATCTCCTGCATGAGCGCGTCCCAGGCGCCTGTCAGGAGGAGCACGCCGGTCGCGATCATCATGCCGCCGCCGATGCGCATGACCCATACGTAGTGGCGCTTGACCCAGCCGAACGCGCCGAGTGCCTTGCGGAAGGCGACCGCCGCCAGCACGAAGGGGATACCGAGTCCGAGACAGTACGCCACGGTGAGCACCGCCCCGCGCCCCGCGGTCCCCTGGTCGATCGCGAGCATGCTGACCGAGGTGAGCGTCGGGCCGAGGCACGGGGTCCAGCCGATCCCGAAGAGGGCGCCGAGCACGGGTGCGCCCGCCAGTCCGGTCACCGGCCTCTTGTGGATGCGGAACTCCCGCTGCGTCATCCACGGCATCAGCCCCATGAAGAAGATCCCCATCAGGACCATCAGCACGCCGAGGACCTTGGAGAGCACCTCGCTGTGTGCCTGGAGCCGGTCGCCGAAGTAACCGAAGAGCGCGCCGCCGGAGACGAAGACCGCGGTGAAACCGAGGACGAAGAGCGAGGCACCCGCGACGATGCGGCCGCGCCGGGCTTCCGCCAGATCGGTGCCGCTGACCCCGGTGACGTAACTGAGGTAGCCGGGCACGAGCGGCAGGACGCACGGCGAGAAGAAGGAGACGAGTCCGCCGAGAAGGGCGATGGGCAGGGCGACCAGGAGGGCCCCGCTGAAGACCGTCTCGTTCATTCCGGTGGTCGCGGCGAGCTGGAACACCGGATCACTTCTCCGCGATCAACGGGTCGATCATCTCGCGCAGCTTCTCGGCGTCGACGGCTGCGAGCGTACGGGCGGCGATCTTCCCGTCGCGGTCCACGACCACGGTCGACGGGATCGCCTTCGGGTTCAGGGTGCCCTTGGGGAAGCGGAGGAGAAGCTTTCCGGTCGGGTCGAAGAGGCTCGGGTAGGTGACGCCGTAGTCCTGCTCGAAGTTGATCGCGGCGGCCTTCTGCGGGTCCCGGGTGTTGATCCCGACGAACTGGACACCCTGGTCCTGGGTCTCCTGGGCGACCTTCGCGAAGTGCTTGGCCTCGGCGCGGCAGGGGGCGCACCACGATCCCCAGACGTTCAGGACGACGACCTTGCCCTTGTAGTCGGCGATGTCGAGGGCCTTGCCGTCCAGGGTCGTGCCGTCGAGCTTCGGCACGTCCGTGCGGTCACCCTTGGCCACGGTGGAAATGCCGCCGCTGCCGGTGACGAAGTTCGTGTTGCCGCCACCACCGGCCTTGGTGCCGTCACCGCTGCATGCGGACAGGGTCAGTGCACCGGCCACTGCTGTGGCGGCGAGCAGGGTGAAGCGGCGTCGGGATGCGCGGCCAGAGCTCATGTGAAAAGTTTCGCATGGCAGTTCCAGGGATCTTCCGCACCCCCCTCGATGCCCGTAAAGCCCCTTGTCAGGCCTGTTTAAAGAAGGTGTTCCAGCCGCCGTCCGGAGACTGGCCGACCTCGAGGGTACGAAGCTTCGCGAGCACCGCCGGGTCCTGCACGTCGAGCCAGTCGACGAACTGCCGGAAGGAGACGAGGCGCACATCCGGCTTGTCCGCGATCTTTTTGATCACTTCCTCGACGGCGTCCATATAGATACCGCCGTTCCACTCCTCGAAGTGGTTGCCGATGTAGAAAGGCGCGCGGTTCGTCTCGTAGGCGCGATCGAAACCGGCGAGGTAGGCGCCGGTGGCCTGGGTGCGCCAGCCCGGATAACGCGCGGGCATGCCGTTGGTCGAATTCATCGACTGGTTGGCGAGGATGTTGTAGTCCATGGAGAGAACTTCGAAGCTGTGGCCGGGGAACGGCACGCCCTGCAGCGGAAGATCCCAGATGCCCTGGCGTTTCTCCGGCCACATCTGCCGGCCGCCGGGCGAGCTCGCGTCGTAGCGCCAGCCCAGCTGTTTCGCGGTCGGCAGGAGATTGTCCTGGCCGAGCAGACAGGGGGTGCGGGCGCCGACGAGTTCCTTCCGGTAGTCGAACGGCAGTGGATCGAGGTCTGTCCAGCCGGTGTTCGTCCGCCATTCGGTGACGAAGGAGATCGCCTGGTCGATTTCGCTCCGCCATTGCTCGGCCGACCAGTTGCCGACGGATCCCGAACCGCCGCAGAAATGCCCGTTGAAGTGCGTGCCGATCTCGTGCCCGTCGAGCCAGGCCTGGCGGACGTACTTCAGCGTCTGCTTGACGTGGTCGTCGGTGAGGTAACCGATGTCGGAGGCGCCCCTGGGGTTGTTGGGCGGGCGGTACAGGGACTTCTTCGACTCGGGCAGGACATACAGCCCGGAGAGGAAGAAGGTCATCCCGGCGTTGTGTTCCTCGGCGATTTCGAGAAAGCGGGGGAAGAGACCGTTGCCGACTTCGCCGGCCCCGTCCCAGGAAAAAATCACGAACTGCGGCGGTTTCTGGCCGGGTTCGAGCGGGACGGGGGCGGCGGGCTGATTCGGCTGCTTTCCGGTATCGGCGGTGGAACCGTCACCGATGAGCCTGACATTCGTCTTGGGAGAGCCTCCGCCGTTCCCGTGCGTTCCCTTGTCGCCTTTGGGGATCTTTCCGGGGCCGGAACGTCCGCTGTCCGACGATCCCGGGGTGCCGCAGCCGTTCATGGAGAGAGCGGCTGCGGCGCCGAGCCCCGCCCCGAGCAGGCCCCTTCGGTTGATCTCACGCATGGCGTCCCCATCTGCGGTCGTTTTACCTCAAGCCCATACAAACTGGCGAAGGCTTAGATGAGGAAAGCAACACGACGGTTCCGCCGATAATCACAAAAGTTGTTACGTGATCAGACCCTTACAGGTACTGCACATGACGCGGCCGCGAAGGAGTGACGCCCGGGTCGTACGGGGCCTATGCCCCGAACGCCTTGGACTTCCCCTTCACCGGCTTCGCGCCCGCGAGCAGATGCGGGGGCACCAGGTCCCGGGCCGGCTCGGTGTACCCGACGGACACGATCTTGTCGCCCTGGTACGTGAAGGTGGTGAGCGAGGCCAGCGTGCACTGCCGCTTGCGCGGGTCGTGCCACAGCCTGCGCCGCTCCACGAAGCTCCGCACGATCCAGATCGGCAGCTGATGGCTGACGCACACCGCCTCGTGCCCGCGCGCGGCGTCGCGTGCCGCGTCCAGGGCGCTCATCATCCGTACGACCTGCTCGACGTACGGCTCGCCCCAGGACGGCTTGAACGGATTGGTGAGGTGCTTCCAGTTGTCGGGCTTGCGCAGCGCGCCGTCGCCGACCCCGAACGTCTTGCCCTCGAAGACGTTGGCCGCCTCGATGAGCCGCTCGTCGGTGGCCAGGTCCACGCCGTGCGACTTGGCGATCGGGGTGGCCGTCTCCTGGGCGCGCTCCAGCGGCGAGGCGACGACATGGGTGATGTCGCGCTTGTCCAGGTGCTCGGCGACCCGGTCGGCCATCCGGCGGCCGAGTTCGGAGAGGCCGTAGCCGGGGCGCCGCCCGTACAGCACGCCCTCCGGGTTGTGCACCTCACCGTGGCGCATCAGGTGGACGACGGTGATGTCCTTGCTGCGCGCGCTGGTCTCGCTCATGCGGTGGCCTCCGATGCGGCACGTGCGGCGGCGGGCAGGGCTGCGGAGATCCGCTCCACCGCCCGCGCGTCGTGGGCGGTGGAGACGAACCAGGACTCGAACGCGGACGGCGGCAGATAGACGCCCTGCTCCAGCATCGAGTGGAAGAAGGCGGTGAAGCGGAAAGCTTCCTGCTTCTTCGCGTCCTCGTAGTTGCGTACCGGCTCGTCGGTGAAGAAGACGGAGAACATGTTGCTCGCCGCCGACACGGTGTGCGCGACACCCTCCTTGGTGAGCGCCTCGCCCACCAGCGCCCGCAGCTCCGCGGAGACCGCGTCGACCTTCGCGTACGCCGCGTCGTCGAGCAGCCGCAGCTGGGCGAGGCCGGCAGCGGTGGCGATCGGGTTCCCGGAGAGGGTGCCCGCCTGGTAGACGGGGCCGACGGGGGCCAGGTGCGCCATCACATCGGCACGGCCGCCGAAGGCCGCGGCCGGGAAGCCGCCACCCATGACCTTGCCGAAGGTCATCAGGTCGGGACGGACGCCGTCGATGCCGTACCAGCCGGCCCTGGACGTACGGAAGCCGGTCATCACCTCGTCGGAGATGTACAGCGCGCCGTCGGCCGCGCAGATCTCCTTCAGCCCGGCGTTGAAGCCGTCCAGCGGCGGTACGACGCCCATGTTGCCCGGCGACGCCTCGGTGATCACACACGCGATCTCGCCCGGCTGCGCGGCGAACGCGGCGCGTACGGCCTCCAGGTCGTTGTACGGCAGCACGATCGTGTCGCCCGCCTGGGCGCCCGTGACACCGGGCGTGTCGGGAAGGCCGAACGTGGCGACACCGGAACCGGCGGCGGCCAGCAGCGCGTCGACGTGCCCGTGGTAGCACCCGGCGAACTTCACGATCTTCGCGCGCCCCGTGAATCCACGGGCGAGCCGGATCGCGGACATGGTCGCCTCGGTGCCCGAGGACACCAGCCGCACCTGTTCCACGGGCTCGATCCGGGCGACGATCTCCTCGGCGAGCGCGACCTCGCCCTCACCCGGCGTACCGAACGAGGTACCCCGGGCGACCGCGTCCTGGACGGCCGCGATGACCTCGGGGCGGGAGTGGCCGAGGATCATCGGCCCCCACGAGCACACGAGGTCGACGTACTCACGGCCATCGGCGTCCGTGAGGTACGGACCCGTACCGGACACCATGAACCGGGGCGTACCGCCCACGGCCCGGAAGGCACGCACGGGGGAATTCACGCCGCCGGGCGTCACGAGGGACGCGCGGTCGAAAAGCGTCTGCGAAACTGGGGCTTCGTATGAATACGCCACTTTGGTCCTGATCTGCGATTCGGGGTTCGGGGGGTCCGGCCGGATTTCTCGGCCGCCGGTGAGCAGGGAGCGCGCTCTCCCCGTATGAGGCTCGTACAACGAAAGGGCTTCAGTCTCCTCGCGTCTGCGAAACTGGGGCGTCATAGGGAAAGCTCACACATGCCATGGTGTCAGAGGCACCGACGGTCTTGCGGACAGGTGTTTCACCGCACGCTCGTGGGGGAGGTCACTGACACGATGATCGGGTTGCGCGGCGGGGGCTGTGTCTCCTAAGAAGTAGTCGGGTGGATGAGATATGCATCGCGGTGGCGGAGTGGGCGAAGGGACCGACGACCTGGGGCCCGAGCCTGCCCGACGAGGGCGGCACCGGCGCGAGGGCGAACGCGTACGGGACGCCCAGGCGGGTAGCGCCGGGAGTACCGGGAGCAGGAGCAGTGGACTGGTGGGGGTGACCTACAAGTACTTCGGCGCCCCTGACGGCGCCACTGCCGCACGTGTGCCCATTTCGATGCGCCCGGAGGAGCTGGGCGGCGACGAGCTGGGCATGGGCGGCATGTTCAGCAAGATCAAGCCCGAGACGGTGGCGGCCATGGTCCTCACCGGCATACAGGGCATACCCCTGAACAAGGTCCCCCCGCTGGAACTGGTCGTGCTCCATCCCGACTACGCGGTGGTCAAGCTTCCGATGACGGTCGTCGACCCGCTGCGGGGCGTCGGCGAGGAGTCGGTCGGCGCGGCGGCCTTCATCTGGTCCACGGTCCCGGACCGCGGCGGCCCGCGCGACGCGTTCAACGTGTACCAGCTGCTCCACGAGTGGCAGGACTTCTCCCACCGGCTGCATGACGCGGGACACCAGGCGTACTGCCTGGTCTGGCCCTGACCCGGCCTTCCTCGACTGACGGGCGGCCCTCCGAGAGGGCCTGAACGTCCTCGGCCGGGCTGCCCCATCCATGCCGCAGGCGCGCGTCCAAGCCGGGAGCGCCGGGGAGTGCCGGGAGCACAGCTGTCATGCGCCCGCCGGGTGGCCGGCACCGTGGGCGGTCTCCGGCCTGCTGCGGAACCCTTCGTGCGGCCCTTCTTTCGCGCGCCCTCCTCCTTCGCGCTGCCGCCCTCCTCGCGCCTCATCGCCGCCGGCTCCGCGTATTTCACCCCCGACCTCACCCCGAGGCACCCTTAGATCTCCCTGAGATGTGTCAGGTTTCTTTGACAGGTCCCCAGGAGGGGTGTCAGCTTTGAGTGACAGGTACGCAGGAAGGTGGCAGCGATGACCGGAGCCCCGGCCCCGCAGCCGAGCGGGGACGAGCTGCTGAAGGTCTTCGCGGCGCTCGGAAATCCGCATCGCATGCGGATCGTCGCGGCGCTCGTCGACGGCGGCCGCAACTACGTGAGCCGGCTCGCCCGCGAACTGGGCATGGGCCGTCCGCTCCTGCACATGCACCTGCAGCGGCTGGAGGCGGCAGGACTCGTCACCGGCGAGCTGGAGGTGTCGCAGGACGGCAAGGCCATGAAGTACTTCGAGGTCACCCCGTTCTGTTACGGACTGACCCCCCAGGCCGTGGCACAAGCTGCCCGGACGATCACCGACGAAGGCAAAGAGACCGTGAAGGAGACTGCGCGATGAACGGAGCGGACTGGGCAGGAGTGGTCGGCGCCGCCGGTGTCTTCCTCCTCATGATCGTGGTCGTCTGGCAGGTGGCCGCGACCTGGCGGGCCCGCATGCTGGCGTCGCGCGAGGAGCAGTACAAGCGCCTGGCGTCGAAGTACGCGGAGCTCCTCGAGGACAACGTCGAGCTGCACCGCCGCACCCTCGACGAACTGACACAGGCCCGTGCCTCGATCACCTCGATGGAAAAGATGATGCGCGAGATCGAATAGCGCGCCGGCCGGGCACTCGGGAGGCCGGGCGCCGGGCTCGTACAGGCGGACGAGGAGCGGTACGGCCGGGAGCGGTAACTCCCGGCCGTACCCATGCAGAACACATTCCAGGCACATCCCACCCGGACACCGCGGCAGGTCGGCAAACCTGCACGCCGCGGTGCGGGTCCGTGCGTCCCGGGCCGGTCGGCGACCGGCCGCATTCCACACCAGGAGACTACTCATGAGAACGCTGCTCAAGCGGGCCGCGAGCGCCCCCGGCAGTCGCACCTCGAAATGGCTCGTGCTCGCCGCGTGGCTGATCCTCGCCGTCGCGCTGGGACCGCTGGCAGGCAAGGTCGGCGACGTCGAGGAGACCGGCCCCAACGCCTTCCTGCCGCGTGGCGCCGAATCCGCGCAGGTCAACACGGAGCTGGAGAGGTTCCGTGACGACGCCGTCATGCCGGCCGTCATCGTCTACACCGGCCAGGACTCGGCCGCTGCCGCCTCCAAGGCCGCAGCCGACCGTACGGCCCTCGACCGCTTCGCCGCCGAGGGCGAGCAGGTCTCGCAGCCCCTCCCGTCCGAGGACGGCGAGGCGCTGATGACCGTCGTCCCTCTCGACACCAAGGGCGAGGTGACCGACGCGGTCAAGGAACTGCGCGACATCGCCGGTTCCAACGCTCCGCCCGGCGTCGCCATCGAGGTCGGCGGTCCCGCGGGCTCCCTCGTCGACCAGGTCGCGGTCTTCGCCTCCCTCGACTCCACCCTGATGATCGCCACCGGCCTCGTCGTCGCCGTGCTGCTGCTGATCACCTACCGCAGCCCGGGCCTGTGGCTGTTCCCCCTGCTTTCCGTCGGCTTCGCCGCCGTGCTCACCCAGGCCTGCACCTACCTGCTGGCCACGTACGCGAACCTGCCCGTCGATCCGCAGAGCGCGGGCATCCTGATGGTGCTCGTCTTCGGGGTCGGCACGGACTACGCGCTGCTCCTCGTCGCCCGGTACCGCGAGGAACTCCACCGGCACGAGGACCGGCACGCGGCGATGAAGATCGCCCTGCGCCGGTCCGGCCCCGCGATCCTCGCATCGGCCGGCACGGTCGCCGTCGGCCTCGCCTGCCTCGCGCTGGCCGACATCAACTCCTCACGCTCCATGGGCCTGGTCGGCGCCGTCGGGGTGATCTGCGCGTTCCTCGCGATGATCACGATCCTCCCGGCCCTGCTGGTGATCGCGGGCCGCTGGGTGTTCTGGCCCTTCGTCCCCCGGTCCGGAACTCCCGCCCACAGGGCCACGACGATCTGGTCCCGCATCGGGTCGGCCGTCGCCCGGCGTCCCCGCTGGTCCTGGATGATGTCGGTCGCCGTCACCGGAGTGCTCGCGCTCAGTGCCACCGGCATCAACATGGGCCTCACCCAGTCCGAGATGTTCCAGGACAAGCCCGAGTCGGTGCTCGCCCAGGAGAGGATCTCCGCGCACTACCCGTCGGGCGCCTCCGATCCCGCCAAGGTCATCACGGCCGCCGGAAAGGCGGCCGAGGTGAAGGCAGCCGCGTCGGACGTCGACGGCGTGGCCCGCGTCGAGGAGACGGACCGTACGGCCGACAGTGAACTGAGCACCCTCTCCGTGGTGCTGGAGGACGCCCCGGACAGCCCGGCCGCCAAGGACAGCATCGACAGACTCCGCGAGGCCGTCCACGCGGTCGGCGGCGCGGACGCGCTGGTCGGCGGCACCACCGCCCAGACACTGGACACCCAGCGGGCCGCCGACCGGGACCTGAGGACCGTCATCCCCGTGGTCCTCCTGGTCGTGCTCCTCGTCCTGATCCTGCTGCTCCGCGCCCTGGTCGCCCCGCTGCTCCTGCTGGCCACCGTCGTGCTCTCGTACTTCGCGGCACTCGGCGCCTCGAACCTCCTGTTCGAGCACGTCCTCGGCTTCGCGGGAGTCGACTGGTCCATTCCGCTCATGGGCTTCGTCTTCCTCGTCGCCCTGGGCATCGACTACAACATCTTCCTGATGCACCGGGTCAGGGAGGAAGCCCTCGGGCTCGGCCACGCTCGCGGCGTGCTGGAGGGCCTGACCAGCACCGGAGGAGTCATCACCTCCGCCGGAGTGGTGCTCGCGGCGACCTTCGCGGTGTTCGCCGGACTGCCTCTGGTGACGATGGCCCAGATGGGCGTCATCGTCGGCATCGGCGTGCTGCTCGACACCTTCCTCGTACGGACCGTCCTGGTACCGGCCCTCGCTCTGGACCTGGGGCGGTGGTTCTGGTGGCCGGGCCGGCTCTTCCGGAGCACGGAGCGCCGCTCCGCCGGGCAGCCGGCCGTTACGGACGCCCTTGCGGAGCGGATCAGCAGCCGGTCGTGACCGCCGGGGGCACCGGTACCGGTCGCAGGGTGGGCGGGGCAGGGCCGCCTGATTAGATGTGTGTCAACATAGACGTATGTCGAATACGCAGGCGTTGCCGATGCTGGAGCCGGAGACCGTGCCCTGCTGCCCGCCCATGACCGAGCGCGCCCTCACCTCCGAGGAAGCCGTACGCACGGCCGCGATGTTCAAGGCGCTCGGTGACCCGGTCCGACTGCGGCTGTTCTCGCTGGTCGCCTCCCACGAGGGCGGCGAGGCCTGCGTCTGCGACATCTCCGACGTCGGCGTCTCCCAGCCGACCGTCTCCCACCACCTGAAGAAGCTCAAGGAGGCCGGCCTGCTCTCCTCCGAGCGGCGCGGCACCTGGGTCTACTACCGGGTCGAGCCCTCCGTGCTGGCCGCGATGGGGCAGCTCCTGCGCACCACCGGGGCCTGAGACGTCAGTGGCTGCCGGTCAGCTCACCGCTGAGTGAGTCGTGGATCCGGGCGCTCGGTTCGTTGAGCCCGGTGATCTCCACGCTCTTCCCGCGCTGTTCGTACTTGGTGGTGATGGCGTCCAGGGTCGCGACCGAAGAGGCGTCCCAGATGTGCGCGGCGGTCAGGTCGATGACGACCTTGTCCGGGTCGCCCACGTAGTCGAACCGCCCGACCAGGTCGTTGGACGACGCGAAGAAGAGCGCCCCGGTGACGGAGTAGACGACCCTGCTGCCGTCCGGGTCGGTGACCGCGGTGACGTCGGCGAGGTGGGCGACCCGTTTGGCGAAGATGACCATCGCGGTGACCGAACCGACGACGACACCGATCGCGAGGTTCTCGGTGGCGACCACGCAGACGACCGTGATGACCATGACCGTGATCTCACCGGCGGGCATCCGCTTGAGGGTCCTGGGCGCGATGGAGTGCCAGTCGAACGTCGCGAAGCACACCATGACCATGACCGCGACGAGGGCGGCCATCGGGATGTCGGAGACGACCGGCCCGAAGACGATGCACAGGACCATCAGGAACGTACCGGCGAGGAAGGTGGACAGTCGGGTACGTGCCCCCGAGACCCGTACGTTGATCATGGTCTGGCCGATCATGGCGCACCCGCCCATGCCACCGAAGAACCCGGTCACGATGTTGGCGATGCCCTGGCCGATGGACTCGCGGGTCTTGCTGGAACGGGTGTCGGTGATCTCGTCGACCAGCTTCGCCGTCATCAGCGACTCCATCAGGCCGACGAGCGCCATGGCCAGCGCGTACGGCGCGATCGTGGTCAGCGTGTCCAGGGTGAGGGGCACGTCGGGCAGGCCGGGAACGGGCAGCGACGAGGGCAGCTCGCCGTTGTCGCCGACCGTCGGGACCGCGATGCCGGCCGCGACGGTGATCACGGTCAGGATGATGATGGAGACCAGCGGGGCCGGGACCGCCTTGGTGATCCTCGGGAAGAACACCATCATCGCCAGCCCGGCGACGACCAGCGGATACACCGGCCAGGGGACATCGGTGATCTCGGAGATCTGCCCCATGAAGACCAGGATGGCCAGCGCGTTGACGAAGCCGACCATCACACTCCGGGGCACGAAACGCAGCAGCCTGGCGACTCCGAGCGCCCCGAGGACGATCTGGAAGACGCCGCCCAGGATGACGCCCGCGACCAGGTAGCCGAAGCCGTGCTCGCGGTTGAGAGGGGCGATGACCAGCGCTACCGCTCCCGTCGCGGCGGAGATCATCGCGGGCCTGCCGCCGACGAAGGAGATGACGACAGCCATGGTGAACGAGGCGAACAGACCGACCGCGGGGTCGACACCGGCGATGATCGAGAAGGAGATCGCCTCGGGAATCAGCGCCAGGCCCACGACGAGGCCGGCCAGGGCCTCCGTCCGGAAGACCTTCGGGGACAGCCAGGACGGGCGGTGACCGCGCAGCAGGCCGGCCACGGAAAGCACGGAAGAGGGCAAGGGGAGCGACACCTGTCGTACTCGGGCACGCCCGGCAGCACCGTGGGACATGCGTGGACCGCGGAACCGGGACGGCTTTCCGCGGATCGTCCGCTGCGGCGGACGGAAGTCTCGGGGGCAGCAGCACCGAGGGCTGCTGTCAGGGTGGGGTCGCGCGGCGAGAGGCTTCGCCGGCCGCGGTCCGCAACTCCCCGGCACCGGATTCCGCCGGGGGCATCGTCGGCCCCGTCCCGCACCTGGGAGCTCAGCAACTCTACCGGTCCCGGCCGGTGCGCCCGAGTGGATCATGGACATGCTGGTGCGTTCCCGGGCGCATCCCGAGCCCGCTGGAGGCGCCGGATTCCGGCTTTCACGCCCCGTCGGGGGAACGCTTCCGGGGTGTGATCCGCCCCGCCCGTGACGAGGACCTCACGGCAGCCCGAGCGCACCGCCCGTGGAACGGGCATGCGCCCGGCCGGGGCGTCGCGCGCCGTGTCAGCTCTTCTCGCGGGGACGGGCGAGGGGGGGTGGGGGCAGGGGCCGGCGCACGGGGGTGGGGGCACGGGGGCGGCGAGCGGGGCCGGGGCGGGGTCGAGGTCGGGGTCGGAACCTCCGCCGGCACGCCAGGGACACGTACACGAGCACGATCAGTGCCGGGATCTCGATCAGTGGGCCGACCGCACCCGACAGCGCCTGCCCGGAGGTGTGGCCGAAGATGCGGTCGAGCACCTGATCGGGGAGATCGCCCCGGTCGGCACGGCCGGAGGAAGCGGCAACGGATGACGGGGTGGGCCGCCCGCCCCACCCCGCGCAGGTCACGCCCTCATTCAGCCATTCATTGTCCGAAGAGGATCTCCAGCCACCCCGTCGGCTGTGCCGATGCAAGAGGCATCGACGTCGGAGGAGGCCCGGCATGGGCGACATTCTGCTGGCCCTGTCCATCCCGGCCCTGACCTTCGCCGGCGGCATCCACGCAGCCTGCGACTGCTGGTGGCGGCGCAGATATCCGACTCCGCCGTCCCCGTACACCCGTGACGCGGCCCGTCTCGCCGAACTGGAACTGCTGACGCGGGCCGAGGACATCGTCGACCGCTCGTACGCCTCCCTCGGCCACCTCTACGTAAGCCCGCCCGGCATGCGGCCCCCGGCCGGAACGGTCGCAAGCGGCCGACCATGAGCGGCGCCCGCGGAGAAGGCCGGCGGTGTCACGGCCGGGGCGGGTACCAGCCCGGATCACGGCCCGTCACAGCCAGTACCTGCTCGAAGGCTCCGGCCTCGGGCGGTACGGGAAACGGCTCGCCGAACACCTTCATCTCCCGGGCCTGCGGCGCCATCCCGGCCAGACCCGGTCCCAGCTCCCGCACCACGGCCGGGTCGGGCACAAAGTCCTGACCCGTCGCGCGCGCCAGATCCCAGGCGTGCACGGTCAGGTCCCCCAGCACCATGAGCCCCACCGTCCTGGCCGGGAGTCCCATGCCTCCGGCCACACCGTCCTCGGCGCCGGGCTCGTCCCAGGCCTTCACCAACCGCGCCGTCTCGTCCCCGAACCTGCCGCGCCAGTCGCCCGTGACGACATCCGGCGTCCGGCTGAAGTCGACGGGCTCCCGGGCCGCCAGGGCTCGGAAGTTGGCGACCACCAGGAACAGATGGTTCAGCAGGGCCCGCACGTCGTACTCGCTGCACGGCGTGGGGTCCGCCAGGTCCCCGTCGCCGATCCCCCGCACGACGGGACATGCCTGTGCGGCGGAAACGTCCAGAAGTTCACTGATCTTCTTCATGCTCCCGACGATGCCCCCGCCCGGGCACGCCCGTCTTGAAGAAACGCGACAGTCGCGCCGGGGCCCGCCATAGGATCCGGACCATGGCCGGTCCCGCACGTGACACACGGGGCATCGTCGACGCCCCCGACCTGTTCACCCGCGTGCAGTTCCGTCTGCGCGAACCCGCCCCGCCGCTGCGCCCCTGGCTGGAGCACTACTGGCTGATCGACTGGGACCTCACGGAGCCGTACACCTCGCATGTGGTCCCCCACCCGTCGGTCCATCTCGTCCTCCAGCGGCACGAGTCCGGCAACAGGACGGAACGGGCCGGTTTCGCCGAAGTCGTCGGCATCGTCCAGGGACTGTTCAGCCAGCGGCTGGAGGGCAGGGGACGCGTCTGCGGCGTGAAGTTCCGGCCCGGCGGATTCCGGCCGTTCGCACCGGACCGGCCCGTCTCGGCGTGGACCGGGCAGCGGCTGCCGGCGCAGGAGGTGCTCGCGGCACCGGCGGTCGGCGCCGTTCTCGATCCTTCCGAGGAGGACGCCCGGGTCGCGGCACTCGACGCGTACCTGCTGCCGCTCGTGCCCCCGCCGGACCCGCAGGCCGAGCGCGCGATGGCACTCGTCGAACTCGTGCGCACGGACCGCTCGCTGCTCCGCGTCGACGCGCTGGCCAGGGCCGAGGGCCTGTCGGCACGCTCTCTGCAGCGGCTCTTCTCCACGTACGTGGGTGTCGGGCCGAAGTGGGTCATCCTGCGGTACCGCATCCACGAAGCGCTGCAGCGCGCCGAGACGGAACCCGAAACCGACTGGGCCGCGCTGGCCGCCGATCTCGGCTACAGCGACCAGGCGCACCTGGTCAGGGACTTCACGGCGACGGTGGGCGTGCCACCGACGGCTTTCGCACCCCGCTGACGTCCGGCCCGGTGTGATGGCCGCGCACTACAGTCGCCCCCATGGAACGCACTGCACCGGTCCCCGCGCCCGTGCGGATCGAGCCCTGGTCGGACGGCGACCTCGAGCTGCTCCGCCTGGCCAACGCCCCCGAACTGATGGACCACCTCGGCGGCCCCGAGACCCAGGAGCAGCTCGAAGCCCGCCACGAACGGTACGCGGCGCTCAGCGCCGACCGGACGGGCAAGGGCCGCATGTTCCGGATCTCCCTGGCCGGCACGGGCGAGGGGGTGGGGACGATCGGCTTCTGGGAGACGACCTGGCAGGGCGAGCAGGTGTACGAGACGGGATGGGCGGTCCTCCACGGCTTCCAGGGGCTCGGCATCGCCACGACCGCCACGAACGCCGTTGCCAGGCAGGCACGTGCCGAGCACAAGCACCGCTTCCTGCACGCCTTCCCGTCCGTCACCAACGCGGCGTCGAACGCGGTGTGCCGCAAGGCGGGCTTCGTGCTCCTCGGCACGTGTGACCTGGAGTACCCGCCGGGCCGCCCGATGGTGGCCAACGACTGGCGGCTGGACCTGCACCGGATCGCTGACCACGGCACCCCCGCCCGCGCCGTGGCACCCTGACCCGGACCGCTGACCGCGGCCACCCCGAGACCCCGGCCGCCCCGACCCGCGCCGGCGCCCTCGACCCGCACCTGTCCCCGAACCGGGTCCGCGCCCGGAAACCTCTCGCTGCCGCGCCCCGCGCAATGGCATCCTGGCCAGGTGAACGGACCCGAGATCGCCCTTGAAGTAGCCCCGGAACTGCGGCTCTTCGTCGCCCACGAGCGCCGGCAGGGGCGCACCGGCGTCATCACCGACGGCTCCTCGACCCTGGGACACGTCGTGGAATCCCTCGGCATCCCGCTCACCGAGGCCGGGCAGCTCCTCGTCGACGGCCGCCCCGTGCCCGTCTCACACATCCCCGGTCCGGGCGAGCTGGTCGAGGTGCGGGCCGTTCGACGCCCGCAGCAGATCCCCGGCGCCCCGCTCCGCTTCCTGCTGGACGTCCATCTGGGCACGCTCGCACGCCGGTTGCGGCTCCTGGGTGTGGACGCGGCGTACGAGAGCAGGGACATCGGCGACCCGGCACTGGCGGCCCTGTCGGCGAAGGAGCAGCGGGTGCTGCTCTCCCGCGACCGGGGGCTGCTCAGGCGGCGGGAGATCTGGGCGGGGGCGTACATCTACAGTGACCGCCCGGAGGAGCAGCTCCGCGATGTCCTGGGCCGTTTCGCCCCGGTGCTCGCGCCGTGGACCCGCTGCACCGCCTGCAACGGGCGGCTCACGGCGGCCGACAAGGACTCCGTGAGCGCCCGTCTGGAACACGGAACGCAGGAGACCTACGACGTGTTCGCTCAGTGCACGGACTGCGGGAGGGTGTACTGGCGGGGCGCCCACCACGCCCGCCTGGAGGCCGTCGTGGCCGACGCCGTGCGTGAGTTCGGCGAGCTCCGCAACGAGGCGCCGACCGCGTAGCCGCCTCGTCGGGACACCACGGGCCGCCCCCTCCCGCGCACACTCGCCCGGGGCCACCGACCCGTCCGCACCCGCCTGCCCCTACGGCTGCTCGGCCGTCAGATAGCGCTGGACCGTCGGCGCGAGCCAGGCGACGATCTCCTGCCGGGACATCGAGACGGCGGGCCCGATGCGCAGGACGTACCGCGCGAGCGCCATCCCCAGGATCTGTGAGGCGACGAGGGCCGCACGGCGCGGCGCATCGGCCGGGTCGGGGCAGACGCCGGCTGCTACCGGCCCGAGCTGTTCGGCGAAGACGGCCCGCATCCGCTCGGCTCCCGCTTCATTGGTGACACCCACCCTGAGCAGGCCCGTGAGCACATCGTCCTGCTCCCAGCGGTCCAGGAAGTGCTCGACGAGGGCCGCGCCGATGTGCTTTCCGGGCAGGGCGCCCAGACCGGGAATCCGCAGATCGATCTCCGACGCCGCAGCGAACAGCCCCTCCTTGGAACCGTAGTACCGCATCACCATCGACGGGTCGATGCGCGCGTCGCGGGCTATGGCGCGGATGGTGGCGCGCTCGTACCCGTCGGCGGCGAAACGCTCGCGCGCGGCTTCGAGGATCGCGGCCTTGGTGGCGTCCGAGCGGCGCGGGGAGGAAGGGGCTTGCGCTGTCATGCCAACAATCGTAGGCCAACAAGCGTTGACACGCCATATCCGCGCGTTCTATGTTTGCCAACAAGCGTTGACCCACAACCGTTGGCACTTGGCACGGGAGGCCGTCATGACCGGCACGTCCAGCTCCGAATCCAGCAGCTCCGGCACCCTCGACGTGGTCGTCGTGGGCGCAGGACCCACCGGCATGCTCCTGGCGGGCGACCTCGCCGCCCAAGGTCTGTCGGTCACCCTCGTCGAGCGCCGCCCGCAGGAGACGGGCAACATGACGCGCGCCTTCGCCGTCCACGCACGCACCCTCGAACTGCTCGGCATACGGGGTCTCGCCGACGAACTCATCGCGACCGGCACCCTCCTCAGCCGGATGCGGCTCTTCGGCAGGCTCTCGCTCGACCTGTCACGGCTGCGGACCCGTCACCCCTACCTCCTCATCACCCCGCAGTACGAGGTGGAACGCCTGTTGGAGCGCCGCGCACGGGAAGCGGGCGTGACCTTCCGGTACGGGACGGAGCTGCTGGGCCTGAGCCAGTCCGCCGAGCAGGGCACGGTCACCGCCGAGATACAGGACACCGACGGGACCCGCTCCACTCTCGAAGCGAAGTACCTCGTCGGCACCGACGGAGTCCGCAGCGCCGTCCGGCACGCCCTCGGGCTGCCCTTCCCGGGTGAATCCGTGATCAGGTCCATCGTCCTGGCCGACGTCCGCCTGGCGGAGGAACCCCCGAGCCTCCTCACCGTCAACGGGGTGGGAGACGCCTTCGCCTTCATCGCCCCCTTCGGCGACGGCTGGTACCGGGTGATGGGCTGGAACCGCACCCGGCAGGCCTCTGACGACGAGCCCGTGGAGCTCGACGAACTGCGCGAGACCGCCCGCCTCGCGTTCGGCACCGACTACGGGATGCGGGACGCCCGCTGGATCTCGCGCTTCCACAGCGACGAACGCCAGGTGCCCGCCTACCGCACCGGCCGGGTCTTTCTGGCCGGCGACGCCGCCCACGTCCACTCCCCGGCCGGCGGCCAGGGCATGAACACCGGGCTCCAGGACGCCGCGAACCTCTCCTGGAAGCTCGCCGCCGTCCTGCACGGGCACTCCGCCGGCCCCGAAGCGCTCCTCGACAGCTACCACGCCGAACGGCACCCGGTCGGCACGAAGGTCCTCCGCGCCAGCGGTTCGATCATCCGCCTCGCCATGGCCAGGACCCCGCTGCAACGGGCCGCGCGCACCGCCGTCACCCGCCTGCTGTCCGCCGTGCGACCGGCCTCGGACAAGGCGATCGGGATGATCACCGGCATCGGAATCTCCTACCCCGCGCCTCGGGGCAGCCACCGCCTCACGGGCACCCGGGCCCCCGACCTGAAGCTTCTCGAAGGCCGGCTCCACGACCTCCTGAGCGACGGCGCCTTCACCCTGATCACGCCCCCGGACACGCCTACCCCGGCGACCCCGGCCCCGCTCGTCCACGCGCACTGGACCGGAGACCGCACCATGACGCTGCTCGTCCGCCCCGACGGATACATCGCCTGGGCCGGCGAACACCCCGACCCCGAGGCGCTGCGCCACGCAGTAGCCCGATGACCCGATGCCCGACGGGAGGACGGAGCGCTGTGTGCGGCACCTCGTCGCGGCCCACAGCGGACCGGTCCCGCAGAGCACCGTCCGGCTGCCGTGAAACGCTGCTCCCATGCTGATCGCCCGTTCCGTCGCGCTCTTCGCCGTTGCCGCGCTCTTCGAGATCGGTGGCGCCTGGCTCGTCTGGCAGGGTGTGCGCGAGCACCGCGGCTGGATCTGGATCGGCGCGGGCGTCATCGCCCTCGGCGCCTACGGCTTCGTGGCGACGCTCCAGCCGGACGGGGAGTTCGGGCGCATCCTCGCCGCGTACGGCGGGGTGTTCGTCGCCGGTTCGATCGCCTGGGGCATGGTCGCCGACGGCTACCGACCCGACCGCTGGGACGTGATCGGCGCGCTGGTCTGCCTGGCCGGCATGGCATTGATCATGTACGCACCCCGCAACCCCTGAATCCGCGCTCCGGCCGACTGCCTATTCTTGGCCGTACCGATCAACTGTCCGAGGAGTTCGCCATGGCCGCCACCCCCATCGCCGTCATCACCGGCGCGAGCAGCGGCATCGGCGCCGCGACCGCCCGGCAGCTGGCCGCCGCCGGATACCGCGTCGTGCTCACCGCCCGCCGCAAGGACCGCATCGAGGCGCTCGCCGCCGAGCTGACCGAGGCGGGCCACCAGGCAACGGCCTACGCCCTGGACGTCACCGACCGCGCCGCGGTCGACGAGTTCGCCACCGCGTTCCGCTCCCTCGCCGTCCTCGTCAACAACGCCGGCGGCGCCCTCGGCGCCGACCCCGTCGCGACCGGCGACCCCGACGACTGGCGCCAGATGTACGAGACGAACGTCATCGGCACCCTGAACGTCACCCAGGCCCTGCTCCCCGCCCTCACCGCGAGCGGCGACGGCACGATCGTGATCCTCTCCTCCACGGCCGCGCTCTCCTCGTACGAGGGCGGCGGTGGTTACGTCGCGGCCAAGCACGGCGAGCACGTCCTGGCCGAGACCCTTCGCCTGGAGATCGTCGGCACCCCGGTCCGCGTCATCGAGGTCGCGCCCGGCATGGTCAAGACCGAGGAGTTCGCCACCACCCGCTTCCGCGGTGACACCGAGAAGGCGGCCAAGGTCTACGCGGGCGTCGACGCCCCGCTCACCGCCGACGACGTGGCCGACACGATCACCTGGGCCATCACCCGCCCCAGCCACGTCAACATCGACCTCCTGGTGGTCCGCCCGCGCGCCCAGGCCTCCAACTCCAAGGTCCACCGCACACTCTGACGGCAGCGAGCGGCAACGGCGAGCAGCCCGCCCACGCAGCTGAGCCCCCGGACCGCCGCGATGCGGTCCAGGGGCTCAGCCCGCGTTCAGGAATCCAGGGCTCGGCACCAGGGCTCAGCCCTTCACGCACACGACCTGCTTCAGCTTGGCGACAACCTCGACCAGGTCGCGCTGCTGCTCGATGACCTGCTCGATCGGCTTGTACGCGGCCGGGATCTCGTCCACGACACCGGAGTCCTTCCGGCACTCCACGCCCCGCGTCTGGTCCTCCAGGTCCTTCGTCGAGAAGCGGCGCTTCGCGGCGTTCCTGCTCATCCGACGGCCGGCGCCGTGCGAGGCGGAGTTGAACGACTTCTCGTTCCCCAAGCCCTTCACGATGTACGAACCGGTTCCCATGGACCCCGGGATGATCCCGAAGTCACCGGATCCGGCACGGATCGCGCCCTTCCGCGTCACCAGCAGATCCATACCCTCGTACCGCTCCTCCGCCACGTAGTTGTGGTGACAGGAAATGACCGGCTCGAAGGCGACTTTCGCCTTCTTGAATTCCTTCCGGACCACGTCCTGGAAGAGGCCCATCATGATCGAGCGGTTGAACTTCGCGTACTCCTGCGCCCAGAACAGGTCGTTGCGGTACGCCGCCATCTGCGGGGTGTCCGCGATGAAAACTGCCAGGTCACGGTCGATGATGCCCTGGTTGTGCGGAAGCTTCTGCGCCTGCCCGATGTGGAAGTCGGCAAGCTCCTTGCCGATGTTCCTGGATCCGGAGTGCAGCATCAGCCATACCGATCCCGCCTCATCGAGACAGAACTCGATGAAGTGGTTTCCGCTTCCGAGCGTTCCCATCTGCTTCGTGGCGCGGTCCTGCCGGAATTTGACCGCGTCGGCGATCCCGTCGAACCGCGACCAGAAGTCGTCCCAGCCCGCCGTCGGGAATCCGTGCAGCTTTCCCGGGTCCACGATGCTGTCGTGCATCCCGCGGCCCACCGGGATCGCCTGCTCGATCTTCGACCGGAGCCGCGACAGGTCCCCCGGCAGGTCGTTGGCCGTGAGCGAGGTCTTCACCGCGGACATCCCGCAGCCGATGTCCACGCCCACCGCGGCCGGGCAGACCGCTCCGTGCATCGCGATCACCGAGCCGACGGTCGCGCCCTTGCCGAAGTGGACGTCCGGCATGACGGCCAGACCCTTGATCCACGGCAGCGTGGCCACGTTCCGCAGCTGCTGCATCGCCACGTCCTCGACCGAAGCCGGGTCGGCCCACATGCGGATGGGAACCTTCGCACCCGGCACCTCTACATACGACATAACCCCTCAATTCCCCCGAAAAAGATTCAAAGCGCAAAACCGGTGCCGAGGTCGGCAAACAGGTCGGCCGACCGGCATTCACAGCGGCGCGTGCGATACACATTGTGTCCACCGGCCGCCAACGAGCGGCAACCTGTTTTCCGTACCGAAGGGAGCCTGGGACCGTGCGACACATGGCGTACGTACCCGGCGTCGCGCTTCTCGCAGCGCTCGTCGCCGGCTGCAGCGCCGGCTCCGGCGCCGACGACCCCGCCGCCGACAGCAAGCCCGGAAGCCCGACGGTCTCGGCCGCGCCCCCGGGCAAGTACCGGACACTGCCCGAGTCCTGCAGGGCGGTGCCGCGTTCCACCCTCAAGGACCTGCTGCCGGGCGCCGCCGAGCTGCCCGAGGAGCAGCAGGACAAGGTGTACGGGGGCACGGCCTCCGTCACGTTCGACACCGACCGCAAGGTCGGCTGCAGCTGGAAGTCCGAGGCCCCGGACGCGTCCCGGAATCTGTCCATCGACTTCGAGCGCGTCGTGTCGTACGACCCCGCGGTGAGCGACGACGACCGGGCGCAGGACGTGTACACGAAGAAGGAGAGCGCCGCCGGACTGTCGGGCGGGCCGAGCAGTTCCGTGTCCGGGACGCCCACGGGGTCGCCCAGCGGGAAGCCCAGCGCCTCCCCCTCCGGCACACCCGGCGGGTCGGCCTCCGGCGCACCCGCGACCCCGTCCGCCCCCTCCACCGGTTCCGACGAGGACCTGCGGCCACGTCTGCTCGACGGCCTCGGCGACGCCGCATTCCTGGACGACGCGCTCACCAGGGCAGGTTCCACCGCACAGCACCGCACCGTGAGCGTGGTATTCCGCACATCGAACGTCATAGTGACCATCGAGTACACCGAGCAGTCCGCCCTCGTCACCGAGGTTCCCGACAGCAAGGAACTCCAGGAGAAGGCGCAGGCCCTGGCCCGGAAGCTGGCCGAGACCCTCAGCGAGTAGCCCGGGTCCGTACGGCCCCGTCGGGGCCGTACGGTGCTCCCCCGGGACATGCGACCGAGGCGGCATCCGGCCGCCTTCCGTCGTACCGTGGCCCTTCGGTACGACGGCCGGCCAGGCCGACGTACCCGCCCGCCCGACCATCCGCACGACCGAGACCGCCGTGCCGTCCGAGTGAAGGAACCATGCACCGATCCGCCCCGCGACTGTCCCGCATACTCGTCTGCGCCGCTGTTCCGGTGATGCTCGTCGTCGCCGGCTGCTCGTCGGACTCCGACGACACGAAGGGCTCGGGCTCCTCCACCTCCCCGGGTGCGAAGAAGTCGCAGCCGAGCGTCGAGCCTGCGAAGTTCGCCGCGCTGCCCGACGCCTGCGCGTCGATCGGCAAGAAGACGATCGAGAGCCTGGTCCCGAAGACGAAGAACAAGGGCGGCACGCCGGGCCGGTCCAGCGACACCGCGACCCGCGGCAGCTGCTCCTGGAACGGCCTGGACGACAACGGCGTCAAGGGTTCGCAGTACCGCTGGCTCGACGTCGGCTTCACCCGCTTCGAGTCGGACGACGCCCTCGGCAGCGGTGCCAAGCGGGCGACGGACGACTACACGAAGCAGATCGCCAAGGCGCAGGCGACCGAGGGCGCCCAGAAGGTCTCGGCCGCGCCCGCCGCCGGCATCGGCGAGCAGGCGACCGCCGTCACCTACGACCTCACCAAGACGAGTGAGGACTTCAAGTACGCGACGATCGTGGCCCGTACGGGCAACGTCGTCGTCACCCTCACCTACAACGGTGCGGGGTACGCGGGCGCCAAGGCACCCTCCGCCGCCGACATCCTGAAGGACGCCCAGACGGCGGCCAAGGAGGCGGTCGCCGCGGTCGCCGCCGACAAGGACGACGACGACGCGTCGGCGAAGCCCTCGGCCAAGCCGTCCGCCAAGCCGTCGGCCAAGGCTTCGGCCAAGCCGTCCGCCAAGACCTCCGCCAAGGCCTCGGCCAAGACCTCCAGGTAGGCCGACACCACCTCGTGACCCAAGCCCGGCGGGGACACGAACACACCTGCCCAGAGGCGTCCTTGCCCCGCCCGGTCCTCCCCCGAGGACCGGGCTTCGCACCCTCCCCGCGCAACATCACTCGCACGCATGTGCCAGGCTGTGCCCGCGCCGGATGCCGAAGCAGGGCCGGTCCATCGAAGTCGGGAGGGGAACGCGGGTGGCCGCAATGCAGCTGACACGCACGCACCGCGTACTCATCGGGGTTGTCGTCGCCGGTGCTGTACTCATTGCCGCGATCGGGTTCGCAGGCTCCTACGCCGCGGTGCGCGAGCTCGCGGAGGAGAAGGGCTTCGGCCAGTTCTCGATCGTCTTCCCGATCGGCATCGACGCCGGCATCTGTGTCCTGCTGGCACTGGACCTGCTGCTGACCTGGATGCGCATCCCGTTCCCGCTGCTGCGCCAGACCGCGTGGCTGCTTACGGCGGCGACCATCGCGTTCAACGGTGCCGCCGCGTGGCCCGACCCGCTGGGCACCGGGATGCACGCGGTGATCCCGATCCTGTTCGTCGTCTCCGTCGAGGCCGCCCGGCACGCCGTGGGCCGGATCGCGGACATCACGGCCGACAAGCACATGGAGGGCGTGCGCCTCACCCGCTGGCTGCTCTCCCCCGTACCCACGTTCAAGCTGTGGCGCCGGATGAAGCTGTGGGAGCTGCGCAGTTACGAGCAGGTCATCAAGCTCGAACAGGACCGGCTGATCTACCAGGCCCGTCTGCAGGCCCGCTTCGGCCGCAACTGGCGCCGCAAGGCGCCCATCGAGTCGATGATGCCGCTGCGTCTGGCGAAGTACGGTGTTCCGCTCGCCGAGACCGCTCCGGCCGGCCTCGCCGCCGCGGGCATCGAGCCGGCCCTGCTGCCACCGGCCCCGGCAGCCGTCGAGGCGGGGCAGCAGCCCCAGCTCGCCTACGCCCCGCAGGCGGCGGAGCAACAGGTGCAGGAACAACCCGCCCGGTACGACGCGTACGACGCGTACGACCAGCAGCACCAGCAAGCTCAGCAGCAGTACCAGGAGGATCCCGGCTCGCACGACAGCCCCTGGTTCGCAGCTCCGAAGGTGCTGGACGAGGCGTACGAGGGCGCCTATGACCCCGGGTACGACGAGGGCATGGACCCCGGCCCGGTCATGATCCCCTCCGGCCCGGGCGGCCGGACCCGCCCGCTCGGCAACGTAGGCACGATCGGCGCGTTCCCGCACCCGCGCAACGGTGAACCGGAGCCCGTGCCGGAGCAGGCACCGGCACGCCGGGGCCCGGAGCAGGAGGACGCTGCTCAACAGGACGACACGGCCGAATGGGCCGAGGCCGAGGCTCAGTTCAGCAAGTTCGCGTACGAGGCGTACGCCGAGTACACACACCAGCACCAGAACCACCCGAGTGCCGAGGCGCTCGACATCACCCTTTCGGACGTCCACAACGTCCACCACCCGCGCAGCGCCGCCCTGCTCCGCCGGCTGCTGCCCAGCTTCAAGCAGCGCTTCGACAACGAGATGGCCGCGGACCACATCGCGTAGACAGCGGCAGCGGAAGACGGAACGGGCGGGCCGCTGAGCGGCCCGCCCGTCCTCACATCCGCGGTGCTACGCGCCGAGCAGCGTCCGCACCCGGTCCGCCCCGACCGCGAGGAGCAGCGTGGGCAGCCGCGGCCCGGTGTCCCGGCCGACGAGCAGCCGGTACAGCAACGCGAAGAAGGAGCGCTGGGCCACCTTCAGCTCCGGCGTCGGCTTGGCGTCAGGCGCCAGGCCCTCCAGCACCTTCGGGACTCCGTAGACGAGTGTCGTCAGCCCGTCCAGCGACCAGTGCGAGTCGAGCCCTTCGAGCAGCAGTCGCAGCGACTCGCGGCCCTGCTCGTCCAGGGAGCCCAGAAGCTCCTTGTCCGGCTCGTCCCGGACGATGGTGCGGGCCTCGGCCGGCACCTGGGTGGTGATCCAGTTCTCGGCGCGGTCGAGCCGGGGCCGCGCCTCGTCGAGCGAGGTCAGCGGGTTCTCGGGGTCGAGCTCACTGAGGATGCGCAGCGTCTGGTCCTGCGCACCGGCGGTGATGTCGGCGACCGAGGCGAGGGTGCGGTACGGCAGCGGGCGGGGGGTGCTGGGCAGGTCCCCGGCGGCCGTACCGACGGCCCGCGCGTAGGCGGCGGCGTCGGCCGGCAGCACCGTGCCGTCGGCCACCTTGCGGGCCAGCGAGTCCCACTCGTCGTAGAGCCGCTGGATCTCCTGGTCGAAGGCGATCTTGAAGGACTGGTTGGGCCTGCGGCGGGCGTACAGCCAGCGCAGGAGCGGCGCCTCCATGATCTTCAGCGCGTCGGCCGGGGTCGGCACTCCGCCCTTGCTGGAGGACATCTTCGCCATGCCGGAGATGCCGACGAACGCATACATCGGGCCGATCGGCTGGACGCCGTCGAAGACCTCGCGCACGATCTGGCCGCCGACGACGAAGGAGGAGCCCGGCGAGGAGTGGTCCACGCCGCTGGGCTCGAAGATCACACCCTCGTAGGCCCAGCGCATCGGCCAGTCGACCTTCCAGACCAGCTTGCCGCGGTTGAACTCCTTCAGCCGGACCGTCTCGGCGAAGCCGCAGGCCGAGCAGGTGTAGTTCAGCTCGGTCGAGTCGTCGTCGTAGGAGGTGACGACGGTGAGGTCCTTCTCGCAGTTGCCGCAGTAGGGCTTGTACGGGAAGTAGCCGGCGGTGTTGCCGCTGCCGTCGTCCTCGTCCGCCGCGCCGGAGCCCTCGGCGGCCTCCAGCTCGGCCTCGTCGACCTTCTTCTGCTGCGGCTTCTTGCCCCCCGCGGCACCGTCCTTCTTGGTCCGGTAGCGGTCCAGGACGGCGTCGATGTCGCCACGGTGCTTCATCGCGTGCAGGATCTGCTCGCGGTACGTGCCGGCCTGGTACTGCTCGGTCTGGCTGATGCCGTCGTACTCGACGCCGAGCTCGTCCAGCGCCTGGGTCATGGCGGCCTTGAAGTGCTCGGCCCAGTTCGGGTACGCGGACCCGGCGGGGGCGGGCACCGAGGTCAGCGGCTTGCCGATGTGCTCGGCCCAGGACGCGTCGACGCCCGCGACCCCGTTCGGGACCTTGCGGTAGCGGTCGTAGTCGTCCCAGGAGATCAGGTGCCGCACGGTGTGACCGCGGCGGCGGATCTCGTCGGCGACGAGGTGCGGGGTCATGACCTCGCGGAGGTTGCCCAGGTGGATCGGGCCGGACGGGGAGAGGCCGGACGCGACGACGACCGGTTTGCCAGGCGCACGTCGCTCCGATTCGGCGATGACATCGTCCGCGAAGCGGGAGACCCAGTCGGTCTCGGTGCTGCTCTGACTCGAAGCCACGGTCGGCACGTCCTTCTCTCGTGTAGGACTCGTAGGGGCGACCCCTCGCGGGGGCACCCCCATTCTCCCAGCTACCGCCCACAGCGCGAAAACGGCTTTACGCCCCGTGGGATACTTGGGTGATCTCTTGTCCTCTACGGAAACGGCAGCCGGCTCATGGCTTCGGTCAATTCCCTCGCTTCCACGCTCCAGCAGCAGCTGGCGGACGCCCTGACGGCAGCTCTGCCGGAGGCCGGCACCGCGGACCCGCTGCTGCGCCGAAGCGACCGGGCCGACTTCCAGGCCAACGGGATCCTGGCCCTCGCCAAGAAGCTCAAGGGCAACCCGCGCGAGCTGGCCTCCCAGGTCACGGCTGCCCTCCCGACGGGCGAACTGATCAAGGACATCGAGGTGTCCGGCCCCGGCTTCCTGAACGTCACGCTCACCGACGGGGCGATCATCCGGACGCTTGCCGCGCGCGCCGCCGACGGAGACCGTCTCGGTGTCCCGCTGAAGGCCGCCCCCGGCACGACCGTGATCGACTACGCCCAGCCGAACGTGGCCAAGGAGATGCACGTCGGCCACCTGCGGTCGGCGGTCATCGGTGACGCGATGGTCCAGATCCTCGAGTTCACCGGCGAGAACGTCGTCAGGCGCCACCACATCGGCGACTGGGGCACCCAGTTCGGCATGCTCATCCAGTACCTCTTCGAGCACCCGGACGAGCTGAAGCACGAAGGCGGCCAGGCGGACGGCGAGGCGGCCATGTCGTCGCTGAACCGCGTCTACAAGGCGTCGCGGGTCCTCTTCGACTCCGACGAGGAGTTCAAGGCCCGCTCCCGTGACCGGGTGGTGGCCCTCCAGGCCGGCGACCCGGAGACGCTGGCGCACTGGCAGCGGTTCGTCGACGAGTCGAAGATCTACTTCTACTCCGTCTTCAACAAGCTCGACATGGAGGTTCGCGACCCCGACATCGTCGGCGAGTCCGGCTACAACGACATGCTCGAGGAGACCTGCCGGATCCTGGAGGAGACGGGTGTCGCCGTCCGCTCCGAGGGTGCGCTGTGTGTGTTCTTCGACGATGTGAAGGGCCCGGACGGCAATCCCGTCCCGCTGATCGTCAAGAAGACGAACGGCGGTTACGGCTACGCGGCGACCGATCTCTCCGCGATCCGCGACCGGGTGCAGAACCTCAAGGCGGACACCCTGGTCTACGTGGTCGACGCCCGTCAGTCCCTGCACTTCAAGATGGTCTTCGAGACGGCCCGCCGGGCGGGCTGGCTGAACGAGGACGTCCATGCGCACCAGTTGGCGTTCGGCACGGTCCTGGGCAAGGACGGCAAGCCGTTCAAGACCCGTGAGGGCACGACGGTGCGGCTGGAGGACCTGCTGGACGAGGCCGTCGAGCGGGCCACCGCCGTGGTGCGCGAGAAGGCCGTGAAGGTGGGCCTGTCCGAGGACGAGATCGTCGAGAACGGCCGGTACGTCGGTGTCGGCGCCGTGAAGTACGCGGACCTGTCGACGTCGGCGGTGCGGGACTACAAGTTCGACCTGGACCAGATGGTGTCGCTGAACGGCGACACGTCGGTGTACCTCCAGTACGCGTACGCCCGTAGCCGCTCGATCCTGCGCAAGGCGGGGGACGCGAAGCCCGTCGCGCACCCGGAGCTGGAGCTGGCTCCGGCCGAGCGGGCGCTCGGCCTGCACCTGGACCAGTTCGGCGAGGTCCTGGCCGAGGTGGCGTCGGAGTGCGAGCCGCACAAGCTGGCCGCGTACCTGTACCAGCTCGCCTCGCACCTCACCACGTTCTACGACCAGTGCCATGTGCTGAGCGACGAGAACCCGGCGGAGGTCGTCGAGAACCGGCTGTTCCTCGTCGACCTGACGGCCCGGACCCTGCACCAGGGCATGCGGCTGCTGGGCATCCGGACGCCCGAGCGCCTCTGACCGTACGACTGCCGGGGCTGCCCGGGGCTCACGCCCCGGGCAGCCCCCTGTCATGCCCCGGCAGCTCCCCCGGCAAAGGCGGCCCGGAGCGCGCCGCGGGAGCACGGCGCCCGCTCTCCGGCGTGTATTGCCGGTAACTGTTCGCCGGATGCGTGACCTGCACCACATTCGACGCGAATCCGCTCTTCCCCCGGCATTGCGTGGTTGATTCGCAACAGCCGTGACTGGCGAATTGAGTACGGGGGAAAACATGAACAGGGCTCACATTAGAACGGCCGCCGCGCCGCCCGAAATAGTGTTACCGACGGACGCACCACGGATTCGACGCGGGGTCACGCGGCATCCCTGGACGGGAACACGGGGAAGCCACGGGACCGCCGTGCCGGAGTCATTTGCCGCCATCCGCGAGCAATACGCCGCGAGTCCACTTGCCGGAAACCCACGCGGCTTTTAACGGCGCACTTGACCGAGCACCATGGCATTCCGGCCGGAGAGTTGGTACTTACTCCGGAGTAGTGCCCGCCGTACTGGGCGGTAGATCGTCAGGTCGCCGTATCGTGGGATCACAGGACTGACTCAGGAAATGCAACAGAACACGGTGCGACGGCACCCGTATTCCTGTCCGTTGCGCTGATCATCCCGGCAGGACTCCCGGGATCGCGTGCCCGGCGGAACGGGTGCGGGGGTAGTGAGCGGCAGGCCGGGCGGCCCTGCCGGGCGACAGGATCAATTGCCTCCACCGTTCGGGAGGCAAGGGGGATACGTGGAGAAGCGGCTGACCTTCAAGGTGTTAGGGCCCCTGGAAGTGACCTCAGGGGCCGAGCAGGTACCGGTGGGAGGGCCACGGCACCGGACCATTCTTGTCGTGCTGCTGCTCAGCCCGGGCAGGATCGTGCCGGTCGACACCCTGATCGAGGCCGTGTGGGGCAACCACCCGCCGGCCACCGCCCGTACCCAGGTGTCGATCTGTATCGCCGCGCTGCGCAAGACGTTCAAGGCCGCCGGTTTCCCCGGCGAGGTCATCGTCACCGCCCATCCCGGCTATCTCCTCCAGGTCGGCATGCACCAGCTCGATTCGGAGGAGTTCTCCGCACTGGTCTCGGCGGCAGAACTCGCGGTCAGGAACAACAAGTTCGCCGAGGCCGCCCGTTGCTATGCGGACGCGCTGAAACTGTGGCGCGGCCGACCGCTTGCGGGCGTGACGGGCCGGCTGGTGGAGGACGAGGCACAGCGGCTCGAGGAACTGCGGCTCGACACCTACGAGAACGCCACGGCCGTGCACCTGCAGCTCGGCGACCACCAGAAGATCCTTCCCGACCTGGCGGCGATGGTCCGCGAGCATCCGCTGCGCGAGCGGGCGCGGCATCAGCTGATCACCGCCCAGTACCACTCGGGCCGGCGGGCCGAGGCCCTGGAGACCTTCCGGGACGGGCGCCGCTGGCTCATCGACGAACTCGGCCTGGAACCGGGCCCGGCCCTGTCCGAGCTGCACAACGCGATCCTGCAGGACGAACCCTCGCTGGCCGCACGCGGCCCCGAGGGCGCGGGCGGCGAACCGCTGCTGCTGTCGAAGCCTGTCGGCGACCCGCTGGAACTGCCTCCCGACGTGTCGGGGCTGGCCGGCCGCAAGGAGGAGCTGGCCCAGCTCGACGAACTCCTCGAACTCGGCGCGGTGGCACACGGCCCGGCCACGGGGCTGATCACCGGTGTCGGCGGGGTCGGCAAGACGTGCCTGGCGGTCCGCTGGGCGCACAGCGTCTCCGACCGCTTCCCCGACGGCCAGCTCTTCGCCGACCTCCGCGGCTACGACGAGCATCTGGAGCCCACCACGGCGGGTGAGATCCTCGGCAGGTTCCTGCGCTCGCTCTCGGTGCCCATCGGGCAGATCCCGGCCGAACCCGAGGAGCGCGCCGCCCTCTATCGCAGCCTGCTCGCCGACCGCCGGGTCCTGGTGGTGCTGGACAACGTGCGGACCTTCGCCCAGGTGCGTCCGCTGCTGCCGAGCAGCGGAGGCTGCTGTGTCCTGGTCACCAGCCGGGAGCAGCTGTCCGAGATGGTCGCCTGGCCGCCGCAGGCCTGGGTGCGGCTCGGCCGGCTGTCACCGTACGAGGCGGTCGAGCTCCTCGGGAAGATCGTCGGCGAGGACCGCATCGCCGCCGATCCGCCGTCCGCCGCCCGGCTCGTGGAGCTGTGCGACCTGTTGCCGCTCGCCCTGCGGATCGCCGGGGCACGTCTCGCCTCCAAACCGCACTGGACGGTGTCGCGCCTGGTGCGCCGGCTGAGCGACGAGCGGCTGCGGCTGGACGAGCTCAGCTCGGGAGAGTCGCAGGTGCGCGCCAGTTTCACCCTGACGTACCGCGGTCTCTCCGCGCCGACGGCGCTGCTGTACCGGAGTCTGGGACTGCTCGATGTGCCCGATTTCGGCGCCTGGGTCGCCGCCGCGCTCCTGGACACCGACCTGCTGACCGGGGAGCGGCTCATCGAGCAGCTGGTCGACGCCCAGTTCCTGGACGTGGTCGGCCTGGACGCGACCGGGCATCCCCGCTACCGGTTCCAGAACCTGCTGCGGCTGTTCGCCCGTGAACGCGCCGAGGCGGAGGAGACCCCCGAGGAGCGGCAGGCCGCACGGCAACGCGCCTTCCGGGCCTACCTCTCGCTCGCCGAACAGGCTCACCGGCGTGCCTACGGGGGCGACTTCAGCATCATCCACAGTTCGGTGCCCCGCCATCCGCTGCCCGACGAGCTCGGTGCCGGACTGCTCACCGCTCCGCTCGACTGGCTGGAGACCGAGCGGCTCTCCCTGGTCGCGGTGGTCGACCAGGCCGCCGCGCTCGGTATGGACGAACTCGCCTGGGATCTCACGATGTCCGTCGTGGTGCTCTTCGAGACCCGCAACTACCTCGACGACTGGCGCGAGTGCAGCGAGCGGGCGCTCGCCGCGACGAGAGCTGCCGGCAACGCCCGTGGCCAGGCCGCGATGCTGCACAGTCTCGGCGCTCTGGAGATGCGGCAGCGCAACTTCGGTGAGGCGTACACGTCCTTCACCGAGGCTCTCGCGCTCCATGACCGGGCGGGCGAGGAGCACGGACACGCCCTCGTACTGCGCAACATGGCCATGATCGACGAGATGCGCGGGGATCTGGAGACCGCCATGGACCGCAGTGCACAGGCCCTGGCGACGTTTCGGGCGGTCGGCGACCTCTCCTCGGAGGCCCATGTCCTGAACAACATGGCGCAGATCGAGCTGGACCGCGGCCGTACGGATTCGGCGCAGCGGCTGAGCCTCGAGTCGCTTCGGGTCTCCACGGCGATCGGTGAGGGCGGGGCCCGCAGCCTGGCGCTCGGGACCCACCGGCTGGCCCGGGTGTACCTCGCGCAGAACGAGTACGGCCTGGCCGAGGAAGCGTTCCTGCGGATGATCAGGATCGTCCGGGCCAAGGCCGACATGTTCGGTCTGGCCCATGGGCTCCTCGGTCTGGGCGAGGCCAGGCTGGGCGCGCGGAGCTGGGCGCAGGCCAGGGGAACCCTGCTGCATGCCCTGGAAATCGTCGGACTGGTCGACAGCGCTCTGGTCGAGGGAAAAATCAAACTGGCCCTCGGTGAAGCGTGCTGGGAATGCGGTGAGCACTCCGCCGCCCGACAGTATTTCGCCGATGCCAGGGACGACTTCACCCGGATCGGTGTCGAGACGTGGGTGGAGCGGGCGCATCTGGCACTTGCCGGAACGCTTCCCCGGGACGAGACGCCGGAAATCCCCTGACGGTTCCTCAATCCGCTGTTGGATCCACCACTCTCCCCCGAGCTCAATCCGGCCGCCGGAATCCCTGAATCCCTTTCCCCTGATATCTGCCGCCCGGAAAACCGAAAACGGAGCGATAATGAGCCGAAACCCTTGTGGCATACCGTTCATCGCATAGCAGGTTGACGACATGGGGGAAGAAATGCAGAACGTCCGTAACACCATCGCCACCGTCGCGGTCACCACCGTTCTCGTGGGGCTGTGCGCATTCGCGGGGGCCGGATCCGCTGCTGCCGCGCAGTCCGCCGGCAACGGGCTTGCCGTATCGGCCGCCGGTGCCCCCGCCCAGGCTGCCGACGGCACGAACGACGAGAGCTGGCACTGAGCATCCGCGGGCCGGAGCGGTACGCCCGGCCCGCGCAGGTGAACAGCGGGCGCCGGAGCACCGGCGCCCGCTCCGTGTGTCCGCTCCCGGAGACCGCTTCCGCCGCCCTTCCCACGCCCGTTCTCCGGCGGCCCGGGCGGCCCGGGCGGCGAAAAAATATATCCGCGATATACGGGGACGGTACGGTCCGCGCCACGCAGTCAGCAGTCGAAATGACAGAGAGTGCCCATGGCGCCCCCTTACAACATGTTCGAGAACAGCGGCGGCCGCGGGGCTGAGGACAGCTCCGCGGCCGTGTTCCACGCGCTCCGCGCCGGTGGAGACACGCATGTCTGGTGGTGGCGCCAGCCGTTGCGCACCGACCCCGCCGATCTCGCTCTGCTCAACACCGAGGAGTTCCGGCAGGCCCTGTGCCTGCACTCGGAGCGGGATGCCGCGGCGTACGTCCACACGAGGGCGGCGGCCCGCCGGGCCATCGGCGAGCTCCTCGACGTCGTACCCGAGGACATCGACATCGAGAAGCCGCTGTGTCCCTCCTGCGGGGACCCCGGGCACGGGCCCACGCGTCTGAGTCGCCCCGAGGTGCCCCTCGCCATCAGCCTGGCCCGTACCGGCGGTCACACCGTCCTTGCGGTGGGGACCGGAGCCACGATCGGCGTGGCCGCGGAGCGCCTGCGGCCCGTGCGCCAGGACGTGCTGACCGAGTCGTGGCTCACCGCGGACGAGGCGCTCCATCTGCTGGAGCTACCGCGGGGCGCCGTCCGGGACGAGGTCTTCTACCGATGTTGGACCCGGAAGGAGGCCGTCCTCAAAGCCTTGGGGCACGTACCGGACGGAGTCCGGCCGGACCAGATCGAGTCCTACCCGGCCACGACGGACACCGTGTTGATGCACTGCCCCGGCACCCCCGACGAACAGCACCCCGACGGTCGGACCGCCTGGGTCGTACGGGATCTCGCGCTCTCCGGTCGCGCGGCCGCGGCTGTCGCCCAGCCCGCCGAGACCGAGCCGGCCTGCGGCCCGGTACGGACGCACCTGCCCGGTGGCACGGCGCGCCCCCTTCCCGGCGCGCCGTGACACCGCACGTACCGCGACACCGCACGTTCAGCAGCACCGCACGTTCAGCAGCACCGCAGGCTCAGCGGGCGGCGGTGGCTTCGGGCTGTCCCCGGTGCGCGGTCTCCTTCACCGTCTCCTTCAGCAATCCGGCGAGGAGCAGCACCAGTTCGTGGAAACGGTAGAGCGGCCTGCCCTGGCGGTCGACACCGCAGATGTCGAGCAGCGCACCGTCCACCAGCTGTTCCAGGCGCTGCTCCGCGGCAGACTCCCGGGTCCCCAGATATGTGGCCGCCCGCTGCGCCGGGAACGAATCCACGCCGATGTCTGCCAGCTGGACCAGCGTGGCCCGTGCCTGGTCCGGTTCGGGCAGCTGCCGCAGTGCCGGCATGAGCGCACCGACCACGTCGATCCCGCCGAAGGACAGCTCCTGGAGCCGGGCCTCCGGATCCGCCAGCCGGTCGGCGAGCCGTGCGACGGGCCAGTAGGGGCGCGCCGCGAGCCTGCAGCCGGTGATGCGCAGCGCGAGCGGCAGCCCCGCACAGTAGGCGAGCACATCGTCCGTCGCGTCGGGTTCGGCAAGCAGCCGTGCGCGGCCTGCGGACGCGGCCAGCAGGTCGAATGCGGCGCCGTCGCCGAACGGGGCGAGCGCGGTCGTTCTCGCGCCGGTCACCTGGGTGAGCCGGGCGCGGCTCGTGATCAGGACGACCGCGTCCGGTGATCCGGACAGCAGCGGGTCGAGCCCGCGGCTGCCGACAGCGCCGTCGAGGACGACCAGGAGGCGCCTGCCCGCCGTGCGCGCCCGGTAGAGGCGCACCAGCTCGTCCAGTTCCATGTGCCCGTCCGCGCCGCTGCCCGGGCCGCCTGTGCCGACGTGTTCACCCAGCCCTCGCAGGAGCGTCGTGAGGACCTCGGCGGGCGGTCTCGCCCTGCCGTCGGGCCGGGCGAGCTCGGCGAAGAGGAAACCGCCGGGATAGTGCGCCGCGCTCGTGTGGGCGGCGTGCAGGGCCAGCGCGGTCTTGCCCACGCCCGCCATACCGGTGACCAGCAGGTGGCGCGGTCCCCGCCCGGCCGCGGAGTCCGCCAGTTGGGTGCGCAGGGCGGCGAGTTCGGCCTGGCGCCCGATGAACTCCTCGGTGTCCGGGGGCAGCATCGCCGGGGCGTCGTCGTCCTCGTAGTCGGAGTGGCCGGGCTGCTGGATCCTGCTTCCGGGCCCGGGTCCACGGTTGCCGGCGAGCACGGCCTCGTACGTTGATCCGAGGGCCTCGCCGGGGTCGATGCCCAGCTGGTCGGCGAGCAGGCTGCGGCCCTCGTAGTAGCTCTGCAGCGCGTCGCTCTGGCGCCCGCCGCGGTAGTAGGCCGTCATCAGCTGCGCACGGAGCTTCTCCCGGAGCGGGAACTGTGCGACGAGTCCGGTGAGTTCGGCGGTCAGCTGCTCGTGCCTGCCGAGGGCGAGGTCCGCCTCGATCCGGCTTTCGAGCGCGTGCATCCGCGCTTCCTCGAGCTGGGGAAGCTCGGCGTCGGCGAGGTGTTCGGTGACGTTGGAGAGCGCGCTCCCCCGCCAGTGCCCCAGTGCCTCCGTGAGCAGCGCCCCGGCCTCGCCGAACCGCTTGCGGCGCAGCGCGGCGCGCCCCAGTTTCTCCAGCCGCTCGAACTCCAGGAGGTCGACCCTGCAGTGCGGCGCCGCGAGCAGGTAGCCGGGCTGGCGGCGCTCGATCCTGACCTCGTCGCCGAGGAGTTTGCGCAGTCTGGACATGTACGTATAGATCTGTGCGCCGGACGTCGCCGGCGGCTCCCATCCCCACAGGAGCGTATTGAGTCGGGTGTCGGACACCACGCGGCCTCTGGCGAGCAGCAGAGTCGCGAGCACCGTGTGGACCTTGGAACCGGACAGCGCAACACGTGTGCCGTCCTTGTGAGCTTCAACCGGGCCGAGGACTCGGAAGTCCATTCGGCACCCCCCGTCTGGCTAATACGAACGTGTGCTCGCTGCAGAAGCTATGCGGGGGCTTTATTCGCGGGTTATCCGTTCGGTAACGCCGTGGCCTTGGCCTTGTGACGAGGGGGTGGAAGCCTTGCCCCCGCGCCGGGTCGCGGGGGCCGGAACGGGCCGCGCGGATGAACCGGCGACCCGTCACCTCCAGCGTTCCGACGTGCGGTTCAGCCCGCGCTGACCTCGACGTCACGGCCGAGGAGCGCCGCTACGACCTTGTGCACATGCTTGCCGTTGTCGGAGTTCGTCATCACCACACAGCCGTTGCCGGACCGCAGTTGCAGCGAGGTCAGCGCGCGGAACCCGGCCGTCTGCCCGCCGTGCCCGAACTCCGGGTCGGCCATCGAGCCGTCGACCACGGTGCCCAGGCCGTAGAAGCTCCCGGGGAACGCCTCCGTGAGCATGACCCCGGCGGACTTCGCGGACAGCAGGTCCGAGAAGCCGAGATGGGCCTGCCGGATCTCCACCGCCAGCTGGGCCAGATCGGAGGGCGAGGACCACAGCCCGCTGCCCGCGAGCACCGGACGTACCCGGTAGCCGTCCAGGAGCGCACTGCCGTGCTGGTCGTGACCGTCCGCGATGTCCCGGCCCACGGCGTGCGGGTCCTCGGGAGCCAGGAAGGAACTGTCCCGCATGCCCAGCGGACCGAACACGAGCTCTGCCGCCAACTCCTGGAACTCCTGTGCGGTCACATCCGTCAGCAGCTGCTCGATCATGGCCCACTGGCTGCCCGCCTTGCGGAACAGCGCCCCGGGCTCGTGCTCGGCCCCCACCTCGTCCAGTACGGCGGTCAGCTTCGGCATGGCCTCACCCGGCCGCCACCAGGTGCCGGGGGTCTGTGACAGGCCGGCCGTGTTCGACAGCAGGTGGCGCAGCGTCAGCGGGCTGCCGCCCGCCGCTCTGGGGGCGCGGCGGTCCGCCAGATAGCCGTCGATGTCCGCGTCCAGGTCGAGCACCCCCCGGTCGACGAGACGCAGCGCGGCGAACGCCGTCACGTGCTTGCTGATCGAACCGGCCTGGAACCGGGTCCGCAGCGTCACCGGAGCACCGGTCCCGGTCGCCCGGATCCCGTAGGCCTGCAACCCGACCAGCTGGCCGTCCCTGAGCAGCGCGACCGCGGCACCCGGCACTCCGTGCGCCTCCATCGCCCCGGTCACGTCGGACGCGGCCTGCGGTCCTCCTGCGGTAGCAACCGTCATCGGCCTGCTCGCTCCCCCTTCGGTCTCACCGGACCCATCGGTCCCCTCCGCCTTCGCGCCGTCGATCGTCAGCGCGAGATCCTCGATCGTCTCGCTGTCCAGCAGCATGCGCAGGGTGAGGTCGAGCCCGGCCTTCCGGGCGGCGGCCATCACATGGACGATGCGCATCGAGTCGGCTCCCAGGTCCAGCAGCCGGTCCCGTACGCCCACTTCGGGCACCTGGAGCACCTCGGCGCACGTCTCCACCAGCAGCCGCTCGGTCCTGGTGCGCGGGGCCACGTACTCCCGGTCGGCGACCAGTGCCGTACGGCCGGGTGCGGGCAGTGCCTTGCGGTCGACCTTGCCGGCCGCGTTCAGCGGCATCGCGTCGAGCAGGACGAACGCGGCGGGCACCATGTACGAGGGCAGAGACGCGGCCAGATGCGCCCGCAACTGCGCCTGTCCGGCCGGCCCGTCGGTGACCGCGTAGGCGACGAGCAGCTTCTCGCCGTTGCCGTCCTCGCGTGCGATCACCGTCGCGTCCTCGACCTCGGGGTGGGCCAGGAGCACCTCCTCGATCTCACCCAGTTCGATGCGGTAGCCCCGGATCTTCACCTGGTTGTCGATCCGGCCGAGGCACTCCAGCTCCCCGTCCGCCCTGAACCGCGCCAGGTCACCCGTCCGGTACATGCGCGAACCCGGCTGGCCGCCGAACGGCTCCGGGAGGAACCGCCCGGCCGTCAGTCCCGGCCGGCCGACGTACCCGCGGGCCACACCGGCGCCCGCGATGTACAGCTCCCCGACCACACCCACCGGTACGGGCTGCTGCACGGCATCCAGCACGTACGCCCGGTAGTTGTGGATCGGACGCCCGATCGGCACACTGCCGGCGTCCGGCGCGACCTCCCAGGCCGTGGCCCAGACGGTCGCCTCGGTCGGACCGTACTGGTTGACCAGCCGGTCCACCCGGCCGCCCAGATCACGGGCCAGCGCGGGTGGGCAGTCCTCACCGCCGGTGATGACGGTCAGCGGGACACGGCCGAGCCCGGCGGCGATGAGGAGCTTCCACCCCGCCGGGGTCGCCTGGGCATGCGTGACCCCGGCGGTTTCGATCAGCCGCAGCTGAGCGGCCGCGTCGTGCACCTCGTCGTCATCGGCGAGGACCACCCTGCCGCCCGTGATCAGCGGAAGGTAGAGCTCGGTCGTCGAGATGTCGAAGGACAGCGACGTGGGCGCCAGCCAGACGTGCTCCGGGCCCGCCCCGTACCGCTCCCGCATCGAGAACAGGACGTTCAGCAGGGAGAAGTGCGCGATCTGCACACCCTTGGGGCGTCCGGTGGAGCCGGAGGTGAACAGCGTGTACGCGAGCCGGTGCCTGCGGGACGGGTCCTTCGGATCCCGGTCCGCCGACACGTCCGGACGCGTGTCCGGCCGGGCCGCGATCAGGGCGCGGTCACGGTCGAGATCGACGACCTCACCGTCGTACCCTCCGCCGAGACGCTCGTGCAGGCCTCCCTGCGTCACGATCAGCCGGGCTCCCGCGGCGCCGAGCATGTAGGTCAGCCGGTCCGCCGGCAGCCCTGCGTCCAGCGGCAGGTGGGCGCCGCCCGCCTTCCAGATCCCCAGCAGGCAGGGCAGGGTGTCCGGCCCGCGCTTCAGCAGGACACCGACCACGGACTCGGGCCCCACCCCGGCCTCGCGCAGCCGGTGCGCGATCCGGTTGGCCCGGACGTCGAGCTCGCGGTACGTGAGGGTCTCGGCGCCCACCTGCACGGCGACGGCATCGGGGGTGGCCGAGACGGTCGCCTCGATCACCTCGTGCACGTATCTGCTCATCCCCACTCCACCTCGGTGTCGTTCCAGTCCTCGAGCACCTGGGTCAGCTCCGCCGTGGACAGGAGCGCCGCGTCCACGTCTCCGTCGGGGTCGGCCGCCATGGCCTCCAGCACCGCCCGGTACATGCCGGCGAGCCTCTCCGCGTTCGCCCGGTTCAGACCGGTGCTGACAGCCCGCAGGACCAGCCGCCCGGGCACATTGGCGATCGACAGCGTGAACTCGTTGGAGCTGTCACCCGCCCCGCCCTGTACATCGACCGTCCCGGTGTCCACCTGATGGAAGTCCTGGTAGCGGTACATGATGTCGAACAGCCTTCGCCCGCCGGCCAGGCGTTGCACAGCGGGAAGCGGATGGCGCCGGTGGTTGTACACCTCGGCCTCGCGGTCGAAGACCTGCCGGACCAGTTCGCTCCAGGTCCTCGCCGTGCGGTCGTGGGCGAACGGCAGCGTGTTGAGGTACATGCCGTAGACCCGCTCGGCCCCGGGAACCTCCGGGCGTGCGCTGTACAGCACTCCCGTGTGGAAGGCCGGCTCGTTGGTCACCGTGCTGAGCACCTTCAGGTGCGTGGCCAGCAGGACCGCCTTGAACGACGTGCCGCTGGACGTGGCCAGGGCGCGCAGGGCCGGCTCGATGTCGCGGAACTCCACCGACAGCTTGAAGTCCTCCCGCGGGGCGCCGTTGCCGTCGCCCCAGTCCGCGGGAAGTACGCACATGGAGTGCCTGTCGACGATCCCCTGCCAGTAGTCCCGGTCCTCGTCCGACTTCAGGGACTCCTGTTCCGCGGCGATGAAGTCGGCGTAGCGCACGGCCGTCGGCTCCGGCTGCTCCGGCTCCTCACCTGCGGCGTACGCGTGGTAGACGTCGAGCACCTCCATCAGAAGCGACTGCTGGCTCCACCCCTCGGTGATGGCGTGGCAGTGCGTGAAGCCGAGGTGCCAGGCCTCGTCGGACTCGACGAGCGCGGCGATACGGAGCAGCGGAGGCCGCCCGAGCTCGAACAGCTCGGCACGTTCTGCCGCGATGTGCGCCCGGCGGGACTCCGCGAACTGCTCGGCGTCCAGGCCCCGCAGATCCTGCACGCTCACCGGGATGACGGCGTTCGCACGGACCAGCTGGAGGGGGATGTCGAACTCCTCCAGGGAGAACGACGTACGCAGCATCTCGTGGCGTTCCACGATCGTCTGCCCGGCGCGGCGCAGGGCGTCGGCGTCGAAGGGCCGGCCGTCCTTGATCCGGAACGTGGACGTGTTGTGGTACTTGTTCAGCCCGTCGTCGGCGAGCATCTCGACCAGCATGCCGAGCTGCACCTTGGAGATCGGGTACGCGTCGACCAGGCCGTCCGGCAGCGTCGCCCGGATCTTGTCCGACACCTGGGCGAACGGTGTGACCGCCACATCCTCCTGGCCGGGCTCCGTTCCGGTGAGCGCGATGGCGAGCCCGGCGACCGTGCGGTGCTGGAAGACGTCCCGGACACCGGCTTCGAAGCCCTCGGCGCGCAGGGCACCGACCAGGGCGATGGCCTTGATCGAGTGACCGCCCAGATCGAAGAAGTTGTCCTCGACCCCGACCCTCTCCAGCCCCAGAACACGACGCCAGACAGCGGCGATGCGTTCCTCGGTGGGGTTGCGGGGGGCGAGGTAGGTGTCCTCCGCCGATCCCTCGGGGTCGGGGAGCGCGCGGCGGTCGATCTTGCCGTTCGCGGTCAGCGGGAGCGCGTCGAGCCCGACGAAGACGGACGGGACCATGTACTCGGGGAGCGAAGCCCTGAGCCCCTCGGCCAGGTCGTCGGTGCTGCCGACGACGTACGCGATGAGGCGCTGGTCCTCGGACACCACCACGGTGGCGTCGGTGACCTGCGGATGTGCGACCAACGCGGCACGGATCTCACCGAGCTCGATGCGATACCCCCGCACCTTGACCTGGTCATCGATACGGCCCAGGAACTCGACCGCACCATCACTACGCCACCGCACCAAGTCACCCGAGCAATACAGACGCGCACCCGCCGGCCCGAACGGGTCGGGCACGAACCGCTCTGCGGTGGCGCCTGGACGGTATGCGTAGCCGCGTGCCACACCGGTACCACCGACGAACAGCTCACCCACCGCACCCACAGGGACCGGCTGCAGACCCGCGTCCAGGACCCGCATGGTCATGTTCGGCAGCGGACGCCCGATCGGCACCACACCCTCGAACGCCTCAACGAGCGGGAAGACACAGGTCCCCACGGTGGCCTCGGTCGGACCGTACTCATTGAGTACACGGCCCTCACCGAGCAACACCCGCCAGCGCTCCACCAGACCACCCGGCAACGCCTCACCCGCCACGACGACACGCGACGTCAGGGCCTGGATCTGCTGGTCGGACAACTGGCCGGACAGCACTTCGAGATGGCCCGGAGTCAGCTTCATGAAGGAGAACGGACCGGCTTCCGCCAGGCTCTCGCCCAGCTCCGTCAGCTCCCCGTCCCACAGCCACGCCCGCTGACCCGCAGCCAGCGGCGCCCACACATTCGGCACCACCAGGTCGAAGGCCACCGACGAGAACACCGGCGCACCACCCGAACCCGATCCCACCAACTCCCGCACCGCCCAGTCCACATGATTCACCAGACTGCGATGCGAAACCTGCACACCCTTCGGCCGCCCCGTCGAACCCGACGTGAACACCGTGTACGCCACCGAATCCAGATCCAGCACACCAGAAGGAACCGAACCCGGGAACGACGACACATCCCCTTCGGCCAGCACCGTCTCCACGCCCGGGAAACGATCCGCATACGCACCAGAGGTCAACGCGACCGTCACCCGGGCGTCCTCGACCATCCCCGCGATACGACCCGCCGGCAGCACCGGGTCCATCGGAACGAAGCCGCCACCCGCACGCCACACCGCCAGCAACGACACCACCAGATCCACCGAACGATCCAGCAGCACCGCAACCGTCGACTCCGGGCCCACACCAGCCGCACGCAAACGATGCGCCAACCGATTCGCCCGCACATCCAACTCGGCGAACGACAACGACCGCCCACCGGCCTCCACAGCCACCGCATCCGGCACCGCGGAAACCCAGCGGCCCACCAGCTCAGGCACCGACACCTCCGGCACCACCACCGCCGAGTCGTTCCACCCGGTCAGCACCAGATCGCGCTCACCACCGGGCAGGAACACCTCACGGGCATCACCCTCCACATCCGCGGCCATCGACTCCAGCACCGACCGGTACATCGCCGCGATCCGCTGTGCGCCGGCGTCGCCGAGCACCTGGGGGTTGACCGTGAGAAGCAGACCGCTGCCACGGGCGGCGACGGCGAGACCGAACTCCGTGGCACCCTCACCGTCCCCGGAGTCGGTGTCGACGACGTCCGACTCCGCCTGGGCGTCCGCCAGGTCGAGATAGCTGAAGCGCACGTCGAGGAGGCGCGTGCCGTCGCTCAGTTCGCGCTGCATCACCGGCATCGGGAAGCGACGGTGCGGCCAGAGCGCGCCTTCCTGGTCGAAGACCTGGCGGATCAGCTCCCGCCAGGTTCGTGCGCCGCGCTCGTAGGCGAACGGCACGGTGTTGAGGTACATGCCGTAGACCCGCTCGGCGCCCACGACCTCGGGCCGGCCGCTGGAGACCAGGCCGGTGCAGAAGGAGTCCTCGGCCGTCAGCTGGCTCATCACCTTCAGGTGCGCCGCGTGCAGCACAGCCTTGAGTGACGTTCCGGTGCCGCTCGCGGCAGCCCGGAGCGCCGGGGTGAGGTCGCCGAGCGGCACGTGCACGGTGTTCGCCCGGTGCCCCGGCTCGGGGTCGCCCCAGCCGGAGGGCAGCTCGAACTTGGCGTGCGAGCCGAGTACGTCCTGCCAGTAGTTCCTGTCCTCGTCCGAGGCCAGCGACGCCAGCTCGGCGGCCACGAAGTCCGCGTACCGCACGGCGGGGACCGGCACCTCGGGCAGGGTCTCGCCGCCGCGCACCCGCAGGTAGCCCTCGACGATGTCGCTGAGCAGGGTGCGGTGACTCCAGCCCTCCGTGATCGGGTGGCAGACACTGACCGACAGCCACCAGGCCTCGTCGGACTCGACGAGTGCGGAGATGCGGAGCAGCGGGGCGCGGGACAGGTCGAACGTCTCGGCCCGCTCGGCGGTGATGTGCGCCCGGCGCGCTGCTGCCTGCTGTTCGGCGTCGAGTCCTCGCAGATCCTGCACGGTCACCGGGATGACGGTGCTCGCGTGGATGAGCTGGAGCGGAACGGCGAAGCCTTCGAGGTCGAAGGACGCGCGGAGCATCTCGTGGCGTTCCACCACGGCCTGCCCGGAGCGGCGCAGGGCCTCGACGTCGAACGGGCGGCCGTCCTTGATCCGGAACGCGGTCGTGTTGTGGTACTTGTTCAGGCCCTCGTCGGCGAGCATCTCGACCAGCATGCCGAGCTGTACCTGTGCCAGCGGGAAGGCGTCCACGAGGCCCTCGGGCAGCTTCGCCCTGTCCTCGTCCCCGATCAGCGCGAACGGCGCGACGACGGCGGACTCGGTGACAGGTTCCGTTCCCGTGAGCGCGGTGGCGAGCCCGGCGACCGTGCGGTGCTGGAAGACGTCCCGGACACCGGCTTCGAAGCCCTCGGCGCGCAGGGCACCGACCAGGGCGATGGCCTTGATCGAGTGACCGCCCAGATCGAAGAAGTTGTCCTCGACCCCGACCCTCTCCAGCCCGAGAACGCCACTCCACACTGCGGCGATGCGTTCCTCGGTGGGGGTACGGGGTGCCACGTAGGTGTCCTCCGCCGACCCTTCGGGGTCAGGGAGCGCACGCCGGTCGATCTTGCCGTTGGCCGTCAGCGGCAGGGAGTCGAGCCCGACGAACACCGAGGGGACCATGTACTCCGGCAGCGAGCCGGCCAGCCAGGCCGAGAGGTCATCGGTGCTGCCGACCACGTACGCGATGAGGCGCTGGTCCTCCGACACCACCACGGTGGCATCGGTGACCTGCGGATGTGCGACCAACGCGGCACGGATCTCACCGAGCTCGATGCGATAACCCCGCACCTTCACCTGGTCATCGATACGGCCCAGGAACTCGACCGCACCATCACTACGCCACCGCACCAAGTCACCCGAGCGGTACAAGCGCGCACCCGCCGGCCCGAACGGATCAGGCACAAACCGCTCAGCCGTCGCCCCCGGACGGTATGCGTAACCGCGTGCCACACCCGTTCCACCGACGAACAGCTCACCCACCGCACCCACAGGCACCGGCTGCAAACCGGCATCCAGAACGCGCATGGTCATGTTCGGCAGCGGACGCCCGATCGGCACCACACCCTCGAACGCCTCCACCAGCGGGAAGACACAGGTCCCGACGGTGGCCTCGGTCGGCCCGTACTCATTCAGTACACGACCCTCACCGAGCAACACCCGCCAACGCTCCACCAGACCACCCGGCAGCGCCTCGCCGGCAACCACCACACGCGACGTCAGAGCCTCGATCTGGGCGTCGGACAACTGGCCCGACAGCACTTCCAGATGGCCCGGAGTCAACTTCATGAAGGAGAACGGACCGGCTTCCGCCAGGCTCTCGCCCAGCTCCGTCAGCTCCCCGTCCCACAGCCACGCCCGCTGACCCGCAGCCAGCGGCGCCCACACATTCGGCACCACCAGGTCGAAGGCCACCGACGAGAACACCGGCGCACCACCCGAACCCGACGCCACCAACTCCCGCACCGCCCAGTCCACATGATTCACCAGACTGCGATGCGAAACCTGCACACCCTTCGGCCGCCCCGTCGAACCCGACGTGAACACCGTGTACGCCACCGAATCCAGATCGACAACCACATCCGGAGCCGACTCCGGGAACGACGACACACCGTCCTCGTCGTCGACCCGCACCACGGTCACATCGAACCGGTCCGCGTAAGCACCCGACGTCAAAGCGACCGTCACCCGGGCGTCGGCCACCATCCCCGCGATACGCCCCGCCGGCAGCACCGGGTCCATCGGAACGAACCCACCACCCGCACGCCACACCGCCAGCAACGACACCACCAGATCGACCGAACGATCCAGCAGCACCGCAACCGTCGACTCCGGGCCCACACCAGCCGCACGCAAACGATGCGCCAACCGATTCGCCCGCACATCCAACTCGGCGAACGACAACGACCGCCCACCGGCTTCCACAGCCACCGCACCCGGCGACTCGACCACCCGACGCGCCACCAGCTCAGGCACCGACACCTCCGGCACCACCACCGCCGAATCGTTCCACCCGGTCAGCACCAGATCGCGCTCACCACCGGGCAGGAACACCTCACGGGCATCACCCTCCACATCCGCAGCCATCGACTCCAGCACCGACCGGTACATCGCGGCGAGGCGGTCCGTGCCCTCCCTGCCGATGAGGTGCCGGTTCGCGGTGATCACCATGAACCCTGCGCGGGTGGAGACACCCAGCGGGAACTCGGTGGGGCTGTCGTCGAGCGTGGCCGGGTAGTCGACGAGGTCCTGGTCGACCTGCCGGAAGTTCTGGTAGCTGAAGCGGACGTTGACGAGCCGGTCGCTCGTGCTGAGCTCGCGCTGCATCACGCCCAGCGGGTACCGGCGGTGCGGCCACACCTCGATCTCCTGGTCGAAGACCTGGCGCACCAGATCGCGCCAGGTCTCGGCGCCACGGGTGAAGGCGAAGGGCAGCGGGTTGAGGTAGACCCCGTACACCCGCTCGGCGCCCACGGCCTCCGGCCTGGCGTTGGTGACGAGGGCGGTGAAGAAGGACTCCTCCGGCGTGAGCTGGCTCATCACCTTGAGGTGCGCCGCGTGCAGGACGCTCTTGATCGGTACCTTCGCCTTGCTGGCCAGGGTCCGCAGTCCGGCGTCCAGGTCGTGGTATGGCACCCAGGCGCGGTGCAGTCCGCGCGGGGTCTCCTCCGGGTCGTCGCCCCAGCCGGCGGGGAGTTCGAAGGAGGCGTTGTTCTCGAGGACCGTCCGCCAGTAGTCGCGGTCGTCGTCCCCGGCCAGGGAGACCAGTTCGGCGGCGACGAAGTCCGCGTACCGCACGGCGGCGGGTGCGGGTTCCTCGACCGGCGTCCCGTCGCGCAGCGCGCGGTAGGTCGTGGCCAGTTCCATCAGCAGGGAGTGGTGGCTCCATCCCTCCAGTACCGCGTGGCACTCGGTCAGGGTCAGCCACCAGGAGCCGTCGTCGCAGGCGTGTCCGGTGAAGCGGATGAGCGGGGCCCGGGTCAGGTCGAAGAGCTGGGTGCGCTCCTCGGCCATGAAGGCGCGCAGCGACGCCTCGACGGCGGCGCCGTCGAGGCCCCGCAGGTCCCGTGCGTCGACCGGCGAGGTGACATCGGACGGGGCGTGGACGAGCTGCAGCGGTACGGAGTAGCCCTCGATCGCGAACGAGGAGCGCAGGATCTCGTGCCGGGCCAGCACCGTGTCCACGGCCTGCTGGAGCAGCTCGCGGTCGAAGAGCTGGTCGTCGAGGATCCGGAAGCAGGTCGAGTTGTGGTAGTGGTTGCGGCCGTCGTCGGCGAGCATCTCGACGACCATGCCGAGCTGCACCTGCGCCAGCGGGTAGGCGTCGACGAGGCCGGCCGGAAGCCGGTCGAGGTCTTCCTGCGCGAGCAGGGCGAAGGGCTCGACGGCCGGTTCGGCCTTGGCCGGGGCGGGGCGTCCGGTGATGAAGGCGACGAGCTCGGCGGGGGTCCGGTGCTCGAACACGTCGCGGACCGTCACGTCGTACTCGCCGTCGCGCAGTGCGCCGACGAGCGCGACGGCGCGCAGCGAGTCGCCGCCCAGGTCGAAGAAGTTGTCCTCGACGCCGACCTGCTCGACCCCGAGGACCTCGCGCCAGACCGAGACCATCTCCTCCTCGGCCGCGGTGCGCGGCGCGACGTGGGCGGCCTCGACCCCGAGTGCGCTGCGGTCGGGGGCGGGCAGTGCGGCCTGGTCCAGCTTTCCGTTGACGGTCAGCGGGATCTTCCCGACGACGAGGAAGGCCGTCGGAATCATGTAGTCGGGGAGTGACCCGGCCAGCAGGGTCCGCAGCTCGCTGGGTGCGGCCACGGCATCGCTGGTGGGTACGACGTACGCCACGAGCCTGCGGTCTCCGGGGGTGTCCTCCCGGGCGACGACGACGGCGTCCCGTACGCGCGGGTGGGTGGTCAACGCGGCCTTGATCTCGCCCAGTTCGATGCGGTGGCCGCGGATCTTCACCTGGTGGTCGATGCGGCCCAGGTAGTCGAGGCTGCCGTCGGGCCGCCTGCTCGCGAGGTCACCGCTGCGGTAGAGCCGGGAGCCGGGCTTTCCGTACGGGTCGGGTACGAAGCGTTCGGCGGTCAGGGCCGGCCGGTTGAGGTACATGCGGGCGACGCCGGGACCGCCGACGTGGATCTCACCGGGCACTCCGACGGGTACCTGCTCGCCGTGCGGGCCGAAGAGGTGCACCTGCAGGTCGCGCAGCGGTACCCCGATCGCGTTCCCGGTGTCGGACTCCAGGTCGGACTCGGTGAGCAGGTGGTACGTGGTGTGGACGCAGGTCTCGGTGATGCCGTACAGGTTGGCCAGCGCGGTCTGCTCCAGGCCGCGGCGGGCGACCCAGGGCTTGAGGCCCGGGATGTCCAGCCGTTCGCCGCCGAACGACACGACACGCAGGGAGAGTTCGTCGAGCAGCCGGTGTCCGTCGGCGGCGAGGGAGACCAGGCTGCGGAAGGCGGACGGGGTCTGGTTGAGGACGGTGACCCGCTGCTCGGTGAGGAGGCGCAGGAAGTCCTCGGGGGCGCGGGCCACGTCCGGCGGGACGACCACGAGACGGCCGCCGTAGGCGAGGGCGCCCCAGATCTCCCAGACCGACATGTCGAAGGCGTAGGAGTGGAAGAGCGTCCAGACGTCGTTCTCGTCGAAACCGAAGTGTTCCTCGGTCGCGGTGAACAGGCGCAGCACGTTCGTGTGGCTGAGGCCGACGCCCTTGGGGCGGCCGGTGGAGCCGGACGTGTAGATGGTGTAGATCAGGTCCTCGGGTACCGCCCCGGACTCGGGGTTGCTGTCCGGGGCCTCGGCCAGGGCGGCGGTCTCCGCCTCGCCGTCCAGCACCACGAGCAGGCCGTCGACGACGTCGGTCAGGTGCGCGGCGTGCGCACCGGAGGTGACGACGATCCGGGCGCCCGCGTCCTTGAGCGTGTAGCCGATGCGCTCGGCCGGGTGCTCGGGGTCCAGGGGCAGGTAGCCGGCGCCCGTCTTGAGTACGGCGAGGAGGGTCGGCACCAGGTCGAGGTTGCGGTCCAGGCTGACGCCGACGAGGCCGCCGGGGCGGGCTCCGTGGGCCCGCAGGTGGTGGGCGAGCCGGTTGGCCCGTGCGTTGAGTTCGGCGTAGCTCAGCTGCTGGTTGCCGAAGACGAGGGCGATCGCGTCGGGGGTGGCCGCGGCCCGGTCCTCGACGAGCTCGTGGACGCAGCGGTCGGGCGCTTCGAAGTGCTCCGGCTCGGGCAGCAGGACGGCCAGATCGGATGCGTCCAGCATGTCGAGGCGGGAGAGCCGCAGGTCCGGGTCGGCGGCGGCCGATTCGACCAGACGCACGAAGTGCCGGGCCATGCGCTCGGCGGTGGCCCGGTCGTAGAGGGCGGTGCTGTACTCCAGCGTGCCCCGGACGCCGCCGTCCGCGGATTCGCTCAGCTGGAGGGTGAGGTCGAAGCGCGAGACGCGCGAGGTCGCGTGCAGGGACTCCGCCTCGACGCCGGGCAGCCGGAAGTCGCGGGTGCGTTCCCGGTGCATGGTGAAGGCGACCTGGCACAGGGGCGTGCGGGACATGTCCCGCACCGGCACGAGTTCGTCCGCGAGACGCGCGAACGGGAACTCCTGGTTGTCGAAGGCGTCGAGCACGGTCTCGCGGGCGCCGACGAGCAGTTCCCGGAACGTCGGGTCGCCCTGCCACTGTCCGCGCAGGACGAGGGTGTTGATGCCGTAGCCGATGAGCTGTTCGAGTTCGGGGCGGCTCCGGCCCGACACGACGGTGCCGACCGCGATGTCGTCGCGACCGGTGTACCGGGAGAGCAGCGCCTGGTAGCCGGCCAGCAGGGTCTGGAACGGGGTGGCGCCGTGCGCGGACCCGAGCGTGCGGAGCTTCTCCGCCAGCGGGGCCGGGATCTCGATGGGCACCGCGTCGCCGTCGAAGCTGCGGGAGGCCGGGCGGCGCCGGTCGGTGGGCACCTCGAGCGGGGTGCTGCCGGCCAGCTGACCGCGCCAGTAGTCGAACTGCTTGGTCAGGCCGTCACCGGCCAGGCGGGTGTGCTGCCAGGCCGCGTAGTCGGCGTACTGGACGGCCATCGGCGCCAGGGGTGACGGCTTGCCCTCGCCGAACGCCCCGTACACCTCGGAGAGTTCGGACATGAACAGGCCGACGGACCACTCGTCGCAGGCGACGTGGTGGAAGACCACGACCAGCAGGTGGTGGTCGTCGGCGATCCGGATGAGCCGGGCCCGCAGCGGCGAGCCGTTCTCCAGGTCGAAGGGGCGGCCGGGCTCCGCCTCGGCCAGTGCGAGGGCGCGCTGCTCCCGCTCGGCGATGTCCGCCGTGCCCGTGAGGTCGTCGACCGGAAGGCCGAACGGGGCGGGAGGGTCGATCAGCTGGACCGGCTCGGCGCCTTCGAGGCGGTACCGGGTGCGCAGGATCTCGTGCCGCGCCACCAGTTCCTCGAAGCTGCGGCGCAGCACCGAGGTGTCGAGCGGCCCGTGCAGCCGCAGGGCGACCGGGACGCTGTACTCCCAGCTGTCCGGGTCGAGCCTGCTCAGGAACCACATCTGCTGCTGACCGTGGGAGAGCGCCAGCGGTCCGCCCCGCTCGACCGGCACCACTGCGGCACGCCGGCCGCTGCGGCCTCCGGCGAGTCGGGCGCGCACCAGTTCCTCGCGCCTCTCCTCGGCCTGTCCGCCCGTGCGAACTTCGCCAGTACTCATGCTGAGCGCCCCTCCCGACCTTCGTTCCGTACGTCTCACTGGGTGTCCTGCGTGGTGCTGCGCCGGTCCTGCCGGCGGTTCCTGCTCAGGCGCCGGACTTCTCCATGCGGCGGCGCAGGCTCGCGGGCCGCATGTCCGTCCAGACCTCTTCGATGCGGTCGAGGCAGACCTGCCGGGCACCCTCGGTGCCCTCGGTGTGCCAGCCGGCCGGCAGCTCCCGGTCCGCGTCCCAGATCGAGTACTGCTCCTCGTCGTTCAGGACGACCCGGTAGACGCGGTTGTCGGTCTGCTCGTCAGCCATGTCGGTTTCCCTTCGGTGGTCGGATTCGCACTCAGCTTCGGACGCCCGCCTATATCGGCCCTCTACTGAACGCATCCGTACACACGCGGCCACAACGCAGCACGCGGCCCGGTCCCGTCGGGGGAGGCGGGACCGGACCGCGTGGGTCTCGGGGTGCTGCGGGTGGGGGGCGCCCTGCTGCCGGAAGGCTGTGGGGCGCCCCTGGAAGGCGTGGCCGGGCTACTCGCGCGAGCCGAGGAACTGGACGGTCCGCGCCCGCAGTGCCGCGCCGACGGGCAGCACCGTGCCGATCACGGCAAGGAGCGTGGACACCACGGCGACGGCGATGACGATGACGTACGGCACGACGATCGGTGTCGTACCGAACAGCTGGAGCAGCGCACCCCACAGGCCGGTCAGGTTGACCGCGGTGGCCGCGAGTGCCAGTGCCACCCCGATGGCGGACACCAGCAGGGACTCGGCGACGAAGAACCGGACGACCTGTTTCGGCGTGGCACCCGCCATCCGCAGCACCGCCAGGTCGCGGCGCCGGTCGGCCGTCGCCATGAGGAGCGTGTTGAGGATCGCGATGAAGCAGAAGATCATGATGATCAACGCGGTGGAACGCTGCCGCACCTCCGTGAGATGGCGTGCGTACGCGCTCTCGGAAGCGACCAGTTGGTCCCTCGTCATGAACTCGGCTCCGCCGCCGGCCACCGCCTTGCGGATCTGTGCGGTGATCGCGGCGTGATCGGCGCCGTCGTCCAGCGTGATGTAGGCCCTGCGCGCGAGACCGTCCCGTGCGTAGACGGCCGACGGGGCGAACCGCTGCGGCAGGTACGCCACGTCCTCGCCCCGCAGCGCCTTGTACGTCGCCGCGACCCGCAGTTCGACGCGCTCGCCGTCGGGCATCTCCACGGCGAGCCGGGAGCCGACGTCCATGCCCCACAGGTCGGCCACGGCCGTGCTGTTGTCGTCGAGGTCGTCCAGGGACCCGTCGATGACCTTCAGGTCCATCGTCTTCTTCAGCGCGACGGGATCGACGACGAGGCCGTCGTTCTCCTCGTACCGGTCCTCGTCCTTGGTGTAGACGGTGGTGAGGATCGGCGCCGCGATGTGCACGCCGTCGATCGCCGCGACGCGCTCGATCACCTGCGGGCTGATGCCCGGGGTTCCGTCGGGTGCGAGCGCGTACTGCGAACTGACCCGGTTCTGCAGCCCGTTGTCACGTGCGGCACCGAGCGAGTCGGTGGCCGCCAGCAGCGAGAAGGCCAGCCCGACGGTGAGCAGGACGGGGGCCGCGGTGGCAGCGGTACGCCGCCGTGAGGTCAGCGCACTCTCGCGCACCAGCATCGCGGTGGGCCCCGAAGCACCCCGGAAGGGCAGCATGAGCAGCTTGGTGAGCGGTCCGACGACCAGCGGCGCGAGCACCGCCGCGGCCAGTACCGGCACCATCAGCGACACGACGTAGACCGTGGGCGAGAGCACGCTCGTCGGGGACGCGACGGCGATCCACGCCGTCCACCCGACACCGCCCACCAGGGCGACGACACCGAGCAGCGCCCTGCCGGGCGTCACCCCCGTGTCGTCGACCGAGGCTTCGCGCAGCGCCTCGATGGGACGGATGCTGCCGGCCCGGCGTGCCGCGGCCGCCGCACCGCCGACCGCCACCAGGAGGCCGACCAGGAAGGCGGCGGCGAGCGGCGCCAGAACGGTCCAGTGCAGCGAGGGCTCCACGGTGAACCACTCGGGCGAGACGTCCATCGCGATGAGCATGTCGGCGAGGAGCTGCGCGCCGAACAGTCCGAGGACCGTGCCCACCGCGGAGGCGACGACGCCGACGAGCAGCGCCTCGTTGCGGACCATCTTGCGCACCTGTTTGGGGGTGGCGCCGACGGTACGCAGCAGTGCGACCTCCCGGCGGCGCTGGACCACCGCGAAGGCGAAGGTGGAGGCCACCACGAAGATCGCGGTGGTGCCGGCCACGCTGGCCATCACCGGAACCAGCGTGATGGTGTTGTCGAGCGTCTCGCGGTCGGCCGCCTCACTGGCATCGGCCTTGTGCCGGTCCTGGCCGGTGAGCACCGCGGCGCTGTCGCCGACGGCGGCCCGTACGTCGGCGACCGGGCCGAGCGCCACCAGGGACTCGATGCGCGGGGAGAGCCTGGCGGCCTCCGCCTCGGTGAAGAAGACGGCGTCCTCCCAGCCGACCGGGGAGACGGTGCCGCTGACCGTGTACTGCTCGACGCCGGAGGCGGTCAGGACCGTCACCTTGTCGCCGGTACGGGCCTGGTCCGACGGGACCACGACGTCCTTCGCGCCGGACGGCTCCTTGCCGTCGGCCAGGTCGTAGCCCCCGAACCGTGCCACCGGCCAGGGGTGGCCCACCTGGTCGGCGGGGCCGCCCTCGATCTGGGCGTAGAAGGCACGGTCGACCACGGTCTCGCCGGTGGCGGCGACCTTCTCGCTCAGCTCGGCCGAGATGCCCTGGGCGGCCGCGAGCGACCGGATCCCGAGGTCGTGATGGGCCGGGTCCCAGTCCGGGTCGGACGCCTGCACCACGGCGGGTGCCTCGGCGAACCGTTCCACCGGCCGGTCCGGCAGGTCGAGCATGGTCATGATGAGTACGCCCATGGCCGCGACCTGCGCGACCCCGAGCACCAGCGCCACGACGGTGCCGAGGAACGACACCCACCGTGCCCGCAGGGTCTGGAAAGCAACCCTGATCACCGCGACACCGCCAGGTCCGTCATCCGCGCGGCGACCGCCTCGGCGGTGGGCGAACGCAGCTCGCCCACCAGGCTGCCGTCGGCGAGGAACAGCACTCGGTCCGCGTACGCGGCCACGTTCGGGTCGTGCGTGACCATGACGATCGTCGTCGTCACCCGCTCGCCGTGACCGGGAGCGGGCACGACGCCGGCATCCGACACCGGCGCACCGGCCAACTGCCGTAACGTGTCCAGCAGTTCGCGCCCCGTGGTGAGGTCGAGCGCGCCGGTGGGCTCGTCGGCGAAGAGCACGGCCGGCCGGGCCACCAGCGCACGGGCGATGGCGACACGCTGCTGCTGACCACCGGAGAGCTGGCTCGGCCGGCTGCCCGCCTTGTTCTCCAGTCCCACCTGGGCGAGCGCCTGCTGCACGGTCCGGCGCTTGGGCTTGCGCCCGGCCAGCCGCATCGGCAGCGCCACGTTCTGCTCGGCAGTGAGCGAGGGCAGCAGGTTGAAGGCCTGGAAGATGAACCCCGTGGTCTCGCGGCGGAGTTCGGTGAGCTGGGTCTCGTTCAGCCCGACGATGTCCTTGCCGTCGATGAACACCCGCCCCGATGTGGGCTTGTCGAGCCCGGCGGCACACTGCAGGAGGGTCGACTTGCCGGAGCCCGACGGGCCCATGATGGCGGTGAAGCTCCCGCGGGGAAAGGACAGACCGATCTCGCGCAGCGCCGTCACCGCGCTGTCCCCGGATCCGTAGGTCTTGGTCAGCGACTCGAGCCGCACTGCGTCATCCATCGATTCTCCGCAATTCCAGGGTGGTGAGGGGATCGGCCGTCGACCCGTCCGCGATGGCAACCGGCTCGGGCTGTGGGGGCGGTGCACTGTCCTGCCGGTCCTCGAGCGCCGCACCCGGCCTGGTGAAGACCACCGTGGCGACCAGGGCGAGCACCACCATCACTCCCGACACGACCATGAGCGTGTGCCGGGTGCCGACCGCCTCCAACAGGTACCCGGTACCGAGCGCACCGAGTGAACTCGCCCCCGACACAAGGAGCATGACGACACTGCCGACCCGCCCCTGCATGTTGTTGGGGGTGATGCGCACCTGGTAGGACATGCCGGAGACAGTAACAGCGGCTCCTATATGAGACGTTATGAAGAAGAGCACACCGAGTGCCACGGGTTGTCTGAAAAATACCGCTGCGGGCATGACCAGCGCCCAGGTCACATGCGCCAGGATCATGATCTGACGCATCGCCAGCCTCTTGTTCAGCCAGCCGCCGACCAGGGCCCCGAACAGCCCTCCCATACCGCCGGACGCCATGATCAGCCCGATGGTGCCGGCGGCGCCGCCGTCCTCCCTGACCACGACGGCGACCGTGAGGATGAGCCCCTGGAAGACCAGATTGCTTCCCGCGATGATCAACAGCGCCGTACGGAAAAAGGCGCGATCCCATACCCACCGCAGCCCGACCGCGATGTCGGCCCGCATGTTGCGGCGCTTGTTGCCCGGCCTGGGAGGCGGCTCCTTCTCCCCCCGCAGCCGCACGAGCGTGATCAGCGAGAGCAGGTACAGCCCGACGCTCGACATGAACGGCATCCACGCCGAGAGACCGAACATGGCACCGCTCACCGGATGCCCGATGAAGTTGACGCCCCGTGAACGCGCCTCGTTCGTCGCCATCGCCGCCCCCAGCTGACTGGGCGGCACTACACCGCGGACCATGGCCCGCTCGGACAGCTGGTAGAAGACCGTCATGCTGCTCTGGATGAACGCCACCGTCGCGATGTGCCAGACCCAGACGGTGTCCCCCAGCAGCGACACAGCCACCGTGGCGACCGCGACCATGCGCACGATGACGCACGTCATCATCACCCGGCGGCGGTTCAGCCGGTCCACCATGACACCGGCAGGCAGCTGGACCAGCAGCGCCGGCAACAGCCCCGCGAAGCCCACGAGTCCGGCCGCGCTCTCCGATCCGGTGTCCCACAGCACGAGCAGCGTGAACGCCATGCCCGAGCAGCGCTCCGCCATGACGGACATGGCGGAGCCGGTCCACAGCAGCCGGAAGTCGCGGTAACTGCGCAGCGTCGGCAGCGCGTGCTTGCTTCTTCGCCGTACCCGATACCCCCCCTCGTCACTCATGGCCGATCGGCCCAGCACCATTCCAGGACAGCCATCGCGCTGTGCAGCTTGTGCGTGGCCTGGGTGAAGGCGATGCTCGCCGGCCCGTCCAGCACCTCGGCGGTGACCTCCTGGCCGCGATGGGCGGGAAGGTCGTGCAGGAAGACGGCGTCCGGACTCTCCTCCCACAGCTCGCGGGTGACCTGGAACGGTGCGAAGACCTCCCGCCAGTCGGCGGTCGGCTTGCTGGTTCCGGTGGTCTGCCAGCGCGTGGTGTAGACGGCGTCGACACCCGCGGGCAGGACGTCCATGTCGTGCTGCTCGGACACCTTCGACCCGCTGCGCGCCGCCTGTTCGGTGGCGGTGGCGAGAATCTCCGGCGCCAGCCCGTATCCGGGCGGCGTCCGCAGTTCGAGCTCCGTCCCGGGGAACCGGGTCAGGGCGAGAGCCAGGGCCGCGGCACTGTTGTTGCCCTCGCCGACGTACAGGACCCTCAGTCCCTCGACGCGGCCGAAGTGGTGCTGCAGCGTGGTGAGATCGGTGAGCCCCTGGGTGGGGTGCTCCTCCGCGCTCATCGCGTTGATGACGGACATCCGCCCGCCGGCCGCCCAGGTCCGCAGCTCCTCGGTGGCGTCCGCGGTGCGGGCCACCAGCAGGTCCAGCATGCCGGAGAGCACCCTGCCGGTGTCCTCGGTGGTCTCCCCGGTGTTCAGCTGCAGGTCGTCGGGGCCGAAGGTCACCACCTTCGCCCCGAGCCGCAGGGCACCACTGGTGAACGCGGTACGGGTACGGGTGGACGTCCGCCGGAAGTAGACGCCGACGATCGCGTCCTCCAGGGACTTCGCCCGGGCCCCGGCGGCGAATTCCGCCCCCCGCTCGACCAGGCCCCGCAGGTCGTCGTCGGTCAGGTCGCTGATGGAGATGAGGTGTCGCATGGGCACGTCCTTCGTCTCGACGGAATCAGTGGGACTCGGTGAGTACGGCGTCGATCTCGGCCCGGATCCGGTCCTCGATCTCCACGGCGAGCTGCGCGATCGTCGGGCTCTCGAAGGCGACGCGCATCGGCAGGTCGAGGTCGAACTCGTTCTGCAGGCGCGAGACCAGCCGGACGGCGAGGATGGAGTGCCCGCCCAGGTCGAAGAAGCTGTCCTGGGTGCTCGCTTCCTTGCCCAGCAGATCGCGCCAGACGGCGGCGATGCGTTCCTCGGTGGGCGTAGCAGGAGCGATGAACGCGTCCGCGGCCGTGGCCTCGGGGTCGGGGAGGGCGCGGCGGTCGATCTTGCCGTTGGCCGTCAGCGGGAGCGCGTCGAGCCCGACGAAGACGGACGGGACCATGTACTCGGGGAGCGAAGCCCTGAGCCCCTCGGCCAGCGCGTCCGTGGTGCCGACGACGTAGGCAATGAGGCGCTGGTCCTCGGACACCACCACGGTGGCGTCGGTGACCTGCGGATGTGCGACCAACGCGGCACGGATCTCACCGAGCTCGATGCGATACCCCCGCACCTTCACCTGATCATCGATACGGCCCAGGAACTCGACCGCACCATCACTACGCCACCGCACCAAGTCACCCGAGCGGTAAAGACGCGCACCCGCCGGCCCGAACGGATCAGGCACGAACCGCTCTGCGGTGGCGCCTGGACGGTATGCGTAGCCGCGTGCCACACCGGTACCACCGACGAACAGCTCACCCACCGCACCGACAGGCACCGGCTGCAAACCGGCATCCAGAACGCGCATGGTCATGTTCGGCAGCGGACGCCCGATCGGCACCACACCCTCGAACGCCTCCACCAGCGGGAACACACACGTGCCCACGGTCGCCTCGGTCGGCCCGTACTCATTCAACACCCGGCCCTCGCCGAGCAACACGCGCCAACGCTCCACCAGACCACCCGGCAGCGCCTCGCCGGCAACCACCACACGCGAGGTCAGAGCCTCGATCTGCTGGTCGGACAACTGGCCCGACAGCACTTCGAGATGGCCCGGAGTCAGCTTCATGAAGGAGAACGGACCGGCTTCCGCCAGGCTCTCGCCCAGCTCGGTCAGCTCGCCGTCCCACAGCCACGCACGCTGACCCGCGGCAAGCGGCGCCCACACATTCGGCACCACCAGGTCGAAGGCCACCGACGAGAACACCGGCGCACCACCCGAACCCGACGCCACCAACTCCCGCACCGCCCAGTCCACATGGTTCACCAGACTGCGGTGCGAAACCTGCACACCCTTCGGCCGGCCCGTCGAACCCGACGTGAACACCGTGTACGCCACCGAATCCAGATCGACAACCACATCCGGAGCCGACTCCGGGAACGACGACACATCACCTTCGGCCAGCACCGTCTCCACACCCGGGAAACGATCCGCATAGGCAGCCGACGTCAAAGCGACCGTCACCCGGGCGTCCTCGACCATCCCTGCGATACGCCCGGCCGGCAGCACCGGGTCCATGGGGACGAAGCCGCCACCCGCACGCCACACCGCCAGCAACGACACCACCAGATCGACCGAACGGTCCAGCAGCACCGCAACCGTCGACTCCGGGCCCACACCAGCCGCACGCAAACGATGCGCCAACCGATTCGCCCGCACATCCAACTCGGCGAACGACAACCGCTGACCACCGGCCTCCACAGCCACCGCACCCGGCACCGCGGAAACCCAGCGGCCCACCAGCTCAGGCACCGACACCTCCGGCACCACCACCGCCGAGTCGTTCCAGACCCGCAGGAGCCGGTGCTCGTGCACCGAGGTGATGTCGATGGCGGACAGTGCCGCCTCGGGTGCCGCCACCACGCCCTCGACCAGCCGCACGAAGTGGTCGGCCATACGCTCCACGGTGGGCCGGTCGAACAGTGAGGTCGCGTACTCCAGCGCACCGTTCAGCGAGCCGTCGGCCTGGCGCCACACGAACATCGTCAGGTCGGTCTTCGCCACCCGCCAGGCGCCCTGGAAGGCGTCCATCAGCACCCCGTCGGCGGCCACCGAGGTGGCGCCCTCGTCCTGGAGGTCGAAGGCGACCTGGTAGAGCGGGGTACGGGACAGGTCGCGGACCGGCTGCAGCTCGTCCACCAGCCGTTCGAACGGCAGCTCCTGGTGCGCGAAGCCGGCCATGGCCGTGTCCTTCGTGCGTCCCAGCAGCTCACCGAAGGTCGGGTCGCCGGTCAGGTCGCAGCGCATGACGAGCGAGTTGAGGAAGAAGCCGACCGTGCCCTGGGTCTCGGGCCTGAGCCGCCCGGTGACCGGGCTCCCGATGCCGAAGTCGTCCTGTCCGCTGTGCCGCGAGAGCAGTGCGGCAAAGACGGCCAGCAGGGTCGCGTACTGGGTCGCGCCGTGTTTCCGCCCGATGCCGCTGAGGGCGTCGGCGAGCCCGGCCGGCACGGAGAAGCGCACGCCCTCGCCCCGCCCGTCGCGCCGGGCCGGGCGCAGCCGGTCCGTGTGCAGCTGCAGCTCGGGCATGCCGCGCAGCGCGTTCTTCCAGTAGTCGAGTTCGCGGTCCAGGACCGTGTCGTCGGACCGGGCGGCCTGCCAGGCCGCGTAGTCCGCGTACTGCACAGGGAGTTCGGCGAGTTCCGGTGTCCGGTCCTCGGCGGCGGCGGCGCACAGCTCGCGGATCTCACGGTCCATCAGCACCGTCGACCAGCCGTCGCTCGCGATGTGGTGGGTCGTGACCAGCAGCACGGGGCCGCCGAGGGGAACCCGTACGAGCAGAGCCCGCCACAGCGGCCCGTCGCTCAGGTCGAAGCCCCGGGCGAACTGCTCCCCGAACAGGTCCTCGATCTCCGCCTCGCTCGCGTCCACCACGCGCAGCTCGACCGGCTGGGGCGGGGCCACCACCTGGCGGGGCTCCTCACCCTGGAGGACGTACCGGGTGCGCAGGGATTCGTGGCGGGTCTCCAGCGTGTCCAGTGCGGACTGGACCGTGTCGGCGGCCGTGCCGGCGGGCAGCCGGAGGAACAGCGGCGCGACCCATTCGGCGCTGCCCGGGTGCATGCGGTCCAGGAACCACAGCCGGTGCTGTCCGAAGGAGAGCGGCAGAGGGGTGTCGCGTCCCACCGGTACCACCTCGGGTACGGCGGGCCGCGCCTCCTCCAGGAGCTTGGCCTGGGCCTCGACCGTGGAGGCCGCGAAGAGCCCGCGCAGCTGGATGCTGTCCCCGGAGGCCCTGCCCAGTGCGTCGGCCAGCCGGGTCAGGACGAGGGAGGAGCCGCCGAGGGCGAAGAAGTCGTCGTGCACGCCGACCCGTTCCACCTGGAGCAGCTGCTCCCACACCTCGGCCACGAGGCGTTCCGCGACGGTGCGGGGAGCGGTGTACTCCGGCCCCTCCCCCGCGGTCCGCGTGCCGGGCTGCTCGGGGTCCGGCAGTGCCTTGCGGTCGATCTTGCCGTTGCTGGTCAGCGGGAAGGCGTCGACGGGTACGAAGAGGGCCGGGACCATGGGCTCGGGGAGCCGCTTGCGCAGGAAGCTGCGCAGTTCGTCCCGGGGTATGCGGCGGGCGGTCACCAGATGGGCGACGAGCCGCTTTCCGCCGCCGACGGTGTACGCGCCGACCACGGCGCCCCGGATGTCGGGGTGCGCGTTGAGTGCGGCCTCCACCTCGGCGGGCTCGATGCGGACGCCGTTCACCTTGACCTGGTGGTCCACGCGGCCGAGGTAGGCGAGTGCGCCGTCGGAGCGCCAGCGCGCGAGGTCGCCGGTGCGGTAGATGCGGCTGCCCGCCGGGCCGTGCGGGTCCGGTACGAACCTCTCCGCGGTCTGCGCCGGGTTGCCGACGTAGCCGCGTGCCACGCCGATGCCCCCGGCGTACAGCTCGCCGACGACACCGATCGGGACCGGGTCGAGCTCCTCGTCGAGCACGTACACACGCATGTTGTCGACCGGCCGGCCGATCGGCACGGCCTCGGTGTGCAGCTCCGGGTCGAACTCCTGGCCCGTGACGTCGATGGAGCACTCCGTGGGGCCGTAGGTGTTCCACACCTTGGCACCGGTGGGTTCGCCGAGCCTGCGGCACAGTTCGGCGTCGAGCGCCTCACCCGCGGACAGGACGAGCCGCAGCCCGGTGCACTCGGACCAGGCGGGTTCCTCGGCGAGCAGCCGCAGCACGGAGGGCACGCCCTGCAGGACTGTGATGTTCCGGTCGGCCACCGTCCGTACGAGGAGCGCGGGGTCCGATTCGGCGCCTTCGGGGGCCATCACGACGGTGCCGCCCGCGACCAGCGGCGCGAAGAGCTCCAGGGCCGCCGCGTCGAAGGTGAGGACGGTCTTCTGCAACACCCGGTCGTCCGCGGCGAGTTCCTGGCGGGCGACCGACCAGGCCACCCGGTTGGCGATCCCGCCGTGCTCGACGAGCACGCCCTTCGGGCGGCCCGTCGAGCCCGAGGTGTACGTGATGTACGCGGCGTGCTGCGGGCCCGTTTCCACCGGTTCGGCGTCGGCGTCGCCGCCGGCCGCGTCCAGGAGCACGACACCGTCGGGTACGACACCGTCCAGAACCCCGGCCGACTCGCCGACGGTCAGGACCGTCCGCGCGCCGCTGTCCGCGACCATCCAGGCGATGCGCTCGGCCGGGTGGCCGGCGTCCAGCGGCACGTAGGCCGCGCCGGCCTTCCAGACGCCCAGGAGCGCCGCGACGAGCTCACGCCCGCGCGGCAGGCAGACGGCCACCCTCGTCTCGGGGAGGACACCGCGCCCGCGCAGCAACCGCGCGATCCCGTTCGCGCGGCGGTCCAGCTGCGCGTACGTCATCGACCCTTGTGCGTCGTCGACCGCGATGGCGTGGGGGGTACGGACGGTCTGCTGGGCGATCAGTTCGTGCAGCGGGACAGACATCTCTTCTCCAGAGGTGTTGATCAGTTGCAGCGTTCAGTGGCGGTGACCCGGGTCCGGGAGCCTTCCTAGGGCGTCGGCGCAGGAACGAACCCGTCGATACGGGTGCCGATGCCGCCCTTTCGCGCCTCGTCCCGGACGAAGCCGGCCAGCGCCAGGTCCAGGACGCCGAGGCCGAACGGCGAGTACACGAGCGGCTTCCCGGCTTCCGGTTCCAGCCGGGCGGTGCCCCGCAGCAGCGCGCCGATGGAGGCGTCGACGAAGTCGCGCCCTCCGGTGTGCTGCTCCGCGAGGTGCGGTGAGGTCTGCTCACGGCACACGTGGTCGGGGTCGTCGACGATGTTGTGCGCGCCCAGTACGGCGGGCACTGTGAGGTCGCGCAGCGAGATGTGGAGCACGACGGTGCCGGGCGGGCAGGCGTCCAGGCCGGTGTACGGCGAGGCCGACGTCGTCGCGAAGGACACCAGGTCGTGGGCGGCCAGTGCCTCGTCGAGCGTGGCGCAGTGGCGGATCTTCGCGCCCGGCAGCAGCCTGGCGTGATCCGCGGTGAAGCGCCTGGCCCGCTCCATGTCCGTGTCGTGGACGGCCAGGGAGTCGAGCTCGGGCCGCTCGGCGGCCAGGAAGCGCAGCACCTCACGGTTGATGACACCCGTGCCGATGAGCGTGATCCCGGACGGCCTGCGGTCGCCGAGCAGCATCCGCGCGCCGAGCGCGGCCGAGGCCGCGGTGCGCCTGGCCGAGATCAGCGAGCCCTCGATGAGCGCCTCGGGGTGTCCGGTCTCCAGCGAGTTCAGCAGGATTGCGGCGCTGGCCCGCTGCAGGCCGGCGGCGACGTTGCCGGGGAAGGAGGAGATCCACTTCATCCCGGCGACTTCGGTGTCGCCCCCGAGGTAGCCGGGGAGGCCGATGATCCGGTCCCTGGGACGCTCGGGGAATCGCAGGAAGACGGAGTGCGGCAGGGCCGTGCGGCCTTCGTCGTGGCGCTTGTACGCCTCGGCGACGAGGTCGATGACCTCCTTCTCACGTCCGGCCAGCAGCCCGGCCACTTCACCGTGCTTGATGATCAGCATGCGCCCACCGCCAATGTGTGTTCGGGTTCGTTCCACAGGTGTGAGACCTCTCCGAAGTGGGCGCGCACCCAGTCGTCGGAGTAGATGGTGTCGAGATAGCGGTCGCCGCGATCGGGGAAGATCATCACGCAGTTACTGCCGGCCGGAATGCGGTCGGCCATCTTCCCGAGTGCGGCGGTCACCGCTCCCGACGAGCCGCCCGCGAGGATCGCCTCACGGTGCGTCAGGGTCCGGCAGGCGACGACGCAGTCGAGGTCGTTGACGAGCACGACCTCGTCGGCCAGCGTCGGATCGAACAGCGGGGGCTTGATCGCCGCCCCGTGTCCGGGCAGCAGCCGCGGGCCCGAAGGGCCGCCGAACAGCACGCTGCCCATCGCGTCGACCCCCACCAGCGTGGTGGGGAGTCCGCGTTCCCGGATGTACTGGGCGCAGCCGGTCATGGTGCCGCCGGTACCGGTCGAACAGAACAGGTAGTCCACCCGGTCGTCCAGTGCCTCGGCGATCTCCCGCATGGTCTGCACATGGGCCCGGGGGTTGAGCGGGTTGGCGTACTGGTTGGGCCAGTACGCGCCGGGTGTCGCGGCCACGAGCTCGCGTACCCGCGCCAGGCGCACGGGCAGATAGGCGCGGGTGTCCGGGTCGACCTCGGTCACCATCTCGACCGTGACCCGGTAGGCGCGCAGGATCGCCAGGTTCTGCTGGGTGGTCTTGGGGTCCACGACGCAGATGAAGTCGATCCCGAAGTACCGGCAGATCTGTGCGATGCCGATCGCCAGGTTCCCGGAGCTCGACTCCACGACCGTGGACCTGCCCGGTACCAGTTCCCCGCTGCGGATCCTGCCGAGCAGCATCGACAGCGCCGACCTGTCCTTGACGCTGCCGCCGGGGTTGAACGCCTCGAGCTTGGCGAAGACGCGGGACCCGAAGCGGGGCAGCAGCCCGCCCAGTTCGACGAGGTGCGTGTTGCCCACACCGTCGAGAATGCCGCGGAGCACGGGTTGCTTCATGATCCGTCGCCGGAGTTGCTGCCCAGGGCGAGCAGGGAACGCTTCTGGGCGGCGTCCGTCAGCGGGATCCGGGAGACCGGGCGCTCGGGTGTGTCCCCGGCGGCGGTCATGAAGCGGATGAGCTGGTCGAACAGCCGGTCCATGGTGTCCCGCTCGAAGAGCGCGGTGTCGTAGCGCAGGGCGATGGTGAGCCCCTGCGCGTCACGGGTGACTTCGAAGGTGATGTCGCACTGGCCCTCGAGGTGCGGGATCTCCAGGTAGGTGGTGGTCAGACCGGCCACGTCGAGGGGTACGCCGGCGACCGCACCGGCCAGCTCGGAACCGAAGCGGTCCGTGGTGACCATGGTCATGGAGATCCGGAACAGCGGCCCGGAGGCCGCCGCGGCCTGCGCGACCAGGGGGAACGGGTACGTGGCCCGGGCGGTCGCCTGCCTGAGGCGCTCGTTGGCGGCGGCCGTCACCTCGCCCAGCGGGGTGTTCCTGTCGAACACGGCCCTGATGAGGACCGGGTTGACGTAGTAGCCGACGACGTCCTTGGCGGCCGAGCGGCGCACCGAGGCCGGGCAGGCGACGAGGAAGTCGGTCTGTCCGGTCCAGCGGTTCAGCAGGGCCTGCAGGGAGCCGAGCGCCAGGGCGAACTGCGAGATCTCCTGCTCGGCGGCGGCACGCCTGAGCCGCTCCGCGAGCTCGTCGGGCAGCCGGCGCACGAGGCTGGCACCGGTGAACGACGCGACGGCCGGCCGGGGCTTGTCGGTCAGCAGTTCCGCGGGTGCGGAACCTTCGACCTGCTCCTGCCAGAACTCCGCCTGCCGCCTGCCGCGCGAGGATTCGAGCAGGGCGCGCTCGCTCTCGACGAAGTGGTCGTAGTCGACGGCGACGGGAGCCCAGCCGGGTTCCCTGCCCTCGGCGAACGCCTCGTACGCGGCCAGCAGGTCGCGCCACAGCATCCACTGCGAGATGGCGTCGGTCGCGATGTGGTGGGTGAGCGCCAGCAGTACGGCGTCGGTACGGCGGCGCCACAGCACCACCCGGAACGGCCCGTCCTCCGAGAGCCGGAAGGGGGTGCCCGCCTCCGCCGCGACGAGTCGCCGCAGCTCGTCGTCGTCCGCGTCAGGTACGTCACGCACGACGAGTTCGCCGATGTCGCCGGGGTTCTTCACCAGCCGGCGGGGACTGCCGTCGGCCTCGACGTACACCGAACGCAGCATCGGATGCCGTTCGGTGAGCGCCCGGGCCGCCCGCGCCAGGACCTCCGGGTCCGGCGCGGGCTCCATCCGGACACCACCCGCGAGGTTGTAGGTCGCGCTGTCGGGAGCCAGTTTGTGGAGCAGCCATAGCCCCTCCTGGCCCACCGACAGAGGCATCGCCCCGCCTATGGGGTCCGTGTGGCCCATGGGTCAGACTCCTGCCTTGTTTGCCGTCAGGAAGTCCGCGACGTCACTGACGCGCAGCAGGTCGCCGACCCGCTCGTCGGGCACTGTTTGGTTGAAGGCCTTCTCCACGGCGGCCAGGAGGTCGATGCGGGTGAGGGAGTCCATGCCGAGCTCGTCGAAGCTGGAATCGGCGGTGACCTCGCCCTCCAGGTCCGGCGCCGTACGCAGCGTGAGGTTGATGATCTCGACAATCAGTTCGTCTCTGGTCATGGCCTTCGTCTCTCCATAGGTGTGTGCGCGTGGATGTGCGTGCGGGGGGAGTGCGGGGGTTCTGGGGGGTTCGCCGGTGCCGGTCACGGCATCCGGACGACCTGGCCGGCGTACGTCAGGCCGGCACCGAAGCCGAGCAGCAGGACGTTCTCGCCGGGGGTGCTGCGGCCGCTGTCCTTGAGCCTGCTCAGGGCCAGGGGCACGGAGGCCGCCGAGGTGTTCCCGGTGTCGACGACGTCGTTGACGACGCGCTCAGGCGGGAGGTCCAGGTTCGCGGCGAGCGTCTTGATGATGCGGTTGTTGGCCTGGTGCGGCACGAACCAGTCGATGTCCTGCATCGTGATCCCGGCGGCGGCGCACGCCCGGTGGGCGACCTCCGGCATGGTGGCCGTGGACCACTTGTAGACGAGCGGGCCGTTCATGGTGACGTACTCCCGGCCGTCCGCCTTCTCGGTGATGCCGAGCACGTCGTGCCGTGCGCCGTCGCTGCCCCAGACCGCCGGGCCGATGCCGGGCTGGTCCGAGCGGGACACCACCGCGGCTCCGGCACCGTCACCGAAGATGACGAACGTGTCGGGGTCGGCGGGGTCGATCCACTCACTCGTCCGCTCGGCGCCGACGACCAGGACGTTGCGCGCCTCGCCGAGACGCACGGCGTTGGACGCCATGGCCAGCGAGTAGGTGAAGCCGGCACAGACCGCGTTGAGGTCGTACGCACCGGAGTTGGGCAGTCCGATACGGCTGGCCACCTCGGGGGCGATACCGGGCATACGGCGGCGGCGGGTGGCGCTGGCGACGATCGTCAGGTCGATCTCGCCCGGGTCGATGTCGGCCGAGACGACGGCCTTCTCGCCCGCGGCCGCCGACATCGTGACCAGGTCCTCCTCGTCGGAGGCGTGGTGACGGGTCCTGATGCCGGTCCGGCTCTCCATCCACTGCGGCGAGACCGTCGTCAGCGGTGCCAGTTCCTCGTTGGACACCAGCCTGGCCGGCCGGTACACGGCCAGTCCGGAGATCCGTGATCCGTACGTCTTGAACTCGAACATGTCTCCCTCAACTCCCCATAGGTCCGACAGCCGTCGGGCTTCAGGCGTCGGACGGCTCTGCCATGGCCACGGCGATGCGCCGCGGTCCGGTGAACGGCTCACGCGCGTGCGCGGCGAGCATGTTGTCGACGACCAGGACGTCGTCGCGCTGCCAGTCGAAGCGGACCGCCGCCGAGCGGTAGGCGGCGCGCAGGTGGTCCGTCACCTCGTCGGGGATGACCCCGCCGTCCCCGTAGAACGTGTTCGTCGGCAGGTCCTCGTCGGCGAAGATCGCGCGCAGACCTGCGCCGACCTCCGGGGCCAGGGTGCTGACGTGGAAGAACGTCGCGTGGTTGAACCACACTTCCTCGCCGGTGACCGGATGACGGTGCACCGCCTGCCGTACCGCGGTGGTGCGCAGACCACCGTCGGGCCGCCACTCCGCCTCGATCCTGCGTTCCTTGCAGTACGCCACGACGGCGTCCTTGTCCGAGGTGTTGAAGGCCTCCTGCCAGGGCACTCCGAACCCGGCGTGGAAGTTGCGCACGACCTGCCAGCCACGTGCCTCGAACTCCGCGCGCACCTGCGGGTCGACCGACCTGAGCACCTGCCGGATGTCGGCGAGCGGGGTGGCGCCCTGCGTGACGGGCGGCTCGACGCAGAAGAAGTACAGCGTCCGCGGCCAGACCGCCTGGTAGGAGTTCTCGTTGTGGAGGAAGATCTCCTCGTTCTGCGGATAGTCGGTCGAGGTGTAGACCTGCCCCTTGATGGTGCTGCGGGGCGAGGAGCGCTCGGCGTACGCCAGCGGCGGCGTGCCGGAGAACGCCCGGACGGTGCCGTCGAAGCCGTCGACACCGCCGACCTCGAATCCGCGCAGCAGCAGTGCGCCGCGCTGGGTGAGCAGCTCGCGCAGCTCCGCCCGGTTCTCGGTGATGTAGCCGTGGATGCCGGTGCCGGGGGCCGCGGGACGTCGCATCCCGGGCACGGTCCCGCTCCCCACCCAGCCGGCGGGTGTCTCTTCCGAGGTGATGGTCATGGTCAGCTCGCTCCGTGGTCGAAGAAGTCGGGGCAGCCCCGGGGCCGGGGCGTCAGTCGGACATCGCCACGAGGACGCGGCGGTCCCCGGTGAACGGCCGCCGGCCGTGGGCCAGCAGGACGTTGTCGATGAGCAGCAGATCGCCCGTGCGCCAGTCGACGTCCACGGCTGCCTCCAGCCCGCGGTCGCGGACCTGGGCGACGTACTCGGGAGGAATGGGGCTGCCGTCGGCGAACCGCACCGACTGCGGCAGCTCGTCCTCGGACAGGATCTGCGCGAGCTCGGCCGCGGTGTCGTCGCCGAGCCCGGCCGGGTGCCACTGGTCGGCCTGGTTGAACCACACCTCGGTGCCGGTGACGGGATGCCTGGTCGTGGACGGACGGTGGGACTCCACGCGCAGACTCCCGTCGCGCCGCCAGTCCCACTCGGCTCCGGCGTTCTTCAGGAACGCCTCCACGTCGGCCCGTTCGCCGGTCTCGAAGGTGTCCTGCCAGCTCTTGCCGAGGCCGTAGCCGTCGTGCAGGTTCTGCACGTAGCGCACACCGCCGGCGAAGGCCTCACGCACCTCCGGGTCCAGGACGGCGAGCCAGCGCTCGGCGTCCAGTACCGGGGTGGCCCCGCCGGAGCCCGGCTGGACCTGGCAGAAGAAGGCCAGCCGGGAGGGCCAGGCGTGGGCGTAACTCATCTCGTTGTGCATCGAGATGGTGAATTCCTGCGGGTACTCCGTCGAGGTGTAGACGTTGCCGCCGACCTTGGTGCGCGGCGAGTTGCCGTGCACGTACGCCAGCCGGTTCGGCAGCAGCCGGTCCAGGGCCGTGTCCAGCGTCTGCGGGGTGATCCCGAAGCCGCGGAAGACGAGTGCCTTCTCCTTGACCAGGGTCCCGCCCAGGCCGAGTTCCAGTTCCTCCAGGCGGCTCAGCAGTTCGCCGGTCCCGCCCTCACCCTTCGCTTCGATCTCCAGTGGTGCCCAGGACGTCGGACTCGTCACGGCGCCGCTCCTCTCGCTGTTGTGGTGAAGCCTTCGGCTATCCGGCCTGCATGCCGGTCGGGATCCGAGCCAGCCGCCCCGCGATGTCCGCGGTCAGCTCCGCCTCCCGGGGGGCGAGGTAGAAGTGGTCCCCGGGGAACGACCGCACCGCGAAGGACCCGGTCGTCAACTCCCCCCAGGCCAGCAACTGTTCGTAGGAGGTGCCCGGATCCCTGTCGCCCTGGTACGCGACGATCGGAGCGCGCAGCGCCACCGGGCTGTGCGGGTGGTAGGTCTCGATGAGCCTGTAGTCGGAGCGCAGTACGGGCAGCAGCAGCTCACGCAGTTCCGGGACCGCGTACGGGTCGCCGCCCAGGGTGCCCAGCCGGGACACCCCGGCGACCAGGACGTCGTCGGCGGCCCTGTGCAGGGTCGTGGGAGAGGTCCGGTGCGGGGCGTTGCGCCCCGAGAGCAGGACCCGGACCGGGCCCTCGCCCGCGCCGGCCTCCTGCCGCACCGCCACCTCGTAGGCCACCGCGGCGCCCATGCTGTGGCCGAAGAGGGCCATCGGCAGGTCGCCGTACGGGATGAGCGCCTCGGAGATCCGGCCGGCCAGCTCGTCCATCGACTCGACGCACGGCTCGCCCATCCGCTCCTGCCTGCCCGGGTACCGGACCGCGAGGACCTCGATGTCGGCGGGGAGCCGCGAGGGCCAGCCGTGGAACAGCTGGGCGTTGCCGCCGGCGTGCGGGAAACAGACCAGCCGCAGCCGCGGTTCGCCCGTCCGCGCGTACCTGCGGAACCAGGTCTCCGAGGAGGCGGTCACAGTGCCATGCCCCCGTCGATCCGGACCACCTGGCCGGTGATGTACTCGGCCTGCGGGGAAGCCAGGAAGGAGACCAGCGAGGCCACTTGCTCGGGAGTGCCGAAGCACCCCATCGGGATGCGGGTCAGGGCGTCCTTCGCGACGGCCTCCGGCACACCGGCGACCATCTCCGTGTCGATGAAGCCCGGTGCGACGGCGTTGGCACGCACTCCGTAGCGGCCGAACTCCTTGGCCAGCGCCTGCGTCAGTCCGATGATCCCGGCCTTCGAGGCCGAGTAGTTCGTCTGTCCCGCGTTGCCGACGACCCCTGCCACGGACGAGAGGGTCACGACCGTGCCCGCCCGCCGCCGGATCATCGAACGGACCACCGAGCGCAGCAGGTTGTACGTTCCGTCGAGGTTGGTGCGCAGCACCGAGTCCCACTCGTCGTCCGACATCAGCGCCAGCGGCCTGTCGCGGGTGATCCCCGCGGAGGTGACGACCGCGGACACCGGTCCCAGCCCCGCCTCGACGTCCGCGACGAACGACCGGACACCGACCCGGTCGGCGACGTCGACGCGGCGGATCAGCGCCCGCCGTCCCGCCGCCAGGATCTCCTTCTCGACCTGCTCCGCCGCCGCGTCGTCGGAGCGGTAGCAGATGGCCACGTCGAAGCCGTCCCGTGCGAGCCGGGTGGCCACCGCCCGCCCGATCCCGCGCGACCCCCCGGTCACCAGTGCCACCTGTGCCTCTTGGTCCGGCATGCTGCCCCCATCCGTTCGAATGAGTCGAGCGTGCGTTCACTGGCTATATCTGGCCTATACGGCCTCCAGCGCCGCTCGAGGGCGCGTGCCGGGCACCGGTACCGTGACCGTCCATGACCCTGCTTCCGACCGGTGGCCCCGCTCTCGCGGGCCTGCTCGCCCCGCTGCTTCCCCCGCTGGTCACCGCCGTCGACACCTTCCACGACAGCGCCGAGCCCTTCCTGTTCCCCGAGGAGGAGGCACTGGTCGCCAAGGCCGTGGCCAAGCGGAGGCACGAATTCACCACGGTCCGCCACTGCGCACGCACCGCTCTGGCCAGTTATGGCCGACCTCCCGCACCGATCCTCCCCGGCACCGGGGGCGCGCCCCGCTGGCCCGACGGCATGGTCGGCAGCCTCACGCACTGCGACGGATACCGGGCGGCGGCCGTCGCCGAGAACACGACGGTGGCCTCCCTCGGCATCGACGCCGAACCGGCCGCACCACTGAACGACGAGGGCTCACTGAACCTCGTCACGCTCCCGGCCGAACGCGCCGCACTGCGCGAACTCACCGCCCACCGGCCCGACGTCCCCTGGGACAGGCTGCTGTTCAGCGCCAAGGAGTCCGTCTACAAGGCCTGGTCCCCGCTCACCGGCCGCTGGCTCGGCTTCCAGGACGCGCACATCACCCTGCGCCTGGACGGCACCTTCGCCGCCCGCCTGCTCGTCCCGGGCACCACGACGGCCGGCCCCCCGCTCACCGGCTTCGACGGCCGCTGGCAGGTACGCGACGGGCTCGCGCTCACCGTCGTCACCGTGCCCCCGCGCGGCTGAACCGGCCCGGCGCGACGACTCCGGCGCCGAGGCGCCTCAGGTCACAGCCAGCGGCGGATCGGCAGGACCGCCGCCTCACGGATCCGCTGCACCGGCGAGCGGCGCTTCCACCGGGCGCCGTCGATCAGCACGCTGTCGGCACGGTCGTCCTCGAAGTGCTCGTCCAGCGTCGCGGTGAACGCCGGGTCCAGCACGGCGAGCATCACTTCCTCGTCGTGGTCCAGCGAGCGGCGGTTGAAGTTGGTCGAGCCGATCAGCGAGGCGACCCGGTCCACGGTCACCGCCTTGGTGTGCATCATCGTCGGCTGGTACTGGTAGATCTTCACGCCGCAGGCGACGAGGTCCTCGTAGTGGTGCTGCCCCGCCAGCTGGCACACCCGCTTGTCCGTGTGCGGCCCGGGCAGCAGGATCTCCACGGTGACGCCCCGCGCCGCCGCCGCACAGAGCAGTTCGACGAAGTACGTGTCGGGCGCGAAGTACGCCGTGGTGAGCCGCACCCGCTCCTCGGCGGACTCCAGGACGACCCGGAGCAGGGTCTGCATGTCCTGCCAGCCGAAGCTTGCCGAACCCCGCACCACCTGCACGATCGCGTCGCCCTGCGGCCGGAGCTCGATGAAGCGGTCGCGCTCGGTGAACAGCTCGTCGTGGCACTCGGCCCAGTTCTGGGCGAACGCGGCGGCGAGACCGTCCACCGCGGGGCCGCGCACCTGCACATGGGTGTCGCGCCACTCGCGCTCGTTACGGGCGTCGCCGCACCACTCCTCCGCGATACCGACGCCACCGGTGAACGCCGTCTCCTCGTCCGTCACGAGGACCTTGCGGTGGCAGCGGTGGTTCTGCTTGAGCGGCGACAGGTACAGCGGCTTGCGGAACCACGCCACCTCCACCCCGGCCTCGCCCATCATCGCCAGCTGGTCCTTCTCGATCAGCCGGCTGCCGAAACCGTCCAGGAGCAGCCTCACCCGCACTCCGGCGCGGGCCCGCTCCGACAGCGCCTCCGCGAAGTCACGGGCGATGTCTCCGCGCCAGTACACGAACGTCATCATGTCCACGGTGTGCTCGGCATCACGGATCGCGCCCAGCATCGCGGCGAATATCTCGTCGCCGTTGTGGAGGGGGACGAGGGCGTTGCCCTCGGTCGCGGCGATGCCGATCAGCCGCTCCAGCCGCCGCCGCAACCGCAGGATGCGCTCGGCGTGCCCGGCGACCGGCCTTTCGTCTGTGTCAATGGACATCGTTCACCTGACCGAAGCGAGGGGGCGGGGACCCGCCGACTGTACTCCGTGTCCGAATCAGTGTTCGGGTTCCACCCACTGGGCCGTATCCGCCCGGTAGCGGTACTCCGGCCGCCCCGTGATGCTGCTCGTACGGAACGGCCGGCCGTTGTCGTCGACGCGCAGGGTCCCGCTCCGGGCGCCGCTGCTCCACTCCAGCTCCAGGTACCAGGTCACATCGTGCCCCTCCACATGCGCGTCGAGGTGGAACACCTCCACATCGGTGGAGCTCACCCGGTACGGGAAGTCCTTCGCCGGCACGACCACGCCGGCGTCCTGCCCCGCGACCGGCTGCGTCCGGGGTTGGCCGTCGTCCAGGTCGATGTCGAAGGACTGCGGGGTGATACCGCTCCCGCAGCCCTCCCCCATCGAGTACGCGGACCAGCCGAGCGCCGGTGCGCGCCCCACGACCCGCACCTGCAGCCCCTTGAGCACGACCGCTTCCTGGGACGCCCCCTGGAGGGTGATTTCGAGCATCATGTCGCCCCCGTCCACACCGCCGAGCGCCCTCGCCCAGTTGCGGGCTTCCCGGGGGTCGGTCGGCGGCGGTGGCACGGTGCCCGGCTCACGGTCGAGCAGGTAGTACTGCCCGCAGGGCGACTCCCAGTTGTACGAGCTGATGACGGCGCTCACGGGGGCACCGCGGTCATCCGCCCCGCCGCCCTTCCGCGCCGGTGAACCGGGGGAGGCGGAAGCAGTGGCGGTGGCGCTGCCTCCGGCCGACGGAGAAGCCGGGCCGCTCGGCGTCGCGGACGCGCTGCCGGTGCCGCTGCTGCTCGCGCTCGGAACGGCCGGGGCCGATCCGGTGGCCGCATCGGTACGTCTGCCGTCGCCTCCGCCGTCGTCCGTGAGGCCACGGAACGCCAGGGCTGCGGGAACGGTGAGGGCGACGACGGCGGTCGCCGCGAGCAGGACGCGCAGCCGCCGGGACGGCCGACGGCCGGGGGCGGGGGCCGTTACGGCGGTGCCGGACGCCTCGGGCGGCGTCACATCCTCGGCCTCCGGTTCTGATTCCGCTTCCGTGCTCTCCTCCGCAACGGGTCCGGGCTCCGCCGTGCCGGCCACCCCCGCCTTCCGCGCCCCCCGCCGCTTCGCCTCATCGGCCAGGATCCACTTCCGGTGCAGACCGACCAGCTCGTCCGCCGACGCCCGGCACACCCGGGCGAAGCGTTCGACCGGCGCGTAGTCCTGCGGAACGGCGTCGCCGTTGCAGTACCGGTGGACCGTCGACGTGCTCATGTGCAGCTTCCGGGCGAGTGCTCCGTAGCTCAGCCCGGAACGCTCCTTGAGGCCACTGAGCTCTGCCGCGAAGTCTTGGATCTCCGTACCCACGCCGACCGTTCCTCCCACTGATCCATCCCGGAACCGCATTCCAGGGAGGCCTCGTTCCCCCAGGTCAGAGGGCATTCAACCGTTCCACCGTCCCGAACCGCCCGGCAGCCGTTGCCACCGGAAGCAGGCCCCCCACACGATGTGGACACACCGCCGGACCGACCTTCGTCCACACCGGGAGACGCAGTGCGTACCCGCTTCGAACCGAGCCTGACCGACGCGGTCGCCGCAGGAGTGCTGATCGCCGCCACGGCGACCGTCATCACACTCCTGTGGCACCTCTGACCACTCGCCATTGTCCAGTACATCCAGCACCACCCGGCGCGCCCAAGCGGCGCTCCGGACACGACAGACCTTCTGAACGGGGAGAACCACCTCATGCGTAACCGCAACTTCCGCCGCGCCGCCCGCACCACCGCCCTCGGCACCGTCGCACTGCTGGCCGCCCTCTCGCTGACGGCCTGCCAGGAGGACGGCCAGGCAGCGGCGGACACCTCCTCCTCGGCGACAACCTCCCCGTCCGAGCAGCCCTCGGACAGCGCGAAGGCACCCGCGGACAAGGGCAAGGGAGACAACAAGGGGACCAGCGGCCCGGGTGCGGAGTCCGGTTCGAGTTCCGGTTCGGGTTCCGGTTCGACCGACGCCGAGCCCGCCGCGAAGAAGCCGAAGGACACGGGCGACAACAGCGGACCTGTCACCCTCGCCTGCAACGGCGGCAACTCCAAGGTGACGCTCACGGCCGTGACCCGGCCCGTCAACCACATGCTTCTCACCGTGACGAACACCGGCTCGAAGGCCTGCAACGCCTACTACTACCCGTTCCTCAGGTTCGGCGAGGCGCAGGCCGTCCCGAAGACCTTCGAGGAGAGCAAGCCGCAGGCCGTCGTCACCCTCGCCCCGGGAGAGTCCGCCTACGCCGGAATCATGACCGCGTCCGCCGACGGAAGCGGCACGGGCGGCTACTCCACGAAGGACGTGACGGTCAGCTTCCAGGGCCGCGAAGGTTCCGGCTCCAGCGGCCCCTCCTCGGACGTCCCGCTCACCAAGGCCGTCTTCGTCGACAGCACGCTGGCCGTCACGTACTGGCAGACGAGCCTGGACGACGCCCTCATGTACTGACCGCCGCCTGTTCGGCTCCGGGCTGAGCCCGGAGCCGGACAGGGCGTTGTCAGTGCCGGATCCTAGAGTCACTGCATGGCGACGCTCCCGAATCCCCTGCCCCTGCTGGACCTTCCGCCGGGCACACTCGTGGACACCACGATCGACGACCCCTGGCACGAACCCCTGCTCTGGTACGCCGACGAGCCGGCTCAGCCGGGCGACTGGGCCCGGCTGAGGGCGACCGGCAGGCCGCTCGGCCTGCTCCCGGTGCTGGTGGACGGCGGGCGCCGCGCCCAGTGGCCCGAGGACTGGGACCTCAACCCGGCCGGTACCTCGTACCCGGGGGACCATGACGCCGAGGACGTCCTCGGCGAGTTCTGGGAGGAGTACGCCTCCGACGAGCTGGAGGACGGGGCCGAGTGGCCCGGCCTGGCGCCCACCCCGTCCGCGAGCGCGTCCGAGACCCCGGACGAACTGGCCGCGGAGATGGCCGACCAGCTCGCCGAGGGCACACGGTTGGCGCTCGTACCCGCCCGGCGCAGCGCGGACATACCCGCGGCGATCGGCTGGTCGGGCCCGCTCAACTACGAGAGCGACGTGGCCCGGCTCTGCACGGTGCTGCGCTCCTGGGAGGACCGCTTCGACATCCGGGTCGTGGCGCTCGGCTTCGACACCCTGACCGTGTCCGTGGGACGGCCTCCCACGACCGCGGCCGAGGCCGGAGCGCTGGCCGCCGAGCACTTCGCGTTCTGCCCGGACAACATCGACGCGGCCCCTCCGAACGGCCTGGACGCCTACGCCGAGAAGTACCTCCTGGGTCAGGAGACATGGTCGTTCTGGTGGGACTGAGCCTGCTCCACAGGTCAAGGACCCTCGGGAGTCAGCAGAACCAGCCGTTCTGGACCCAGCCCCGTCGGTTGATGTCGCCGTAGGCGAAGCCGTAGACCCAGTCCCCGCCGGCCTCTTCGACCAGGAAGGTCTGCCCGCGGTACAGCGTGCCCATCCAGGCCCCGTGGGGGGCGGTGACCCGGACGAAGAGGTCCTGGGCGCAGACGGTTTCGCGCTGCCCCACGGTGCCGTTGGCGGCGGTGGCGGGGTTGACGGTCAGGGCGGCCATGGCAGCGGTCAGGGCCAGGACGAGGGTGGTGCGCGTGCTGGTGCGGGTCATGGGGGGTCCTTCACGGGTGTGGGGTGTGGGGTCACCAGGATCCGAAGCCGCCCAGGCATTCCTGCCTGACGAAGCCCCAGTCGTTGGGGCCGAAGTCGAAGGTGGCCGCCCATCCGTTGTAGACGGGGTGGGCGCCGCGGGTGTGTCCGACCTTGTCACCGCGCAGCAGGGTCCGTTTGAGTCCGGCCGGTCCGGAGGAACTGTCGTAGTTCGCGTAGAAGCTGGCGCTGTCGCAGACGATGACGGCGTGTTCCGGCACCGTCGGATCCGCGTGCGCGGATCCGGAGGAGATCACGGCAAGGGCGAGGGCAGCGGTCAGGGACAGGGCGGAACCCAGTCGTGTCGTGGCCATGACAGTCATGATGAGGTGTGGCCGCCGCCCCGTCGAGAGGGCCTGGCATCGCGTCCCCGCCCTCGGGCCGGTCTTGAGTAGGAGCACTCATGTGCCGCGGCCGGGTGCCGCGTTGAATCGGCTGCATGCTGGATGACACGCCCGACGACATGCCCGATCTGCTCGACACCCGCGCCCCCCGGGCCTGGGCAGCCCCTCTGGTCTCCACGGTCGTCACACTGCCCGGAGCAGCCCTCGCGCTGTTCTTCGGCGGGCTCTCACCCATGGCCTGCGACTCGTGCGACGGTGCCCGGGCAGACCGGTTCACCCGTAGTTTCGACTCCGGCTGGGCGGTGCTGTGCACAGGCCTGCTGCTCGCGCTGGCCGTGCTGGTGGCGAGCTGGGCCCTGCCGTGGCGTCAACAGCACTCCGCCAGGCGCGTGTTGCTCGCAGTGACCGCGCCTGCCGTCGTCGTCTGCGCCTTCATCGCGTTCGTGGGTCTCGTCGACTGGCCCTGACGACCGAACCGCCCCCACATCCAAGGGACTTGTCCCCCATGCGAGCTACGCGCAGGTGTCCACCACGAGGTGACGATTCGAAGCCGCCCGATCCGTAGCGTTCGAAGCGTCGCGGCACCCCGGCCGCGGCTCCCGCAAAGGAGCGCTCATGAGATTCGTATGGCAACTGGCGGCAGTCGTGGCGGTCTCCTTCGTCGGCAACCAGGCCGTCGCAGCCGTACAGGACGACCCGTGGCTCAGCCTCGCCGTGGGACTCCTGGTGTCCGTACTCGCGGTACTCGTCTACGGCTGGGTGGTGCGGCGGACCGAACACCGCCCCTCCACCGAGGTGGCCCGGACCGGCGCCGGGTCCGCGATCGGCCGGGGTGCGCTGATGGGGGTCGCCATGTTCGGGGCCGTCATAGCGAACATCGCCCTCCTCGGACACTACGAGATCGACGGCCTGGCCTCCGTGCAAGGCGCAGTCGGGCTGTTCGGCCTCATGGCGGTCGCGGCCGTGGCGGAGGAACTGCTCTTCCGCGGCGTCCTGTTCCGGATCGTCGAGGAGTACGCCGGCACGTGGATCGCACTGACCCTGACCGGAACGCTGTTCGGCCTCATGCACCTGCTGAACCCCCACGCCGACCTGTGGGGCGCCATCGCCATCGCCATCGAGGCCGGCGGCATGCTCGGCGCCGCCTACGCCGCCACCCGCACCCTGTGGGTGCCGATCGGCCTCCACTTCGGCTGGAACTTCGCGGCGGCCGGCATCTTCAGCACCGAGGTCTCCGGCAACGACACCCCGCAGGGACTGCTGGACACCATGACCTCGGGACCGAAGCTGATCACCGGAGGCGACTTCGGCCCCGAAGGAAGTGTGTACGCGGTGCTGGCCGGCGTCCTGATGACGGCCGCGTTCCTGTGGCTCGCCCACCGGCGCGGCAACCTGGTGCCCCGCCGCGGGCGCGCCGACAAGGCCGCCGCCCCCACTACACTTCCCCGATGAACGGTCCTCGGCGGCTCCGGGAACTGTGGCGCCGCTCGGGCACCACCGGCTGGTACCTCCCGCTCGCGCTGCTGCTCTTCGCCGCGTCGTTCCTCCCGGTGCTCCGCAGCAACGGCACGGAGGTCGGCGGCCTGCCGAACCGCCCGTACGACGCCCTGGCCGTGGCGGCCATCGCCCTGCAGTGCCTCCCGCTCGCCGGGCGCCGGCGGTGGCCGGCCGTCTCCCTCACCCTGGTGTCGCTCGGTTTCGCCGTCGACCAGCTCCGCGGCTACCACTCGCTCGCGGGCGCCGCGCTGGTCATCGCACTGGTGGGCGTGGGATCCCGCCTGGAACACCACCGGCGCGCCACCGCGATCCTCTTCACCGCGGCGTACGTGCCGCTGGCGGTCGCGCTCCACCAGCTCGGCCCGGGTGATCCGCCGAGCGAGTTCGTGACGTTCTACCTGCTCCTGGCCCTCACGTGGGCCGCCGGGACGTGGTACCGCTCCACCCGGATCGCCGAGGCCGAGCACCGCCGCCGCGTCGCCGAGGACACCCGCACCGCCGAACGTGCCCGCATCGCCCGCGAACTCCACGACGTGGTGACCCACCACGTGACGGCGATGGTCGTACAGGCCGAGGCGGCACGCTACCTGACCGCCGCGCCCGACCGTCTCGACCAGAGCCTGACGGCCGTCACGGAAACCGGCCGTGCGGCCATCACCGATCTGCGGCACCTGCTCGACCTGCTCGACCCCGGCCACGGCACCGAGCCCAGGACACCGCACGCCGGGCGGCTCCTCACCCTCGTCGAACAGACGCGGCAGGCCGGGCAGCCCGTGGAGTTCACGGAGGAGGGCGCCCCGGCCCGGTCGGCCGGCAGCGCCGACCTCGTGGCCTACCGGGTGGTGCAGGAGACCCTGACCAACGCCCTCAAGTACGCCCGGGGCAGCCGTACTTCGGTCCGGGTGCACCACGACGAGAAGGAGATCACCGTGGAGGTCGGCACGGACGGCCCCGGCCCGAAGGGGCAGGGCGCGCTCCCCGGCGGAAGCGGGCGGGGCCTGGCCGGTCTCCGCGAACGGGTCGACGTCCTGGGCGGCGACTTCCACGCGGGCCCGCACCCGGACGGCGGCTTCGTCGTCCGGGCCCGTATACCTGCCGGGAGCCCGTCATGACCCCACCGATCCGGGTCCTGATCTGCGACGACCAGGTACTGGTGCGCACCGGGCTCTCGACGATCGTCGACGCCCAGCCGGATCTCGAGGTCGTCGGCGAATGCGGGGACGGGCAGACCGCCGTCGACCTCGCCGGCCGGCTGCTCCCCGACGTCGTGGTGATGGACATCCGTATGCCGGTCCTCGACGGCATCGAAGCCACCCGCCTACTGGCCGGCGCCGGAGTCCGACAGCCCGTCAAGGTGCTCGTGGTGACGACGTTCAACCTCGACGAGTACGTCTACACGGCGTTGCGTGCAGGCGCGAGCGGCTTCCTCCTCAAGGACGCACCGCCCTCCCAACTGCTGCACGGCATCCGGACCGTGGCCTCCGGCGCCGCCCTGCTGGACCCCGAGGTGACGCGACGGCTCGTCGGCAGGTACGCGGCCCGCATCCGGCCCTCCGATTCCACGGAACCCGACAGCCCTCTGACCCCCCGTGAACAGGAGGTCCTGCGCCTCATCGCAGACGGCCTCTCCAACAACGAGATCGCCGCGACCCTCGTGATCAGCCGTGAGACGGTCAAGACCTTCGTCTCCCGCATCCTCACCAAGCTCGGCCTCCGCGACCGCGTCCAGGCGGTCGTCTACGCCTACCGCCACGGCCTGGTGTCCTGAATCATCAGGGTCACGCCCGGCCGGCGAGGTCCCATGAACGCGCACCGCACGACCTTCCTGGGAGCGTTCGCCGCCCGGCACCGACCGGGCGGTCAGGGGGCTTTGAGCAGATCGCGAAGCCCGGCGACGTAGGTACGCACATCCCGTTCGGCGGGCAGTTCCACAGCGGCCTCCTGCGCCTCGCGCCCTGGCACCCGGCAAGCGCGGCAGAGGCCGTCGGGAAGCGCCTCGGCGCGGCCGGGCACACCGCACTTGGTGCATTCCATCATCATTTGCCGGACGGGCGTTCCGGGCGCGGGCGGCACCGGGGCGGCGGACAGCTTGGGCGGGATCTTGTCCGTGAGACGGCGGCGGACGAGCCCGACCGGTGAGTCGACCCCGGCGGGAAGCCCGGCGACAAGCGCCTGGACGAGGTAGTCGGCGTCCACACCGCGCGTGAACCACTCGGCGGCCAGCGGCTCCAGGACCGCGCAGTCGGCGGCGGAGAGCGCCAGACGGGCATCGACGCGGCCGAGTCGCGCCAGGGCGGCGTACGCGGGCGAGTCACCCTCCGGCACGGGCGGAGCCGGCTCCGGCGTCCGCTGCTGCGGTACGACGGGGGCGACCGGCTGAACGACCACGGGCTCGACAGCCGTCGGCTGCCTGCGCGCGGCGCCCACGAGATTCCCCCACCACTCGTTGTCGCGGGCGGTGCGGGACCAGAACGTGCGGAAGACCCAGCGCACTTGCCCGCCCTCATCGGTCAACAGGCAGCGCACGCGCCGCAGATACCCGGCGACGGACAGGGCTTTCAGGGCCGAGCCGACCGCCTGCTGCCCGTAGAGCGGCAACTGCTTGGCCAGCCCCTTGACGTCCATGGCCGCACCGTCGGGCAGCTGGTCGATGAACCCGGCGATGTGCCGCTCCCGCAGCGGCAGCAGCATGAAGTCAGCGCTGCAACGGGGCTGTTGGTCCGGGGCCGATCGCTTGCCGTATCCGGGATTGGCCATCGGGTACGGGCGCGAGGATGCGGGTGCGCGCAGGGCGGAGCTAAGGTGCTCGGTAGCCACGGGATCGCTCGATTCGATCTTGAGGTGAGACCCCGGCACGGTGTTGTCAGCACCGCGTCGGGGTCGTTCGTTTCCGGCACCGTAAGCAGTCGCGACTCTCCGCCGCAAGTCGGCCACAATTAGTCATACTTGCTGGCCGTGGCGGGTCAGGGAGGTCGGGGAGGTGTACCCAAACCTTCTTCTGCCTACCGGCCATAAGAAGACGCTCGAATCCCGAAGCCCGCATCCCGGCCCCCGAGTCCCGAAGCTCGAGCTTCGGGCCCGCCGCCTTCCCGGCACCCCTCGAACGAGTGACCCGACCGGTCCCGGCACTCGGAGCCCGAGCGCCGGGCGCCGAGCACCGGGGGACCCCCGACCGAATTGACCACCGGCGAGGGTTCCGCCCGGCACGGGACCGGGTCAGCGCCCCAGCCGCTGCGCGACCTCGGTCGCCCAGTACGTCAGGATCATCTGCGCGCCCGCACGCCGGATCCCCGTCAGGCTCTCCAGGATCGCCGCGTCCCGGTCGATCCAGCCCTTCTCCGCGGCGGCCTCGATCATCGAATACTCACCGCTGATCTGGTACGCCGCGACCGGCACGTCCACCGACTCGGCGACCTTGGCCAGAACGTCCAGGTACGGACCGGCGGGCTTGACCATGACCATGTCGGCGCCCTCCTCCAGGTCGAGCGCCAGCTCGCGCATCGACTCGCGAAGGTTCGCCGGGTCCTGCTGGTACGTCTTGCGGTCGCCCTGGAGCGAGGAGCCCACCGCCTCACGGAACGGCCCGTAGAACGCGGAGGAGTACTTCGCCGTGTAGGCGAGGATCGACACGTCCTCGTACCCGGTCTGGTCCAGCGCGTCGCGGATCACCCCGACCTGGCCGTCCATCATGCCGCTGGGACCCACCACATGGGCGCCCGCGTCCGCCTGGACCTGGGCCATCTCGGCGTACCGCTCGAGCGTGGCGTCGTTGTCGACGCGGCCGTCCTCGGTCAGCACCCCGCAGTGGCCGTGGTCGGTGTACTCGTCCAGACAGAGGTCGGACATGACCACGAGGTCGTCGCCCACCTCTTCCCGTACCGCCCGCAGACCGACCTGGAGGATGCCGTCCGGGTCGGTGCCGGCGGTGCCGCGGGCGTCCTTCTTCTCGTCCAGCGGGACACCGAAGAGCATGATCCCCGAGACCCCGGCCGCTACCGCGTCGACTGCGGCCTTCCGCAGGGTGTCCAGGGTGTGCTGCTGCACGCCGGGCATGGCCGAGATGGCGACCGGGGCGTCGATGCCCTCGCGCACGAACGCGGGAAGGATCAGATTCGCGGGGTCCAGCCGGGTCTCGGCGACCATGCGCCGCATGACGGGGGTCGTCCGCAGTCGGCGGGGCCGCGAACCGGGGAAGTTTCCGTAATCGGTCATCCTTCGAGACTAGACCCGCACACATCACCGGTTTACCGACAGCCCAGCCGGAAAAACGGGGCCCGGCCGCTCCACCAGGAAGCGACCGGGCCCCGCACATTCACGCCGACCTGTCAGGTGGTCGTCCGACGGCGTCTCGCGCCCGGGCGCCGCTCGCTCGGACGCGTCACCGGGTCGCCGGCCTCCTTGGCCGCGTCCCTGCGCTGCGCACCGAAGTCCGCCAGCGCCTGGGCCAGCTTGTGGACCGACGGCTCCGGAGACAGGACGTCGACCCGCAGGCCGTGCTCCTCGGCGGTCTTCGCCGTGGCGGGACCGATGCACGCGATCACCGTCACGTTGTGCGGCTTGCCCGCGATACCGACGAGGTTGCGGACCGTCGAGGACGAGGTGAAGAGCACCGCGTCGAAGCCGCCGCCCTTGATCGCCTCACGGGTGTCGGCCGGCGGCGGCGAAGCGCGGACCGTGCGGTACGCGGTGACGTCGTCGACCTCCCAGCCGAGCTCGATCAGCCCGGCCACCAGCGTCTCCGTGGCGATGTCGGCACGCGGCAGGAACACCCGGTCGATCGGGTCGAAGACCGGGTCGTAGGGCGGCCAGTCCTCCAGCAGACCGGCGGCGGACTGCTCGCCGGAAGGCACCAGGTCCGGCTTCACACCGAAGTCGACCAGCGCGGCGGCGGTCTGCTCACCGACGGCCGCGACCTTGATCCCCGCGAAGGCACGGGCATCGAGCCCGTACTCCTCGAACTTCTCCCGTACGGCCTTCACCGCGTTCACCGAGGTGAAGGCGATCCACTCGTACCGGCCCGTGACCAGACCCTTGACCGCGCGCTCCATCTGCTGGGGCGTACGCGGCGGCTCGACGGCGATCGTCGGGACCTCGTGCGGTACGGCACCGTACGAACGCAGCTGGTCGGAGAGCGACGCCGCCTGCTCCTTCGTACGCGGCACGAGCACCTTCCAGCCGAACAGCGGCTTGGACTCGAACCACGACAGCTGGTCGCGCTGGGCGGCAGAGCTTCGCTCCCCGACCACGGCTATGACGGGCTGGTGCCCGTCCGGCGAGGGGAGGACCTTCGCCTGCTTGAGGACCTGCGCGATCGTCCCGAGCGTCGCCGTCCAGGTGCGCTGACGCGTCGTCGTTCCCGCGATCGTCACCGTCAGCGGGGTGTCGGGCTTGCGGCCCGCCGAGACCAGCTCCCCGGCAGCCGCGGCCACCGAGTCCAGCGACGTGGACACGACGGCCGTCGCGTCGCTCGCGCCGACCTCGGACCAGCAGCGGTCCGAGGCGGTACGGGCATCGACGAAGCGCACATCGGCGCCCTGCGCGTCACGCAGCGGCACACCGGCGTACGCGGACACGCCGACGGCGTTCGCCACACCGGGAACGACCTCGAAGGGCACGCCCGCGGCGGCACAGGCGAGCATCTCCACGCCCGTGTTGCCGTCCAGGCCGGGGTCGCCGGCGACGGCACGGACAACCCGCCTGCCACCCTTCGCGGCCTCCATGACAAGATTGGCGGCGTCCCTGAGAACGGGTACCCCGACGGCTGTTGACGACATGTCAACAACCGTCAGCTCAGGGGTGCTTACCCCTGCCCGCGCATGGCCGCGAACGACGTCGAGAACGTCGGGTTCGGCCACAAGGACGTCCGCGCTCGCGAGCGCCTCGACGGCGCGCAGGGTCAGCAGTCCCGGGTCGCCGGGACCGGCGCCGAGGAAGGTGACGTGCCCTGCGGACAGGACCGGAAAATCGGATGCGGCGGGGCCGTTGGGGCTCAAAGTGCTCGCTCCCCCATAAGACCGGCCGCACCCTTGGCAAGCATCTCGGCCGCGAGCTCGCGACCGAGGGCCGCCGCGTCGTCGTGCGACGTGGGGACGGGACCGGTGATGGACAGCTGCACCAGGGAAGCGCCGTCGGTGGAACCGACGACACCGCGCAGGCGCAGTTCGTTGACAGTCTGCCCGTCGACCAGGAGGTCGGCCAGCGCACCCACAGGTGCGGAACAGCCGGCCTCCAGGGCGGCGAGCAGGGCGCGCTCGGCGGTCACGGCGACCCGGGTGTACGGGTCGTCGAGCTCGGCGAGCGCTGCGGCGAGGTCCGCGCTGGTTGCAGCGCATTCGATCGCCAGTGCTCCCTGACCGGGAGCAGGCAGGACGGTGTCGACCGGCAGGAAGTCGGTCACCTCACCGGTCCGGCCGAGGCGGCTGAGCCCGGCAGCGGCAAGTACCACCGCGTCCAGCTCACCGCTTCGTACAAAACCGATACGCGTATCGACGTTGCCCCGTATCGCCACGGTCTCGATGTCGAGGCCGTGCGACCGGGCGTACGCGTTGAGCTGCGCCATGCGGCGCGGCGAGCCGGTGCCGATACGGGCACCGGACGGCAGTTGCGCGAAGGTCAGCCCGTCCCGGGCCACCAGCACGTCGCGCGGATCCTCGCGCTCCGGTACGGCGGCCAGGACGAGGCCCTCCGGCTGTGCGGTCGGCAGGTCCTTGAGCGAGTGGACGGCGAAGTCCACCTCGCCGCGCAGCAGCGCCTCGCGCAGCGCGACGACGAACACGCCGGTCCCGCCGATCTGCGACAGGTGCTCCCGGGACGTGTCTCCGTACGTGGTGATCTCGACGAGCTCGACGGCGCGCCCGGTCACCTCACGGACCGCATCAGCGACCATGCCGGACTGCGCCATGGCTAGCTTGCTGCGCCGGGTGCCGAGCCGGAGCGGCTTCGTGGTCTCCCCACCCAGGGGTGAGTTGTCGGTCATGACCGCCCTCTATTCGGGTCGTTCAGGTCTGCCCGGGAGACGGCGGCCACCGTCTGCGGGTCGAGGTCGAAGAGTTCGCGCAGCGCATCGGCGTACCCGGCGCCACCGGGCTCGCTGGCGAGCTGCTTGACCCGCACGGTGGGCGCGTGCAGGAGCTTGTCGACGACGCGGCGCACGGTCTGCGTGATCTCGGCGCGCTGCTTCTCGTCCAGGTCGGGAAGGCGTCCGTCGAGCCGCGCGATCTCGCCGGCCACCACATCGGCGGCCATCGTGCGCAGGGCGACGACGGTCGGGGTGATGTGGGCGGCACGCTGGGCGGCACCGAAGGCCGCCACCTCGTCGGCGACGATGGTGCGCACCTGGTCCACATCGGCGGCCATCGGGGCGTCCGCGGACGCCTCGGCGAGCGACTCGATGTCGACGAGGCGCACACCGTCGATGCGGTGGGCCGCCCCGTCGATGTCCCTCGGCATGGCGAGGTCGAGCAGGGCGAGCCTCGCGGAGCCGGAGGCCGGGGCCTGCACGGGTACCCGGCGCACGGCCCGGTCCTGTGCGGCGGCGGTGGCGGAACCGTTCTCCACCCACGCGGCGTGCTGGTCCAGGTCCGCGGGGGCGGCCGCGGCGCGGGCCGCGGACGGCTTCGCGGCGGTGTCGAAGTCGACGCCGAGCGCCCCGGCGACGGCCTCGGCGGTCAGGACGAGCCCGGTCGCGCCGGTACAGGAGACGACCACATCGGCACGTGTCAGTTCGTCCGGCACTGCGGTCATTTCCACGGCCCGCGCCGTCGCCCCGCCGCTCTGGGCGAGGATCTCGACGAGCCGGTCGGCACGGCCCCGGGTCCGGTTGGCGACGATGATCTCGGCGACACCGGTACGGACCAGGGTGGCGGCGGCCAGGGAGGACATCGAGCCCGCGCCGATCACCAGGGCGCGCTTGCCCGCAGCCCATTCGGTGACCTCGGCACCGTCCGCGAGCTGCTCGAGACCGAACGTGACGAGCGACTGCCCGGCCCGGTCGATCCCGGTCTCGCTGTGGGCGCGCTTACCGACCCGCAGCGCCTGCTGGAACAGGTCGTTCAGCAGCCGTCCCGCGGTGTGGAGCTCCTGGCCCAGTGCGAGCGCGTCCTTGATCTGGCCGAGGATCTGGCCCTCGCCGACGACCATCGAGTCCAGCCCGCACGCCACCGAGAAGAGGTGGTGGACGGCACGGTCCTCGTAGTGCACATAGAGATAGGGAGTGAGCTCGTCCAGGCCCACGCCGCTGTGCTGCGCGAGCAGCGTGGACAGCTCGGCGACACCCGCGTGGAACTTGTCCACGTCCGCGTACAGCTCGATGCGGTTGCAGGTGGCCAGCACCGCTCCCTCGGTCGCGGGTTCCGCGGCGAGGGTGTCCTGGAGCAGCTTCGTCTGCGCCTCGGGCGACAGCGACGCCCGCTCCAGCACGGAGACGGGGGCGCTGCGGTGGCTCAGTCCTACGACAAGGAGGCTCATGCCGGCATCACGGCGGGCATGTCCCCGTCGGGTCCCTTCCGGCTCACGGGAGTGGCGCGCATCGGCGGCGCGTCGTCCGCGGCGTCGTCGCCTTCGGCGGCGGCTCCCTCACCGGCCTTGCGCTGCTCGTGGAAGGCGAGGATCTGCAGCTCGATCGAGAGGTCGACCTTGCGCACATCGACGCCTTCGGGCACGGAGAGCACGGTCGGCGCGAAGTTCAGGATGGAGGTCACACCCGCGGCGACGAGCCGGTCACAGACCTGCTGGGCCGCGCCGGGCGGAGTGGTGATGACACCGATCGACACACCGTTGTCGCTGATGATCCGGTCCAGGTCGTCGGTGTGCTGGACGGCGATGCCGGCAACGGGCGTACCCGCCATGGCGGGGTCGGCGTCGATCAGCGCGGCGACCCGGAAACCACGGGAGGCGAAGCCGCCGTAGTTGGCGAGCGCGGCGCCGAGGTTACCGATACCGACGATGGCGACCGGCCAGTCCTGGGTGAGCCCGAGTTCACGGGAGATCTGGTAGACGAGATACTCGACGTCGTACCCGACTCCACGCGTGCCGTAGGACCCCAGGTAACTGAAGTCCTTGCGCAGCTTCGCGGAGTTGACCCCCGCCGCCGCCGCGAGCTCCTCGGAGGAGACCGTGGGCACAGAGCGCTCGGAGAGCGCCGTCAGTGCGCGGAGGTACAGCGGAAGCCGGGCGACGGTGGCCTCGGGAATTCCTCGGCTACGGGTCGCCGGTCGGTGAGTTCGGCCAGTTGCCACGGTGCTCCTGCGGGATGAGCGGGGCTGCAGGCGGCCGTATGTCCCAAGACCGCCCCGTCGAATGCAGGCTATGTCTTTGTGAACGCGTGCACAAAGATAGTGTCCGTTTTGTCTGGTCAAAGTGACCGGGGTCACGCATATTCCTCGCGCGGTCCCGGAACCCGGGGCCGCATCACCCCGTTGCGGGCTCGAAGGGGGCAAAGCGGTACACACTCCTCATGTCCACGCCCCCGAGACCACTCAAAACGCCCATGATGTTAACCGGGTTTCGACTAGGTACCCAGTGCCGTGCGCAACCTCGCCGGGTCCACCCGCCAGAACGTGTGCTGTTCGTCATCGATCAGGACCACCGGAATCTGCTCCCAGTACTCCTTGTAGAGGGCCTCGTCCTGGGTGATGTCCTTCTCCACCCAGGACGCGCCGGTCTCCTCGCAGACGGCGCGCACCACCAGTCGCGCATCGTCACAGAGGTGACAGCCGGGCTTGCCCACGAGGGTCACCACCCGGTCGGCAGGCTTCTTCTTCGTACGCCGCAGCAAGGCACTCATGCCTCCATTCTGCGCCGCTCCGCACCACTCCCGGCGTCACCCGTTTAACGCGGCGGTCCCGGAGAGTTCACACGGTCGCATCCCGCCAGGTCGGGAAGCACCGAACAGAATCGCTATGCTCACGACATGGCCGCTCTTGGATGGCTCACACCCCGCAGGCGCCCCGCGACAGCACGGAGCGTGCTGGCAGGCGAGGCAGCAGCCGAGGCAGCGCGGAAGTCGACGCTTCCCGCCGACGAGTCCCTTCTTCCCGCAGACGCCGCGGATCTGCTGACCGCGGCCGAAGGCGCCGGGGAGCCCGTGTTCCCGGTGGCCGGGGACGACCGGGCCGCCGCCTTCTTCGACCTCGACAACACCGTGATGCAGGGCGCCGCGATCTTCCACTTCGGCCGCGGCCTCTACAAGCGGAAGTTCTTCCAGCGCCGCGAACTGACCCGGTTCGCCTGGCAGCAGGCCTGGTTCAGGCTGGCCGGCGTCGAGGATCCCGAGCACATGCAGGACGCCCGCGACAGCGCCCTGTCCATCGTCAAGGGCCACCGCGTCTCCGAGCTGATGTCCATCGGCGAGGAGATCTACGACGAGTACATGGCCGACCGCATCTGGCCCGGCACGCGCGCCCTCGCCCAGGCCCACCTCGACGCGGGGCAGAAGGTCTGGCTGGTCACAGCCGCCCCGGTGGAGACCGCCACGATCATCGCCCGCCGCCTCGGCCTGACCGGCGCACTGGGCACCGTCGCCGAGTCGGTGGACGGCGTCTACACCGGCCGCCTGGTCGGCGAACCCCTGCACGGTCCGGCCAAGGCCGAGGCGGTACGCGCACTGGCGGCGGCCGAGGGCCTGGACCTCGACCGCTGCGCGGCGTACAGCGACTCGCACAACGACATCCCGATGCTGTCGCTGGTCGGCCATCCGTACGCGGTCAACCCGGACACCAAGCTCCGCAAGCACGCCCGCGCCCTGGACTGGCGCCTGCGCGACTACCGCACCGGCCGCAAGGCCGCAAAGGTCGGAATCCCGGCCGCCGCCGGTGTGGGCGCCCTGGCCGGTGGCACCGCGGCCGCGGTCGCACTCCACCGCCGCCGCCGCTGACCTTCCGCCACAGGCCCGTCTCCACCGCCGGCCCGCCGCTGCCCCTGCCCCGTCGCCCGCCTACGGCCCGAGGCTGCGGGCTGCGGGCTGCGGGCCACGCCCGGGGACGTACGGCCAATCGGGAGGGGGCGGCCGCCCGCACCCGCTCACCCCTCCGGCCAGTCGGATTGACGTCGAGCGACCACAACCCGTCGCCCCCGCAGGCAGATCACGAAGCATTTCGATCAATAAGCGGTCACGATGTGCGACTTACTCCGTCACTTAGAGGTTACAGAAGCGACGGAATCGATGATTTGAGCAACTGGGTGTAGCCCGGCCTGTACGAAGCGTTATTCTCCTCAGACGCACAAGGAGCCCGCCACCCGCTACCACGAGTGACGGTTTTCGAACTGCACGTGATGGAAGCTCTGCCTCTGGGAGTCCCGTGTACCCACACGTCGGGGTTGACACCTCGGGCCTGGCTACGCTGCGCGCAACGGTCCTCGACCACTTGCGCGGCTTCGTCCCCACCGCGTACGCCGTCCCCGCATTTGCCACCCCTGCACCTGCCGGCCCTTGCTACGCGTTGGCCGAACGCAGCGCGGCGGTCGGAAGACGCAGCACCCGCGGCGCCACGACCACGTCAGCCGTTCGCCGGCCCACAGCCGACAGCGACAGCGCGCGCATGATGGATCTTGTCGAGCGCGCACAGGCCGGTGAGGCCGAGGCCTTCGGCCGCCTGTACGACCAGTACAGCGACACCGTGTACCGGTACATCTACTACCGCGTGGGAGGGAAGGCGACAGCGGAGGACCTCACCAGCGAGACGTTCCTGCGCGCTCTGCGCCGCATCTCCACCTTCACCTGGCAGGGCCGCGACTTCGGTGCCTGGCTGGTCACGATCGCCCGGAACCTGGTCGCCGACCACTTCAAATCCAGTCGTTTCCGACTGGAAGTGACCACCGGCGAAATGCTCGACGCGAACGAGGTCGCGCGCAGCCCCGAGGACTCCGTCCTGGAGTCCCTCTCCAACGCCGCACTGCTGCAAGCCGTGCGACGACTCAATCCACAACAGCAGGAGTGCGTCACCCTCCGGTTCCTGCAAGGGCTCTCGGTCGCCGAGACGGCCCGTGTCATGGGCAAGAACGAGGGCGCGATCAAGACCCTGCAGTACCGCGCCGTCCGAACACTCGCCCGACTCCTGCCCGACGACGCCCGTTGAGATCACTTCGGGTGAGGATGAGATCACCATTGGTGACGGGTACGTGACACACTGGTCCGATCATCCTTCGTCCGTAACCCAAACGCCGCGCCACTCGTTGTGCCGGATGCAGGCCCCCTGTCGTCGCACCGCGACTCGTAGTCCACTCGCTCGATCGTGTGGAAACGCGTCCGGTGCGCAACCTTCCGGACGCTCAGGGGAGTCGACCGTCATGACGAGAGGAGGTGCCGCCAGTGATCGCAAACGTTTCGGCACACCGGCGGGCGAACGCCTTCGCCCAGGCCCTGGAGGAGCAGTCGTCCCAGGGTGCGGCGGCCGTACAGCCCGAGGAACCGGCCGAACCGGCCGACCACGGAACGCTGTTGGCCCTGGCGAACGGCCTCGGTGAGCTACCGAAGCCGCAATTGGATCCCGAGGTCAAAGTGGTGCAGCGAGCGCAGCTCGTCGCGGCCATGGAGACCATGTTCGCCGAGGGCGGTGCGTCCACGGGCCCTACCGTGCCCGAACAACGGGGCAGGGGGGCCCACCGGGCCTCCCCGCTCCGGAAATTGCGCCCCCGCTCCCGCTGGGCGAAGGGACTCACCGCGGGAGGACTCACCGTCGGTGTGGCCGCCGGAGCTTTCGGCGGAGTGGCCGCTGCCAGTTCCGACGCCCTGCCGGGTGATTCCCTCTACGGGCTGAAGCGCGGCATGGAGGACATCAATCTCACCATGGCCAACGGCGATGCCGACCGGGGCGAGGTCTACCTCGACCAGGCATCGACCCGCCTCAGCGAAGCCCGCCGTCTCATGGAGCGGGGCCGCTCGGGCGAGATGGACCACGAGTCGCTGGGGGAGGTCAGACGCACACTCAACGGCATGACGCACGACGCCACCGAGGGACACCGGCTGCTCCACTCCGCCTACCGGCGGGACGGCTCCATCGGGCCGATCCAGACACTGGACTCCTTCTCCCGCTCGCACCGCGAGAGCTGGAGCAGTCTCCGTGACCGGCTGCCCGTCCAGCTGGCCGACATCGGCGACAAGGTCAGTTCCGTCTTCGACGCCATGGACCAGGAGGTCGCGCCGCTCCAGGCCCTGCTCCCCCGTACCCCGGGCACGAGCAGGGAAGGGGCGCAGTCCGAATCCGCGGACGGCACCGGCCCCTCCGGCACGGACCGCCCGGCACCGTCGTCCACCGCCCCGGACGGCAGCCCTGCGGGCAGCACCACGCCCGAGCCGTCCGGATCCGGCAGCACTCCGGCCGACGGCCTGATCAACGGCGGTACGGACGGCCTGCTCGACGACCTCCCGACGGACGACGGCACCCCGTCGTCCCCGGGCGACGAGGACGGCACGTCCGAGGAACCGGATGTGACCCTGCCGCCCCTTCTCCCCGGTCTGCTACCGGGCCTGGGCATCGACGGCGAGGACCTCAAGCCGTAGACGAGGCACAGGAAAGCGCATGTGAAGGGGGGCCGCCCGGATCCGGACGGCCCCCCTTCACATGCGCTTCGTCAGAAGAAGACCGACCTGCGCTGCACGAGCAGCTTGTACAGCGTGTGCTGGATCTGCTCCCGCACCTGGTCCGTCAGGTTGAACATCAGCATCGGGTCCTCCGCCGCCTCCGGCGGGTACCCGTCCGTCGGAATCGGCTCCCCGAACTGGATCGTCCACTTCGTCGGCAGCGGCACCGCACCCAGCGGTCCCAGCCACGGAAACGTCGGCGTGATCGGGAAGTACGGAACGCCCAGGACCCGCGCCAGCGTCTTCGAGTTGCCGATCATCGGATAGATCTCCTCCGCGCCGACGATCGAGCACGGCACGATCGGCACCCCGGCCCGCAGCGCCGTCGACACGAAGCCGCCCCGCCCGAAGCGCTGCAGCTTGTACCGCTCGCCGAACGGCTTGCCGATGCCCTTGAAGCCCTCCGGCATCACCCCGACGACCTCGCCGCGCTGCAGGAGCCGTTCCGCGTCCTCCGCACACGCCAGCGTGTGCCCGGCCTTCCTGGCCAGCTCGTTGACCACCGGCAGCATGAAGACCAGATCGGCGGCGAGCAGCCGCAGATGCCGCTCGGCCGGGTGGTTGTCGTGCACCGCCACCTGGAGCATCAGCCCGTCCAGCGGAAGCGTCCCCGAGTGGTTCGCGACGATGAGCGCCCCGCCGTCCGACGGGATGTTCTCGATGCCCTTCACCTCGACCCGGAAGTACTTGTCCGCGAGGGGCCGCAGCATCGACATGAGGACCTGGTCGGTCAGCTCCTTGTCGTACCCGAACTCGTCGATCTCGTAGTCACCCGTGACGCGTCGTCGCAGGAACGCGAGCCCACCCGCGATCCGCCGGTCCCAGCCGGCCCGCCCGGAGACCTCGTGCGCCTCCTCGGGAGGCGCGGCCTCCTGCGCACCCACCACGGGCGTCTGCGATCCCCGCAGGGCGCTCACAGGCGCCGCACCGGGGCCGGCCGGGGCCTGACCCCGGCCGCTCCCCGGCAGCACGCTCCTGCGCCGCGCAGCGCCTGAGCGCGAACGGTCGTCGTCGAACGGAATGACCTTGGCGTCCGCCATCGTCGGTCGCGCTCCTCTACCTGGCGCCGTGAGTCGAATGTGTCGCATCGGTCCCGCCCCCGGCCGGCCCCCCGGCGAAAGGCAGGTCCGCCAGCCGCCCGACGGCCCTGCTCATCAACTCGGGCGGCAGCAGCCCCGGTCCACGGCTGCGCGCGAACTCGGCGAAGGTCTCCGCGGTCGTGAACCTGGGGCGGAAACCCAGCGTCTCGCGCATCTGCACGGTCGAGACCACCCTGCCGTGGGTGAGCAGCCGGATCTGTTCCGGCGAGAAGTCGGTCATACCGATCGTGCGGAGCGCCGAGCCGACCCAGGTGACGGCGGGCAGCAGCACCGGAACGGTCGGCCGGCCCAGCCGCCGCGAGCACTGCGAGAGCAGCAGTACGCCGTCACCCGCGATGTTGAAGGTGCCGCTGTTCAGGGTTCCGCGCCGCGGTTCGCGGGCCGCGATCTCCAGGACCGCCATGACGTCGTCCTCATGGACGAACTGCAGCCGCGGGTCGTACCCGAAGACGGTCGGCAGGACGGGCAGGGCCAGGTAGTCGGCAAGCGGCGAGTCCGGCTCGGGGCCCAGGATGTTCGCGAACCGCAGCACGCAGACGGCGACGTCCGGCCGGCGGCGGGCGAAGCCGCGTACGTACCCCTCGACCTCCACCGCGTCCTTGGCGAAGCCCCCGCTGGGCAACGACTTGGGCGGGGTCGTCTCGGTGAAGACCGCGGGGTCGCGGGGCGCGGAGCCGTACACGCTCGTACTGGACTTGACCACGAGCCGCTGGACGGTCGGTGACTTCTGGCAGGCACCCAGCAGCTGCATGGTGCCGATGACGTTGGTCTCCTTGACCGTCGTCCGGCCGCCGGCGCCGAGCGCCTTCCCCGAGACATCCAGATGAACGACCGTGTCGACCGAGTGTTCGGCGAGGACCCTGGCGATCGCGGGCTGTCTGATGTCCGCCGTGACGAATTCGGCGTCACCCAATTGGTGCTCCGGCGCGACCGCGTCGACGGCGATCACCCGGTCCACACCGGGGTCGCGCTGGATACGCCGTACGAAGCGGCCCCCGAGCTGCCGGGCCACTCCTGTGACGAGCACGACCTTCCCCAAGATCAGCGCCTTCCGTCGTTCGTTCGCCGAGCGGGGTCTTCCCCTGGCCGTCACCGTAGCCGGTGGATGTTGCCCTGTGATGACCCCATGGCGGGCTTTGCCGAAGTCATGGCCGGAAAAACACCGAAGCCCTTCCGCCGGAACGGCGGAAGGGCTTCGGATGCACGAACTGCGTTCGCCTACTTCTTGTTGCGACGCTGAACGCGCGTGCGCTTGAGCAGCTTGCGGTGCTTCTTCTTGGCCATCCGCTTACGCCGCTTCTTGATAACAGAGCCCACGACTACCCTCGCTCACTTCTTCTTCACTGGTGCGGGGCGTCTGGGCCCACACGACCTACGTCGGCCTAGCCTACCCGCCACTGGGTGAGGGGCGTAATCCGAGGGCAACGTCAGGCTGACTCCACCCCCACAAAGGACTCGCGGAGATACTCGTGAACCGCTTGCTCCGGGACCCGGAAGGACCTGCCCACCCGGATCGCCGGCAGATGACCGCTGTGCACCAAGCGGTACACGGTCATCTTCGACACTCGCATGACCGAGGCGACTTCCGCCACGGTCAGAAACTTGACCTCGTTGAGAGGCCTCTCGCTGCCAGCAGCCATGACCCACCTGTACCTTCCGCACGAGACGCGCACCGGCTTCCCCTCCGGTGACTCTTCGTCGTTGTGCGCTCACTCCCCAGATTAGGGGCGGGTGATGCGAGTGGGGAAGAGGTGAGACGACAGGCCGCCTACTGTGACAGACACGCCCGATTGAGTACATAGCGAGTAAGCGGGCGGTAGTAGTCCGACCGCACGGCGTCATCAAGCGGAACGGCGACGGACACCCGCCCCTCGGCCTCGCCCACGAACAGCGCGGGATCGTCCGTATCGGCGAGACCGATGGCCTCGATGCCCAGCTGACCTGCCCCGCAGACCCATCCGTGGTCCCCGACCACCAGCTCGGGCAGAGCCCCGCAGGTCTCCGCGATCCCCTCCAGCACGGCCCGAACCGGCAGCGGCGAATGGGTGTGCGCGCCGGTCGCACTCCCGGGGGACCGCACGCCCGGTTCGCGCACCAGCGCGACTCCCCGTACGTAGTCGAGGTTGTACGTGCGTACGCCGAACCGGGTCGTTATGTCGATACATCGGCCCCTCGCGGGGGTGAGCACCGCGCACCCTGCCGCCGACAAGGCGTCTGCCAGCCCTGCGTAGAACCCCAGCAGCCGGTGCGGATGACCGGTCCCGAACAGCACCGGAGCCCGCCTCTCCGCAGCCGCCCCGAGCCGCTCCGCGAACGCGTCCAAACCTGCCAGAGTCCGCTCCGGGTCGATCACATCAAGACCGGAGACATGATCAGGATCGTCCGACACGCCGCACTTCTCCGCCATGAGCCGCAACAGGTCGCGCTCACCCCAGACCCGGTCCGGATCGAGGCCCAGCGTCACGCGCGGATCCCTCGCCGCGAAGAGCCGGTAGCTCTGCAGACTGTTCTGCCGCGAGGTGGCCACAGGCCCGGCCAGCCTGGCCGCCAGCAGATGGGCGCGCAGCGCCCCGGTGCTCAACACCCTCCCGATGCTCCCGCACCGGGCACACCGCAGCACCAAAACGCCGATTGCGCCCCACCGTTGGCGTAACCCCTACTCAGGCCAGCAGCCCCCGCAGCGGAAACGCCGCCCGCCTGGTCGCCAGCACCGCCTGGTCCAGCCGGTCCGCCGGGTCGTACCCGGCGTCCCACGACTGCCACGACGGGGTACGGCCGTCCGTCATCCGGGCCGGACCCAACTGCCGCGTCCGGGCGTAGACCTCGTCCCGCCACGACGACGGAATCACCGACTCCGGGTCCACCGGCGCATGGGCGGCGATCCCCACAAGATGCGTCCAGGACCGCGGAACCACATCGACCACCGCGTACCCGCCCCCGCCGAGCGCCACCCAGCGCCCGCCGTCCGTGTACTCGTGGGCGAGCTCGTGACACGACGCCATGACCGCCCGCTGCGCATCCAGCGACACCGCCAGATGCGCCAACGGATCCTCGAAGTGCGTGTCGGCCCCGTGCTGGGTCACCAGAACCTGCGGCCGGAAGTCCGCCAACAGCTCGGGCACCACCGAATGGAACGCCCTCAGCCACCCCGCGTCCCCCGTACCGGCGGGCAGCGCCACGTTCACCGCACCGCCCTCACCCGCCCCGCCCCCGGTCTCCTCCGGCCACCCGGTCTGCGGGAACAGCGTGCGCGGATGCTCGTGCAGCGACACGGTCAGCACCCTCGGATCCTCCCAGAACGCGGCCTGCACCCCGTCCCCGTGGTGGACGTCCACATCGACGTACGCCACCCGTTCGGCCCCCAGTTCCAGCAGCCGGGCAATGGCCAGCGCGGGATCGTTGTAGATGCAGAAGCCCGCGGCACCTCCCGGCATCGCATGGTGCAGCCCACCGGTGAAGTTCACGGCGTGCGCACTCTCCCCGCGCCACACCGCCTCCGCAGCCCCCACCGAAAGCCCGGCGATGAGCGCGGACGCCTCGTGCATCCCCGCGAAGGCGGGATCGTCCACCGTCCCCAGTCCGTACGTCTGGTCGGCCGCCGCAGGATCCGCGGAAGCGGCCCGTACGGCCGCAACGTAGTCCTCGCGGTGCACCAGCCGCAGGGTGGACGCACCGGCGGCCTTGGCCGACCTCACGTCCACCGCGGAATCGAGCCCGAACGCCCGCACCAGCCCCATCGTCAGGTCAAGCCTGACCGGATCCATGGGATGACTGTCACCGAAGTCGTATCCCGATACTGCGTCATCCCACATCAGCCGCGCGCGCCCGCTCATGCCCGCCACCGTATCGGGCGGGCTCGGAGCCGAACGACCGGGCATACACGAGCGTCGCGAGAACCAGCACCATCGGCACGAGCATCGCTCCCCGATAGCTCCACGCGTCACCGAGGCCCCCCACCAACGGCGATCCGACCAGGAACCCCACGTAGTTGAAGACGTTCAGCCGGGCGACAGCCACATCGCTCGCCCCCGGGAACATCCGTCCCGCGGCAGCGAAGGTCTGCGGCACGATCACACAGAGCCCCAGCCCCAGCATCGTGAACCCGAGCATCCCCCACCACGCCCCGGGCGCCACGGCAACCACCCCGAAGCCCGCCGCCGCCAGCACACTCCCGAACCGCACGACGGCCACCGCCCCGAACCGCCGCACCCCCAGGTCCCCCACGGCGCGACCCAGCAGCGTGGTCACCATGTAGACGTTGTACGGAACGGTCGCCAGCTGCTCCGAACCGCCCAGCACGTCCTGCAGGTACTTCGCGCTCCAGTTGGAGACCGTCGAGTCCCCTATGTACGCGAAGGCCATCACCAGACAGAGCGGCATCAGCAACTTGAACGGGACGGAACCACCCTTCCCCGGACCCGCCGCCACTTCCTGCGCCGTCTTCCCCTCCGCGTACCACCGGCTCCCCAGCAGCGCCGCGGGCAGCAGGACGACCACGGCCGGCAGGTAGGACACGAGCAACGACAGATCCCAGTGCGCGCCTGCCCAGGCCATGGACGCCCCGGCTATGCCGCCCAGGCTGTAGGCGGCATGGAACCCGAGCATGATGCTGCGCCCGTACGCCCGCTGAAGGCTCACGCCCATCATGTTCATGGACGCGTCCAGCGCACCGACAGCGAGCCCGAACGCACCGAGCGCCAGGGCCACCTGCCACAACTCGGTGCCCGCACCCACCCCCAGCAACGCCAGCAGCACGACGGGCTGCGCCCACCTGAGCACGATTCCCGGCCGCACCCGCGCGACCACCTTCTCGGTGGCCACGCTGGCAACCCCCGCGAGGATCGGGACAGCGGCAAGGAAGGCGGGCAGCAGCCCGTCGGATATCCCGTACCGGTCCTGAATCGCGGGGATGCGCGTCACGAGCAGAGCAAAGGTCACCCCTTGCACCAGGAAGCTCAATGCCAGCGAAGCCCTGCCGTGCCGCAACCGCGCATCCGTCATGGCCGCGAGCGTAGAGCCATCGATCTACCCCTGGGTAGATCGATCAGGCGAGCAGTTTGGGCAGCTGCGACATGTCGGAGAAGTGCCCGGTGACCCCGACGAGCCGATCCGCCGGCATCATCGAGGTGAATCCGTACACGTCCATCCCCGCGGCACGTGCCGCCTCGACGCCGAGCGGGCTGTCCTCGATCACGACACACCGCTCGGGGGCGACGCCCATCCGTTCGGCGGCGTGGAGGAACAGGTCCGGCGCCGGCTTGCCCTTCCCGACGTCCTCGGAGCTGAAGATCCACTCCTCCTCGAACCACTGGTCGAGCCCGGGCTTCCGGTGCCCGGCCGCGATTTTCTGGTGGCTTCCGGACGAGGCGACGCAGTACGCCACCCCGTCCGCGACGAGTTCGCCCAGCAGCTCCTCGACCCCGTCGACCGCGAGGACCTGCTCCTGCTGGAACGCGGCGAGCGTCCGGCGGTGCAGCTCCTCGTCGAAGTCCGCGGGCAGTTTCTGACCCGTCCGCTCCTCCACCAGATCGTGCACCCGGTGCACTGCGGCACCCATGTAGTCGCGGACAGACTCCTCGTACGAGGTGGGGTGACCGAGCTCGGTGAGGTAGCCGGCTAGGACGGTGTTGGAGATCGGCTCACTGTCGACGAGCACACCATCGTTGTCGAAGATGACCAGTTCGTAGCGCATGGTCCGACCCTAGACGCTCAGAACGCAGAAAAGCCCCGTGCCACAAGGGCACGGGGCTTTCCCGGAATAATTGTTCGGCGGCGTCCTACTCTCCCACAGGGTCCCCCCTGCAG